>DATEAM010000001.1:0-3051 GCA_035288385.1 Thermodesulfobacteriota bacterium
CTTTGCCCCCCTTGCCCCCCATCTCCCCCCTGCCTTCCTTGCCTCCCCCGCCTCCCCCGCCCGAGGGCTTCAGCACCGGGGGCGCTTCTTCCACGGCCTTTTTGGTCGCCTCCACCGGTTCGGCGGGCAGGTATATCCTGAAGGTGGTCCCCTTCCCGGGCTGACTCTTCACGTCTATCCATCCATCGTGCTGCCTTACTATGCCGTACACAACGGAAAGCCCGAGGCCCGTGCCCTTGCCCGTCTCCTTGGTGGTGAAAAAGGGCTCGAATATCCTGGAGAGGACCAACTTGTCCATGCCCACGCCCGTGTCCACCACCGTGAGGCACACGGACGTGCCGGGCCTGCACTCCGGTATCTTCTTGCAATCTTCATCGGTCATTATCGCGTTGCCGGTCTTTATCAAAAGCGTGCCCCCGTCGGGCATGGAGTCGCGCGCGTTTACCGCGAGGTTCAAGAGCACCTGCTCCATATTCGACTCGTCGGCCCTTACGGTCCAGAGCCCCGAGTCGAGCTCGGTCACGACTTCTATGTCCTCTCCGATGAGGCGTTTCAGCATCTTCAGGAGGTTCTCCACCGTGGCGTTAAGGTCGAGGGTGGTGAGCTCAAAGGGGTGCCCTCGGCTGAAGAGAAGGAGCTGCCTGGTGAGCTTTGAGGCGTGGGCAACGGAGAGTATCACCTCCTCGAGGTTCGAACGAACGGGGTCTTCCCTGTCCACGAGCTCCATGGCAAGCTCGGCGTTGCCCCTGATGGCCGTAAGGATGTTGTTGAAGTCGTGGGCTATCCCTCCCCCGAGCCGGCCTATGGCCTCCATCTTCTGGGCCTGGTTCAGCTGGGCCTGGATGACATCCTTCTCCTCCTCGGCTCGCTTGCGCTCGGTGATGTCGCGTATGGTGCCGGAAAAATACACCCTCTCGCCGAGCTTGAAGTTGCTCACGATGAGCTCCACGGGGAATACCTCCCCGTCTCTTCTAAGGCCCTCGATCTCGATGACCTTGTCCTGTATCCTGCTCTCGCCGGTGGACAGGAACCTCCTGAGCCCCTCAAGGTGCTTGCCCCTGTATTCCTCCGGCATGAGATCTATTATGTTCACCCCAACGAGCTCGCCCCGGCCGTAGCCGAACATCTTCTCGGCGCTCGGGTTGCACTCCACGACCAGGTCCTCTTCGTCGGCTATTATTATGGCGTCGAAGGCCGTGTCGTGTATGAGCCTGTAGCGCGTCTCGCTCTCCTTAAGGGAGTCCTCGGCGCGCTTTCTTTCGGTAACGTCTTCTCCCGAGCTAAGGGTGCCCGCCACCTGGCCGTCTTCCCTTAATACCGTATTGTGCCAGAGTATGATCCGTTCCTCTCCTCTCCTCGTAAGGACAGGGTTTTCGAAATACCCTTCCCTATCCACGCCCTTTTGGATAAGCTCCCTGAAGACCCTCTTTACCCCGCCCCTCATCTCCACGGGGATGAAGTTCTCGAACCAGTCCTTTCCGAGGATTTCAGCCTCGTCGTAGCCGAGTATCTCGCAGCCCCTCCTGTTTATGAGCGCCACCTTCCCGTCGGTATCCAGCACGATGAGCATGACCCTTGCCACGTCGAGGTACCTCTGGGCCCGGTCGCGCTCCCTCGTAAGGTCCTCTTCGACCTTCTTCGTCTCCTTTATGTGGAGTATGAGGGGGCGGAAGAGGAAAAGGTAGAGAAAGGGCACGAGGAGCACGATAAGGATCGAGGAGTCCACAAAGGCATGGACAACCGGGGACTCGTGGGGGAGGAATACGAGGATTATCATTACCATGAACTCCACGACGTATATGGACACGCCCATGATAATGAGGAGCTGGAGCGGGGACCTGTAAGGCCTTATCTTCATATAACGACCCTCAAGGATTATGACCTGTGTTTAACTCTACCACCCGGCCGAGGTTTCGTAAACCGACCGGGAGTGACATTTATATGGCCCGTATTTCCAATATTACTATAAGTCCTGATTTTTTCAAATTTCTAAATTGGGCCTTCCTTGACGGGCAGAGTCAATAATGGGGGGGGAAACTTTCTGAAGAAAGTTTCCCCCCCATACCCCCTCCTTCAAAGACTTTTATGCTATTATCCTGAGAAGGCGGCCCCCCTCTTGCGCGAATTTCATCTCCCGGGGGGCTGCCTCCTCGGGATAGCTAAAAGTTTTTGAAGGGAGTTTGAGGGAAACTTTTTTCAAAAAGTTTCCCTCAACAGGATTTATGAAAAAAATATTCATCGGCACCTCAGGCTGGCACTACGCTCACTGGAGCGGCCCCTTCTATCCCCAGGGGCTGCCCAAGGAGGGTTTCCTCGGGTATTACGCGAGGCACTTCGACACCGTGGAGGTAAACAGCTCCTTCTACAGGCTCCCCGAGGAGGATACGGTTCGTGCCTGGAGGGACTCTGTTCCCGAGGGTTTCATTTTCTCCGTGAAGGCGAGCCGCTTTATAACGCACAACAAGAACCTTAAGGACCCTGAGACCACTCTCCCCCTTTTCTTCGGCAGAGCGGGGCTTCTCGGAGAAAAGCTCGGCCCCGTGCTCTTCCAGCTCCCCCCCGGGTGGAAGATAAACATCGAGCGTCTCGAGGGCTTCCTCGACGCCCTTCCTAAGGGACACCGCTATGCCTTCGAGTTCCGAAACCCCACGTGGTTCGATGCGGGCGTATACGGGCTTCTTAAGAAACACAACTCCGCCTTCTGCATTTACGACCTTGACCGGACCCTTTCGCCAGTGGAGGCTACCGCGGACTTCGTTTACCTGAGGCTCCACGGCCCCGACGGGCCCTACAGGGGGCGATACACGGACAATTCCCTCAGGGGCTGGGCCAGGGAGTTCTCCCGGTGGGTCGGGCAGGCGCGGGACGTGTACTGCTATTTCGACAACGACGAGGCCGGATACGCCGCGGCCGACGCCTTGAGGCTCAAGGGATTCCTCGCAAGGTGATTTTTTGACCATATTGACATGATAAAATGTTGTGATTGACTTGAGATATGAGCACGGACGGTCAGGTGAGGTGGGCGAGGGGGGGCGAGGGGGGGCGAGGGAG
>DATEAM010000002.1:0-8022 GCA_035288385.1 Thermodesulfobacteriota bacterium
AAGAAAGGTTTCCCCCCATACCCCCCTTCCAAAGACTTCTGGCTATCCCATGGCGGGAGACCCCGTGAAAGAATTTCTCCGCAGAGGGGGTCTCCCGCCATGGGATATATAGCTAAAAGTTTTTGAAAGAGGTCTGGAGAAAACTTTTTTCAAAAAGTTTTCTCCAGTTCTTTGAGCTTTTTAAGGAGCCCCGCCAGCGCCATGGTGTCGAAGGCGCAGTATTCGAGCAGCTCCCCCCTTATCCTCTCCACTACTTCTCTATCGGGGTTCAAGTGGAGGGTGCTAAAGACGATGGACGCCTCCTCGCCGTTCGATATTTCGAGCCCCCGGTAGTCGAGCCCCGGCAGGAGCGCCGGCAGGACGGACTTGAGGGAATAGCTCCCTCTCATCTCCCGGGTGTAGTAATGCCTGTTCTTGAAGGGAACCATGAGGTCCACTATGCCCTCGCTGACCCTCGCGAGCTCCTTTGCGCAGGCGGGGGACCCTCGGGCGAGGCAGTCGAGGACTGACTTCTCAAAGCTCATGTTGTAGACGACCACGCAGGCGCCTTCGGGTACGAGCCCTACGAGGCCCTTTACAAGCTCTTCCCTGCCGTCTGTACCCTCCCTTGCGAGGAACTCGTGATGGACGGGCTCTGCCCCCTCGCTCTCCATGCAATGGAGCGAATACTGGAAGGGGATCCTCTCGTAGGGGCTTGTCCCGTCAAAGGGGGGGATGGCGAGCCTCAGGGTCTCGAAGTCGAGGAAACAGAGGGGGTAGTGGATGGTCGAGAGGAACCCCCTTATCGCCTCCCTGTCGAGGGTGACGGCCCCGGTAAGCTCGGCTGTGACCTGCATGCGCTGGGCCTCGTTGAGCGCCCCGGGGTCGAGGTCCTCGAAGCTAACGACCCCCCTTCCGTAGCTTTCGAACTTGTCTATCCCCCTGCCCCTTAGATCGAATACCGAGTTCTCAGGTATGTGGGCCCAGCAGTGGGGTATGAAGTCGCAGATATAGGGGTCCGTGCACCAGGGGCCTATATCTATGTCCGGGTACCCTCCCTCAAGTGTCGAGCGCATCGTCTTGAGCTCCTCGACTACGCGTCCCTGGATATCCCTTACCCTGTCAGTCAGGTCCACGGTCTTGAAGAGGGAGACAGCGTCCAGGGGCCCGCTCCTCACGTAACTCGAGTCTATGAGGACGAGACAGGCCTTCGCCACATCGAGCCCCGCGCCCTTGAGGACGTAGTATTGAACGGAGAGGTCGTAGAGGTTTATATCCTTCACTTCCGTTGAGCTCTTGACCTCGTAGACCTCCCAGCCTCCGGGCCCCTCGTGGAGGATGTCGGCCAGGACGAGGACGTTATCGTGCCTGAAGGCCCCCTCGTAGACCGTGTCGAACCCGCTCTTTATGAACCCCTTCGTGGCGCCTATCATCCTGTTGAGGTTGGCGTCGTAGGTGACCTCGACTCCTCCGGGGAAGAGAGCGTGGGCTACACGGCCCACCTCGGAGCCCGTCTCGAAGGCGTTAAGGAGCGAGGCGTCCGCAGGGGCGGCAAGCTCGGGCCTGTTCCTGAGGAGCCAGAGGGATTTACCGCACTGATGCCCCCTCAGGAACTGCGACTTTGACAGATATGGCTTCATTAGTTTCAAACAACCTGAGGAAAACCTTTCTGAAGAAAGTTTTTCCCCAGCCCCCTTTCCAAAGACTTTTGTGCTATTCTCCTGACGGGGGAGACCCCCTCGTAAGGATATTTCTTCCACGGGGTCTCCCCCGTCAGGACAGCATAAAGTTTTTGAAGTGAGTTTGAGGGAAACTTTTTACAAAAAGTTTCCCTCAACCCGGAACGTGTTTCACGTAAGCGTTGTAGCGGGTCTGTATCTCCCGTACGTAGGCAACGGGCTCGGAGCCGCGGCAGTAGCCGTACCTGGCGCTCATGTAGTAAGAGGGTTTTTGCAGGAGGGCCATCGCCATCTCGACGTTTCCGAACCATATATTGGGATTGTAACCGAGGCGTTCGGCGAGGCGTCTGGCGTCGGTCAAGTGGTTGTAGCCAACGTTGTAGGCGGCAAGGGCGAAGCGTATGCGCTCCCTTAAAGGTATGGAGGCGTCGAACCTGCCTATAAGCTCGGCAAGATACGCCGTGCCGCCCTTTATGGAGGACTCGGGCAGGAAGAGGTCTTCTATGCCGAGCTCCCCCGCTGTCCCTGGCATCAATTGCATGAGCCCCATCGCACCGGCCCAGCTCACCTTCCCCGGGTCGAAGCTCGACTCCTGGAACATCTGCGCCACGACGAGCCGCCAGTCGAGGCCGAAGACGTCCGAGTATTTCTTCACGATATCGTCGTAGGGGGAGAGCTTGCCGCTTACGTCGGAGCGGAAGTCCTTGTGGGCCTTGTCTATCGTCCTCTTCTCCGAGAAGTACTTCTCCTTCAGCGTGTTGTAGAAGAGCCCCCTGTGCTCGCTGGCTATGAACTCGTTAAGGGCGGCAAGGAGGTCTTCGTTCCCATTTCTGACCGCCCAGCCGTGGACCGTCTTCCTGAGGCTGAATACTGCCTTCAAAGGCCTGCCGTAGCTCCTCTCGAGATCGAGGAGGTTCGAGTCCGCGACGGTGGCCTCCAGCCGGCCTTCGTCCACGCCTGCGAGTATCTCCTCCGTCTCCATGTCCTCCGGCAGCACTCCTACCTTGATGCCCCTGACGGCCTTCCTCAACTCCATGAGCGTCTCGTAAAAGGAGCTCGACTTCCTCACGTAAAGGGTCTTGCCCTCGAGGTCGAGGGGGCCGTTTATCTCATCGTTGTCCTCCCTTGCCACCACCACCTCTTCGACGTGGTTATAGGGTACGGTGAAGGCCACCCGCCTTTCACGCGCCGCCGTGATGGTCATGGCCGCCGCCACTACGTCCCCCCTGCCCTCGTTGAGCCAGGCGATCATGTCCTTGTGTCTCGGGGGCACTACTATCTCGAGCCTCAGGCCCTGGCTCTCGGCGAAGCGTTTTATCAGCTCGTACTCGAAGCCCACCTGAGTGCCGCGGTATATGTAGTAGGTCATCGCGTTGTTCCTGGTTATCATCCTCAGGACCTTTCGCCTCTTGAGCCCATCGAGGTCGTCCTTATGGAGGGTGTCGCGCCTTCCGGCAAGGGCCCTCGAGGTGAGGAAGCCGTTTATCCTCCTCTTGAGCTTCGTGGCGTTGGGCCTCATGGCGAGGGCGATTGCGCGGTCCTTGGCGAGGGTGATGGAGACGGCGAGGTTCGCGTAAGCGCCGGACACCGCCTCCCAGTGGCGCGAGTCGGCTACCGTGGCGTAGCACTCGCCGCGGGAGACCATGTCGAGCATCTTCTCGTCCTCAAGGGTCTCCGGCATCTCGAAGACGTTGAAGCCCGCGCCTTTATTCAGCGCCAGAAGGGTCTCGAAATGAGGGCTCGACCTCTTTACGCAAACGTCCCTGCCCTTAAGGGACCTTATGCCCGAAGGCGCCTCAGCGCCCGTGCGAGTTATCAGGAGCTCGTCCGTATAGAGGTAGGGCGTGGAGAAGGCGACCCTCTTTTTCCTCGCCTCCGTGACCGTCATTGACGCCGCTATCACGTCTGCCTCGCCGCCGAGGAGTTTTTCCATCATAACGTCGTAGTCATCGGCAACTATGAGCTCGAGGCGTACCCCGAGCTCTTGGGCAAGCTCGGAGGCGATGGACCTGTCCAGCGTCACTGGAAAGGCGCTCCTGGGAACGAACTCCACGGGCTCGCGGCGCACTATCACCCTGAGTTTCTTCGCCGATTCTATCTCTGCCAGTCCCCCGGTGTGCTTGCCCTCCTGGGAAGAGGAGCAGCCGTGGAGGGTGAGCATGAAGGCGGAAGCGGCCACGGCGAGAAGCTTCGGGATATTCCTTTGCGGGTTTTCTTCGAGCATAACCTGTCCGTTTTTTCAGCCGAACGGCGCCGATGTGTCAAGACCTATAAATTCGCGCTTGTCAACGGCGGGAAAGGTGCTATAGTTATTTTATCAAAAACAGGGGGTGATGTTATGGCAATTCTTTCGAGGCTGGAAGAGTTCTTGAAGAAGAATAGCGTCAAATTCAAGACCGTGACCCACCCGGAGGTTTTTACGGCCCAGGAGATGGCCGCCGAGATGCACGTATCGGGGAAAGAACTCGCCAAGGTCGTCATGGTTAAGGCCGGAGACAGGTTCGTCATGATGGTCCTTCCGGCGAGCAGGAAGCTCGACTTCAAGAAATTGAAGGAGACCCTTGAGGAAAAGGAGATAAGGCTCGCCTCTGAAGATGAATTCAAGGGCCTCTTCCCGGACTGCGAACCGGGCGCCGAACCCCCCTTCGGCAATCTGTACGGCGTAAAGACCATAGTGGACACCACTCTTACTGAGGACGAACACATATTCTTCAACGCCGGCAACCATTACGAGGCCGTTGAGATGGCCTACAAGGACTACTCCAGGCTCGTCAAACCCGAGGTCGGGGATTTCTCGTCCCCCTCTCCCTGAGCCTGCTTCGAGGCATGAGAGCGCCTCGGGAATACAATCCTCTTTTATGCTCATTTTTTATGTAATTTAGGTTACTGAAAAAAAACCGCGTTGAAAAACGCGGTTTTTTCATGTCACAGCTTGTATCCGAACCTCCTCAAGAGCTCCTTCCTTTCCTTTATGTCCTCCTCGCCCTCGACCCCCTTCGAGGCGTATCCGTCTATTACGCCGAGTATGCCCCTGCCCTGTTCCGTCTGGGCCACTATGACCTCGACGGGGTTCGCCGTGGCGCACAGGACCCGGCACACCTCGGGCACCGCCTTTACGGCGTTCAATACGTTTACGGGGAAGGCGTCCTTGAGGAAGACTATGAAGGCGTGTCCGCTCGAAAGGGCGAGCGCGTTCCTGGCGGCGAGTGCAACGAGCGCGTCGTCTGTGCCGCTCGTCCTTACGAGGCAGGGGCCCGAGGACTCGCAGAAGGCGAGGCCGAACTTTATCCCGGGCACGCTCGAAACGAGTGCCTCGTGCAGGTCCTCTACGGTCTTTATGAAGTGGGATTGTCCGAGTATGAGGTTCAGCCCCTCGGGGTTCTCTATCTTTACGGTCTTTATATCCATCTCAGCCCTCCCCCGTATTTTTACCAATTATCCTAAAGGGAGGCCGTAAAGTCAATTCCATCGAAAGGCCTTCCGGGGTCAGAGCTTGTTTATTATCCTCGCGTAGAGCATGGGAAGCGTGGCAGCGAGTTTTTCCGCGCCGGGCACCACCGCGTGGTTGGCCTGGCCGAAAAGGTGCGGCAGGTACTCCCTGGCGTTCGTGTCGAGGGTGAGGCAGAAGGGGATGACGCCAGCCCTCTCGGACTCCTTTACGGCCATGCGCGTGTCCTCGAGCCCGTACCTGCCCTCGTAGACGTCCACGTCGTTGGGCTTCCCGTCGGAGAGTATGAAGAGAAGCTTTATCCGGGACGGTCTTTTCCTCAGTATCTCCACCGAGTGCCTTATGGCGGGGCCCATCCTCGTATAAGAGTGGGGGACGAGGCCCGAGATGCGCTGCCTTACGGCCTCGGTGTATCTCTCGTCGAATCCCTTTACGTGGTAGTAGCTGCACCCGGTGCGCCCCTTGCCCGAGAAACCGTACACGGCGTAACCGTCTCCGAGCCTCTCAATGGCGTCTGAGAGGAGGACGAGGGCCTCTTTTTCGTGGTCTATCACCCTTTTCTTCCCGACCCACGAATCCGTGGACATGCTGAGGTCCACGAGGAAGAGGACCGATATGTCCCTTTCCGTCCTCTTATACCTTGCGTAGAGCTTCTCGCCCGGGGGCAGGCCCGCCTCCAGGTCCACGGCAGCCTCTACCGCGGCGTCTATGTCTATGATATCGCCCTCGAGCTGACGGGTTACGAGCCTTGTGGTAGGGTTCAGCATCTCGAACTGCCTGCGGATCTTTTTTGCCGTGGAGCGGTTCTCGTCAAGGACCGAGTCCGGGAAACCGTTCTTTTCGCGTACCGCCTCGGTCTCGGTGACCCTTGAGTGAGCCTTCCTGTAGGCCCCTTTCCTGAAGTCCCATTCCGGGTAGAGGTATGTCTTGCCGCTATTATCCCCATTGGAGGCCGTCTCGCGGCAGGACTCCTCTTTTTCAAGGTCCGCGTTCAAGAAATTCTTTCCCGTCCTCCTTAAATCCGCTGTTGCGAGCTCCTCACTCTCCTCGGGCTTGTCTCCAGGGTCCTCGGGGTCGTCGTCAAAGGGGCGGTTGACGTTCACGAACTCGGCCCAGGAGAGGAGCTTGTCGTATATGTTGAGGGCGAGGCCCTGCTCGTTAGCATCCTCGTCGACGACCTCTTTTCTTGCCGCGTACCTCCGGCGTTCGCGCTGCTCTTCGTTCTTGTCATGCGAGCCGGAGGCGGTCTCGGTCTCCTTTGCCTCGCCGACGGCAATAACGGAGTTGGCCTTTAACCTGCCGGGTATGAGCTTGCCCCAGGGTGTAAAGGGCACAACGGCCCTGTAGCGCCTGAACGAGACACCCTCGCGCAAAAACCCCTCTTTAATCTCCACGGCAAGGGCGAGGCTCTCCGTGGCCGAGGCCGACCGGTAGGGCTCTTTTCCCGAGAGGGTCTCTAAGAGAATCCCCTCGACGGCTTTTTCACCCTGGTTGAGGTGGTTTTTCCCCGGCCTTCTCGTAAGGAGGTAACGCGTAATCCCGGTAAGGGGCGAGACCATCCCGGGAAAGTCTTTTTTAAGGAGCCCCGTAAGCCTGGCGTTCTCGACTATCCAGTAAAGGTCGGCGACGGCCCTGTCCCCTTCGAGAAGCGCCCTCTTCTCGCAGGCCGCGGCAATGGAGTCGTACCTTATCTGGCAGGAGTGGAAGAAGACGGTGATCCTCGCAAGCGTTTCCTGAGCCCCGACTCCCTCCATCCCCGTCTCCCCCTGCCCCCCCTGCCCACCCGGGCCCCCCGGGGCGGGCATGTCCACGAAGGAGAGGGGCAGGAATATCTTCTCGCCGTCGGTCCAGGAAAAACCGTGTTCAGGAAGGAGGGCGTGGTGCCCGAGCTTTTGAAGGAGCGGGAGATAGGGCCTCGGGGGGGTGTCGCCCGATATGTCTACGACCCTCACCTCTCGCGCCGCTATCATAGAGGCAAGGAGCGTAAACCTCCTCAGGTGAGAGGAGGTCGTAAAGGGCTCGGAGCCGGCCTTCCACGTCTTTATCTTCCTGGAATGGCGTAGCCGGATGAGCGTGTCTATGCCCTTTCCTATGAGGTGTTCCATGGATTGCCTAAAAGATCGCGTCTATTATGTCGAGCATCGCCTTCTCGTACTCGCGGTCGTCTGTTAGCGGTTTTACCACGGCGGCCTCGACGGCAACCCTCGGGGCGAGCCCCTTTACCATGAGCTCGGCGGCGTGGACGAGGAGGCGCGTGCCAGGAGGGGTCTCGAGCCCCGAGTCCACGAGGGTGCGCATCTTCCTCACCGCCCTTACGAGCCTCTGGGCGGCGGCGCTGTCGAGCCCGCTCTCCGTAACCACTATCTCGGTCTCCATCTCCTCGGGGGGGTAGTCGAACTCGAGGGCGACGAACCTCTGGCGAGTGCTCGGCTTCAAGTCCTTAAGGATGTTCTGGTAGCCCGGGTTGTAGGAGACGACGAGCATGAAGTCCTCGGGTGCGTGGAGCACCTCCCCTGTCTTCTCCACGGTGAGTATCCTCCTGTCGTCGGTAAGGGGGTGTATGATTACCGTCGTGTCCTTTCTCGCCTCCACCACCTCGTCGAGGTAGCACATCCCCCCTGTTCTAACCGCCCTTGTAAGTGGGCCGTCGGCCCAGACGGTCTCGCTACCCTTTATGAGGTACCTGCCCACGAGGTCCGAGCTCGTGAGGTCGTCATGGCAGGAGATGGTGTGCACGGGTAGACCCAGGCGCCATGCCATGTGGGACACGAACCGGGTCTTGCCGCAGCCCGTGGGGCCTTTAAGGAGCACGGCCATTCGGCTCCTGAATGCGGCCTCGTAGACCTCGCGCTCGCCTCCCACGGGCAGGTAGAAGGGCTCGCGCCACTTTGCCGGTCCCGGTTCCCCACCCCCCCC
>DATEAM010000003.1:0-3758 GCA_035288385.1 Thermodesulfobacteriota bacterium
TTTCTGAAGAAAGTTTCCCCCAGACCCCCTTCAAAGACTTTTAGCTATCCCGTGGGGGGAGACCCCTGATAAGAGTTCCTCGCAAGAGGGGTCTCCCCCCACGGGATAAACAGCCAAAAGTTTTTGGAAGGAGTTTGAGGAAACCTTTTTTCAAAAAGGTTTCCTCAAAAGCCTCTCCATGTGGGGATGGCGTTCAGGTCGAGGTCTGCGAACTCCCTGTTTTTCAACTGGTGGTAGCCGAGGGCCGCCACGGTGGCGGCGTTGTCGCTGCAGAAGCGCGGGGGCGGTATGAAGACCTTTATGCCTTTTTGCACGCCGGCGTCTTTGAGCCGGGCCCTGAGTCTCGAGTTGCAGGCCACTCCCCCTGATACGACGATGGTCTCCGAGTCGGTCTCCTCGGCGGCCCATAGGGCCTTCTGGACGAGGACGTCGACGACGGCCTCCTGAAAGCTCGCCGAGAGGTCGTTGATTGATTTCCGGTCGAGCTCGCCTGCACCCTTTATATGGTTCAATACGGCGGTCTTGATGCCGCTGAAGCTGAAGTTGAGGTTCCCCTTCGCTATAAAGGGGCGCGTGAACTCAATCGAGCCCGGGTCGCCACTACGGGAGAGTCTATCTATGGCCGCTCCTCCGGGGTAGCCGAGGCCGAGGAGCTTGGCGGTCTTGTCAAAGGCCTCTCCGGCGGCGTCGTCGAGGCACTGGCCGAGCATCCTGTATTGGGTATAGCCTGTAAAGAGAAGGAGCGCGGTGTGGCCTCCGGAGACTACGAGCGAGACAAAGGGGAACTCCGGGCTTCCATCCTCCGAGCCTTCCTCCTTCAGGAAGGCCGCGTGCGTGTGGGCGAGGATGTGGTTAACTCCGGTAAAGGGAATCCCCTTCGCGTAGGAGACCCCCTTGGCAAAGGAGAGGCCGACGAGTATGGATCCCACGAGCCCGGGCCCCCGTGTTACGGCTATCCCGTCGATGGCCTTTATCTCGACCCCGGCCCCTCTGAGGGCCTCTTCCACCACGGGGATTATCATCTCTATGTGCCTGCGCGAGGCGAGCTCCGGCACCACGCCTCCGTACCTGCCGTGGATGGAGTCCTGGGAGGATACGATGGAGGACCTGACGAGGAAACCGTCCTCAACCACGGCGGCGGCCGTGTCGTCGCATGAAGACTCTATGCCGAGTACGAGCATGTTTTATGGGGGGAAACAATATGTAAGAAAGTTTCCCCCCATACCCCCTTTCAAAGACTTCTGTTTATCGCATGGAGGGAGACCCCATGTAAGAATCCCTATGAAGAGGGGTCGCCCTCCATGCGATAAACAGCTAAAAGTTTTTGGAAGGAGTTTGAGGAAACCTTTTTTCAAAAAGGTTTCCTCAATTTTTTTCCTTAAGGTTTTTTATCGCCCTCAAAAACTCGTCGATCTCTTCGGGCCTGTTGAAGTACCCGGGGCTCACCCTTATGGCGCCCTCGGGGTAGGAGCCCGCGGCCCTGTGGGCGTAGGGGGCGCAGTGCGTGCCGCACCTGACCATTATGGAGTGCTCCGTATCGAGCTTTATCCCGGCCTCTACGGGGTTTTTCCCCTCCATGTTGAAGGAGACGAGGCTCACCCTCTTCGAAGGGTCTTTTGTCCCTATGACGGATACGCCCTCTATCCCTTCGAGCCCCTTCAGGAGCCGGCCCATGAGCCCCGCCTCGAACTCCCTTATCTTTTCGACGCCCTCTTTAAGGAGAAACTCCACCCCGGCCGAAAGCCCCCCTATGCCCGGCGTGTTCATGGTGCCAGCCTCGAGGCGGTCGGGCATCTCGAGTACGGTTTCGAGATCTCCCGTGCCCCCGTCCACGAGGGGGTCAGGCTCAAGCCCTTCCCGTACGTAGAGGAAGCCCGTGCCCTGGGGGCCGAAGAGGGCCTTGTGGCCCGTGGCGGCGAGGATGTCTATGTTAATCTCGCCGAGGTCCACGGGAAAGGCTCCGAGGGTCTGGGCGGCGTCCACCATGAAGGGAATCCCGTGGGTGGCGCAAAAACTCCCTATGTGCTTTATGGGCTGGATCGTGCCGAAGACGTTGGAGGCGTGGGAGATGCAGACGAGCCTGGTCGTCTCCGTAACAGCGGCCTCTATGTCTCCGGGTATTATGAAACCGTCCTTATCCGGTTTAAGCCTCGTGACCCTGACTCCCCGCGCCTCGAGCCTCCCCACGGTCTTTACCACCGAGTTGTGCTCGAAGGAGGTCGTTATGATATGGTCCGGGGGTTTCAGGCCCAGGCCCTTCAACGCGATGTTTATCGCCTCGGTGGCGTTCTTCGTGAATACTATCCGCGAGGAGTCCACGATGCCCGTGAGCCTCGATACGGCCTCTCTGGCATGGAAGACTATACGGCTCGCCTCCAAGGCCCCGCGGTGGCCGCCTCTGCCCGGGTTCCCTGCCACGGTCCTCAGGACCTCGTCCACCCTCCTGTAGACCAGCTCGGGCTTGGGATAAGACGTAGCTGCGTTGTCGAGGTAAATCATCGGGTCATGATAACACGGGGAAAACCTTTTTGTAAAAAGGTTTTCCCCGGCCCACGCCGTCTCCCGGCCCCCCTGAAAAATTTTTCTGCTATACTGATTTTATTCCCGGACAGTCAACGAATTCCAAAGGGGCCGCCGTAAGCTACTGAGGGAAGTGAAAAACAGGAACACACGGCAGGAGACAGAATAGACGAGGAGAAAAGAGACTCAAGGTTTTAAAAGAAACCACTCTAAGAACGGAGGTTTAACATGCGTATTCTATTCGTCATTATAACGGCGGTGCTCCTCTTTGCCGGCGGGGCCGGGGGGGCTGCCGCCGCAGGCGACGCCGCTTCCATAAAGAGCGCCATGAGCGCCGCTCCAGCCTCGATTTCGGCGGATGCGACGGTCATGGACTGGGACCTCAAGGTCCTGAGGAAGGGCACGAACGGCTGGACGTGCCTGCCCGACAACGCCGATACTCAAGGCACGGACCCCTGGTGCGTAAACGACCCGTGGGTAAACTTCCTGAACGCCTATGTCAAGAAGGAAGCGCCCACGTACAAGGAGATCGGTTTCGGCTACATGCTGGTAGACGACGCCCCGGCGAGCAACACGGACCCCTACGCCACCGGACCCACTACCCCGGACGACTGGATTACCAAAGTCGGACCGCACCTGATGCTCCTTGTCCCGGACAAGGCGCTCTTAAAGTCCATTTCAACGGACCACCGGAACGGGGGGCCCTGGGTCATGTGGGCGGACACTCCTTACGCCCACATCATGATCCCTCTGGAGAGCATGGGAAAGTAGGGAGGTTTGTCTATCTAAAAGTTTTTGAGGGGAGTTTGAGGGGAACTTTTTTCAAAAAGTTCCCCTCAAAAAACCTGTCAACCCTGAAGTATAGAAGTAGCTCGTGGAATTTTTTTGCGCTCAGGGGGTCTTCATCAAAACCGAAGAGGTGCGTTGGGCAGGCGCAGTCCGAGGAGCCGAAGCCGGGGATTTCCCAGCCTGCTGTATTCCTTAACGCACCTGCAACAGCGCATTCTATATCGTCACGGGTGCGCATGGGGAGGTCATGTAGAAACTCAGCCTTCTCTCTTAAGTAGTCTATATGCCAGCGAAATCTCTTCCTCTCGCGCCTGTGCCTTTCGATCCTCTTCGAGAGGTTTTTCCTTGCCGAGCCGACGTATACGTAAAAACCCTTTTTAAATTTTATCGCCCCGAGCCCTCCGACCTCTATGGTCTTCTCACGGGGGAGCCTCAATACTATGAGGTAG
>DATEAM010000004.1:0-2582 GCA_035288385.1 Thermodesulfobacteriota bacterium
GGGGGGGGGGGGGGGGGGGGGGGTTACCCGAGGTAATGCAATACCTTCTTTGCGGTAATCTCGCCGTAGCGCACGCTGTCCGAGATGCCTATGCCGTGGTAGGCGCTTCCCGTCAAAAAAAACCCGGGGTGGGTCGAGGCCCGCTCCTCTATGGATCTTATGCGCTCCTCGTGGCCTATGGTGTACTGGGGCATGGAGTTAAACCACCTGTAGACGCGCTCGAGCACTGGCTCGGCCTCTATGCCCATTATCTCCTTAAGCTCCCCCCTCACCATGGCAGCCATCGAGGAGTCGTCGAGGCTTACGAGGTCCGCGTTCTTGGAACCCCCCACGAAGCACCTTATGAGCACGGAGTCCTCCGGGGCCCGGTGGTCGAACTTTCGCGAGGTCCAGGTGGCGGCCATTATCTTCCTCTTCTCGGTCCTCGGGATGACGAAGCCGAAACCGTCGAGGGGGTGGCGTATATCCTTTTTCCTGAAGGCGAGCGAGACTGTGGCCGTGGATACGTAGGGTATTGTAAGGAGCTTTTCGGAAAGGACCGGGTCGAGGTTTTTAACGAGCCTCGAGGCCGCGTGCGCGGGCGAGGCTAAAACCACGGAGTCCGCCTCCATGACCGCCCCTCCCTCTATCTCCACAAGGTACCTGCCGCCCTTCATGGATATCCCGGCTACCGTGGTGTCCGTCCTTATCACGGTGTGCTCAAAGCCCTCTATGCGCCCGGTGAGCTCGTCTATGAGCTCGGAGAGCCCGCCCTTCAGCGTCATGAACATGGTTACCTTCGGGCCGGTTTTTTTCTCAGGCGGGCGGTCCTTGCGGGACCTTTTGAGGTTGTACATCCTCCTGAGCATCCCGCGTATTAGGCTCCCGTACTCCTGCTCCAGCTCCACGAACCTCGGAAAGGTCGCCTTGACGCTCATCGTCTCCGGGTCTCCGGCGTGTATGCCGGCCACGAGGGGCTCGGCTATTTTATCGAGGGCCTCTTTTCCGAGCCTCCTCCTTACGAAGTCCCCGAGGCTCTCGTCTCCGGGGTCCTTTTTCCTCGGCACGAAGGCCTCGAGGGCCATGCGAAGCTTACCCGGAATCGAAATGAGCGAGCTTGTGGCAAGAGGGAGTATCTTCGTCGGGACCATGAGGATAACTCCCTCGGGTAGCACATGGAGCCTGCCCCCGGAAAGGACGAAGGTCTTCCTGAACTCATCGTTGGTGGGTAGCAAGCGGTCTTCGAGGCCGATCCTGCGGCAAAGCTCCATGGCCCAGGGCTTCTCCGAGATGAAGCAGTCCGGCCCCCCCTCTATGACGAAGCCGTCTATCCTCTCCGTTACGATGTTGCCCCCGACCCTCGATTTTTTTTCCATGACCACCGTCTCGAAGGGGGGAAGAGGGGAGGGGGACCCCAACTGGTGCTCCCTGAGACTGTAGGCAGTGGCGAGGCCGGCTATGCCCCCGCCTATTATTACGACCCTCTTCATCAGTATATTTCACCGCAGGTCTTCACGAGGTCGGCGAGGAGCTCCAGGAACTCAAGGGTGGTGTTAAGGGACTCCGTCCTCCTGAAGACGAGCCCCTGGGTCTCGGCCGTGGTCTTGAAGAGTATGTCTATGTCGTAGAGGGTCTCTATATGGTCGGCCACGAAGCCCAGCGGCACCACGACCACGCCCTTTTTCCCCTTTTTCCCCGCCTCTTCTATCACCTCGTCGGTCCTGGGCCCGAGCCAGTTAAGAGCGCTCGTGCCCTGGCTCTGGTAGGCGACCCTGTAGTCGTAGTTGACCCGTTTCTTGATCTCGTCCACCGCCTGGTGGATCTTCATCTCGTAGGCGTCGCCTTCAAGCGCCTCTCTAGGGAGGCTGTGGATGCTGTATATTACGAGGGCGTCCTCCTTTTTCTTGAAGGCCTTGAGCTCCTTTTCAATCTTCCCTATTATTATCTCCGAAAAGGCGGGGCTTATGTGCCAGTTGATGAGGAGCTTCACCTTGATAGCCCCTCCCATCTCGTCGAGGGTGTCGTACAAGACCTTCTCGTAGGCCCCTGTGGCCACGGGAGAGGTGAAGGGAGACATTATGAAGGCCGCGGCCTCGGTGATGCCGTCGTCTCTCATCCTGTGGAGGGTCTCCTTTATGAAGGGCTTCCAGTTGAGCATGCCCACATAGACGCGGTACCTGTCACCCTCCCTGTTCAGTATCTCCTCGACTCCCTTCGCCTGGGCCAGGGTTATGTCGAGGAGCGGGGATTTCCCCCCTATCACCCTGTAGCGCTCCTTGGTCTTCTCGATGAACTCGGCGGTTACGGGCCTTTTCTTGAGGACGTTACGCATGAAGGGCTCGACGGTGTCGAGCGAGTCGGCGCCCCCGAAGGCCATCAAAAGCACACCTGTCTTCTTTCCCATTGTCTCTCCTTAAGGGTTTATTTTTTGGGAGAACCTTTTTGAAAAAAGGTTCTCCCAAACCCTCTCCAAAAACTTTTAGCTCTTTATCCCCTGCGGGGAGGCCCCTCTTCATAGAAATTTTTTTAAGGGGTCTCCCCGCAGGGGATAGCCAAAAGTCTTTGAAAGGGGGTCCGGGGGGAAACTTTCTTCAGAAAGGTTC
>DATEAM010000005.1:0-19771 GCA_035288385.1 Thermodesulfobacteriota bacterium
GGGGGGGGGGGGGGGGGGGGGGGGGGGGGGGGGGGGGGAGCGGCTGCGGCATCTAAGGAAAAAGAGATGAACTGGACAGGGATCCCCAAATCGAGGGTTGCGGGCGCGCTGGTGTTGGTGTTGACCACCTTCGCCCTTTACTCGAACACGCTCCTTAACGGCTTCGTCTACGACGACGTCCACCAGATACTGAAAAACCCCTGGATTACCGACCCGGGGTATTTACCCGTTATTTTCACATCCTCACTCGGGGAGTTCCTGCCCGGGGTGGCCTCGGGCACCTACAGGCCAATGATACACGTGGTGTACATGGCCGAGTACGCCCTCTTCGGCCTCGAGCCCTGGGGCTACCACCTCGTTAACGTAATCCTCCAGTCGGGTGTCGTCGTCCTCGTATTCCTCGTCGCCTCGAGGCTTATCGAAAAAGACTCCGGCATATACCCCTTCGCCGCCGCCCTTTACTTCGCCCTCCACCCCGCGCACACCGAGGTCGTCGCCTGGGTCTCGGCGATGCAGGACCTCGCCTTCACCATCCTCGTCCTTTGCGCCTTTTATGTATATGCGGGGATGGAGAGGCCAGGGGCGAAAGGGACCTTGTTCGCGGGCCTTCTCTTCTTCATCGCCCTCTTTTTCAAGGAGACGGCCCTCGTCTTCCTCCCACTCGTCTTTATCCACGACCTCGCATTGAGGGATAGCTCCGCTCCGGTTAAGAACTGGAGGGCCTATCTCGCCTTTATAGCCCTCGCCGCCCTGTACTTCGCCGCGAGGGCCTATGCCGTGAGGGCGGCCCTGCCCGGAAAGAGGTGGTTCGACCTCACGGACTACCAGTACCTGATAAACGTATTCCCCCTGGTTCCGCTATACTTCCAAAAGCTCCTCTTCCCGGTGAATCTTAGCGCCTACTACTATATCGAGCCCATAGGCTCCCTTGCAGAGGCGAGGGGCTTTCTTTCGCTGGCATTTATCGTTATACTCGGTTACGGTATTTACAGGGCCTTCAGATATGATAGACTGGTTTTTTTCGCCCTGGCCTGGGTCCTTGTGGCGATACTGCCCACACTCTATCTGCCGGGCATCGGGAAGAGCTTTTTCGCCGAGCGCTACCTCTTCTTCCCCTCCGTGGGCTTCTGTATATTCGCGGTACTCCTCGTGGGAAGGTTTCTTGAGGGTAGAGAGTTCGCCGGGGCCGGGGGGGGCGGAAGGATAATAACCGTTACTCTGGTAGTCGTTGCGGCAGTCCTTTTGACTTTTCAGACCGTAAAGAGAAACTCCGTCTGGAGGGACGGGTTTTCCTTATGGTCAGATACGGTCAGGAAGTCCCCGGGCGCCGCCCTGCCCCACTACAACCTCGGAGTTGAATACGCGCGTATGGGGCTTGGGGACCTGGCGATAGAGGAGTTCAAGAGGTCGACGGTCCTTGACCCGACCTATGACAATGCCTTTTACAACCTCGCCGTGATGTACGACAGACGCGGGGAGTTCGATCTGGCCGTTAAATACTACGGCGAGACCTTGAGGCTCAACCCACAGAGCGCTGATGCGCACCTGAACCTCGGCGTGATATACAGGAAACAGGGGCAAATCGCCGAGGCCGAAGCGGAGTTTCAAATGGCGTTGAGGATAGACAGCAGCCTCGAAGCCGCAGGGGTATATCTCGACGAGATAAAGGCAATGGAGAGGAGAAAATGACGGATAAAAAGGAGCTCGTATCTCTGGTAGTCCCCGTCTGTAACGAGCAGGAGGTGGTCCCTGAGACCTACAGGCGCGTTACCGCGGTGATGGAGGCCGAAAAAGTCCCCTACGAGATCGTCTTCGTCGACGACTTCTCCACGGACTCCACCTTCGAGATCCTCTCGGGCCTTGCCGAAAAGGACCCGCGCGTAAAGGTCCTCTCCTTTTCGAGAAACTTCGGAAAATCCGCCGCCCTGGTCGCAGGCCTCGACCACGCCTCAGGAGAGGCCGTAATAACCATGGACGGGGACCTCGAGCACCCCCCCGAGCTCATCCCCGAGCTCCTGAGACAGTGGAGAGGCGGCTACGAGGTCGTTAACACAATAAGGGAATATGACCGGACGGTAAGCCTCTTCAAGAGAACGTCGTCGGCCTTTTTCTACAAGCTCATGAGCAAGCTCGCGAGGGTGAAACTCCCAACGGGCTCCACGGACTTCAAGCTCTACGACAGAAAGGTTGTGGACACCCTGACCTCTCTCGAGGAGAAGAACAGGTTCCTCAGGGGGCTTTCCATATGGGTGGGGTTCAGGCAGACGAGCCTTAACTTCAAATCCCCAAAGCGGGCCGCCGGAATGTCCAAGTACACGCCCCGCGCGCTCTTTCGCCTCGCCCTCGACGGCATAACGGCCTTTTCAATATTCCCGCTCAAGGTGGCCATATACCTCGGCTTTCTGGTCTCCTTCTTAAGCTTCGTCTACTTAAGCTACGTCATCTTCGTAAGGCTCTTTACCGAAAGGGCGGTGCCGGGATGGGCCTCCACCACTGCCTCTCTGCTCCTTCTCGGGGGGGTGCAATTGATAGCCATAGGCATACTCGGGGAATACATAGGTAGAATCTACGAAGAGATAAAGAGGAGGCCGAACTACATCATCTCAAGGAAGGTTGGCATCGAAGGGAAAGCCCGGAAAGAAGAGAGGGGAAAGCAATGACCCATTCAGAGGGGTCCGGAAAGTTTAACAAGGTATAGGGCAAAAATCGAGCTTTTGAAATAAAAGGGTTATTAAAAGGGAAAAATTGTTTAAGCTCGTGGATTAAAGGTAACTCTTTATGAAACAATAAGTCGCAAGGACGCTGCCGTTATTGCGGAGGTCCCCCAAAACCCGGGGAATAAACACTCTATTTAAGACCAACAAAACAGTTGACAATTGTTACACGTTATGCTATTAAATGTCTACACTTGAATGTTTAAATTTGTCCACCGGCTAAGGGGGGCTCAAGAGGGGCCGATGAGGGGGGTGGACATAAGGCGACGGATGCCATTATGCCGTGAGGTTATTGCCTTGCGCATCAATGGCTTTTTTTATTTCCGATAATGTCAGCGGATAAACCCTTAAGAAAAGAGTCTGTCCGTGAAGAGCTCCTCTCCGACGAGCTCATGCTCTACGACCCCGGGACAGACTCCGTTCATATCTTGAACGGCAGTGCGAAGACCATCTGGAGGATGTCGGACGGGGGGCACACCATAGGGGAGATGGAGGAGCGCTTGAGAAGAGAGTTCTCCGTGGGAAAGGAACGCGACGTAAGGGGAGATATAGAGAAGGTAATAACGGAATTGAGCGAAAAGGGGATGCTCGAATAGAAGATTGAGTAGAGGGCGGCTACGCCCCGACCAAAAAGGAGAGGGTTATGGAAAAGGAACTTGAGAAAAAGCCTGTCGAGAAGAAGGAGGCTGCGAAGTCGGACTACGAGCCTCCGAGGGTTGTGACCTTCAGCGGTGACGATCTCTTAAAAGAGCTTGGCCCCGCCCAGGCCTGCAGCCCCTTCGGCGGAGCTGTGCTCGGGTGTTAGTCCGTAACACTCGGCCCCTGTAGGGGCCGTTTTTTTAGCACGGTCCTGTCTTTCTAAAAAATTTAAGCATTGTGTAAAGCACCTCTATTTTCAGGTGTAGACGAATATTTCTTCCTTGATTCAAGCGGGGATGTTAAATACGTGCAAGACCCGGGGCTTGAGCTTGCATTTTCTTACACTGCACCTGAGACAAGGCATTGAAGATGACCGGTACCGATGGACATAATCAGCAGTTGAGGAGCTTCGTGCCCGAGATACCGGCCGGGCTTTTACGGGTAGGCAGAGATGGGCTCCATCTCCTCCTCCACCCGGACAGGCCCGAGTGGCTTGTCGTAAACGAAGTCGGGTGGGAGATAGCGAGGCTGTGCAACGGCGAGATGAAGGTGGAAGGCATAGCCCGCGTCCTCGCCGCAAGGTACGACATAGACCAGGCCACCGCGCTCTCCGATGTGGAGGGTTATCTCCTTCACCTTTCGAGGGCGCGCTTTCTTAAGAGTTTCATTACCGACGCAAGCCCGCCCGAACGTACCACCCCTGAGAGTCCACTTAAGTTAAGGCGCCTCCACCTGAATATCAACGAGAACTGCAATCTCAGGTGCGCTCACTGCGGTGTGGTTGACGGCACGGAGAAGAAAGGCGGGTTCACCAAAGAAAAGGTCCTTGAGATAATAGACGAGCTCTCCGGTACCGAGGGTTCCTCCATCGCCGTCTCCGGCGGAGAGCCCCTTCTCCACAAAGACATCTTTCCCATCCTTGAATACGCCTCGAAAAAGCTCTCTACAAGCCTCTCCACAAACGCGACCCTCATAGACGAGGATAGAGCCCGGAGGCTCGCATCCATCGATATAAGGCTACAGATAAGCCTCGACGGCCCTGACTCGGAGACCCATGACAGGGTCAGGGGGCCGGGCTCCTTCGACAGGACGCTTCAAGGGGTAAAACTACTTAAAGAATACGGCGCCGTCGGAAGGGTCGCCTTTTTTACCACCGTCCTCGGCCACAACATAGAAAAGATCCCCGCATTGATAGCTCTCGCCTCCGGGCTCGGGGTCCCCTCCGTGAGGCTTCTGCCCGTACAACGCCTCGGGGCCGCAAAAAGGTCATGGGAGGACCTCTCCCCCACCCCGGCCCAGTACCTCAAACTCTATACATACCTTTACAGGGAGATGCCTCCCTCCACCGTGGACGTGAGCCCCGGGTTCCAGGGCTTCCTCCTCGACATCCCGGACTGCTCCAGATGGTGCCGTCTCGGCGAGACCTTAGCCGTGGACGCCTCGGGTGACATATATCCCTGTTCGCTCATGATGCACCCCGACTTTTTAATCGGGAACATCCACAAGATGACCCTTGAGGAGGCCGTCGGATCCGAGAAACTCGAAGGGATAATAAACGCCTGCTCCTCAAGGGAGGATACCACGGAAGGGTGCATTGACTGCACATGGAAGAACTTTTGCCAGGCCTCTTGCCCGGGGAGCGTTTTCTTCAAGAGCGGCAGCCTCTGGGCAACGGACGACCTCTGCGAGGTAAGGAAAAAACTCTACCCCGAGGTGATATTCGAGGTGGCGGGCAAGCGCATGGATTCAACACTATTGCGGCAATCGACGGACTGCGAGGCTTGAGGGAAGGGAAGATGGGTACTTTAATAAAAAGAAAAGGTTTGCTCATCGCTTTTTATTTCACCGTTGCAGTTTACGCCCTTTTATCGAGCCTTGCTTACGCTGCAGAACCTGAAAACCCGACTCAACAGGAGACAGACGACTTTAATACTATCCTCGCTAGAATTGATGCCACAGATGTCCAGGAAGTGATCAACAGCCTCTCAGAAACCGTAAACATAAATATCGATTGTCCCGATGGAAGCCCTTTAACTTCCGTCAACATTAACATCACGACAAAACTGATACATTGGGATCCTGAACTCACAGTAGATGGTAAACCGGCACAAGCTCCTCAAAACACTATCGGGGCATATGTCTGGCATCCTTCTACCGATATTGAGTCCGGAGTAAAAGAGGTTACGGCAAACAACTATATCATGCTGGACCCTGCTGTTATTAACGCAAGGGAGGGGGAAACCCCTTATGGTCCTTTAGCCAATCAAGGCCTATTGTACCATGAATTGCTCCATGGTCAGTTGCTGATCAATAAAATGACAGATAACGCATCATGGATAGAAAAAGTTTGCCATTGTAACTTCGATCTGAGCCCTTCTGACCCAGACCACTTGCAGATCTATGATCTGCAAGATACTTACCTCGCGAAAATAGCCACGGATGCGCAAGTTCATGTGAAAAGGCCTCCCGCACAAACTGCAGAGGATGCTGATGGAAGTTTTAAAGTCGAGCTTGCCGATGCGAGTATTCTTGGAGATAAAATAACAGATGGTTGGAGTTGGACTTCCTATCATCCAAGTAGCCAGGCCGGGAAAAACGTGGACCCCGATAGTCTCGATGTAAATATCAATGACAACGGCAAACTGGTTTTAAGTGGACGCCTTATAGACCCGGCCCAGCCCGGCTTTATTCTCGTCGATATCGATCCCCCGTCCGTTTTCATCTTTGTCGCAATTGAAACAGGGATTGTTGTTCTGCCGGGACCGGATTTCGGCGACGCCCCGGACCCGTTGACAAGTGTCTCAGGAGAATATCCTTCGTTGTCAGCCAATAACGGCGCCCGCCATGCGGACTATACCAATGAATGGTTGGGCGATTCAGCCGACGGTGAGCAGGACTCAAAACATGAAAACGCTGACCGCTATGATGACGGCGTGAAGATCAAGGATTTGGTCGAACCGGAAGCCAATATAAGTGTAGAGGCTACGGTAAGCATAGCCGCCAGGGATCCGGTCAGGTATGATGGTCTTGTCGCAGACAAACAACTCTACTTAAACGGCTGGATAGACTGGAATGGGGACGGCGACTGGAGTGACGCAGGTGAAAAGGTCGTCAACGGATATGCCGTAGACCCGATTAACGATGCCGAATTCTCGGGCGGCTACAGCGGTGTTTATTCCTTTAATATCACCGCTCCAGTGACAATATGCGGGGTGGGGTTGGTTGGTTGGGATAATGTCGAAAATTGCGAAGTTTACGCCCGTTTCCGACTGGATTACGGAGAAAACGTTGGGGCTGTTCAAAACATAAGCGGAAGTTTGAATCAGGAAAAAGGAGAAGCCCGGTACGGCGAGGTTGAGGACTATGAACTCTTCCCGACCCTGATAACCCTCGTCTCCTTCACGGCAACGGAGACCGAGGACGGGGTCCTGCTCGAGTGGGAGACGGCCTCCGAGATAGAAAACGCCGGTTTCAACATCTGGAGGAAGGACGGCGAGGCAGGCACGTACGAACGGATAAACACCACCTTTATACTCGCAGAGGGTAGCCCGACGCAGGGAGCTACTTACAGCTATACAGATTATACTGTATACCCCGGGGACACCTATTACTACAGGCTCGAGGACGTTGACACTAACGGGAAGAGCACCTTCCACGATACTACTGCCGTAGAGACGTCACTGGATGGCTCAGGGGTCGGCGCCGAGGGCGGGGGAGGCAGGGGCTGCTTTATCGCCACTGCCGCCTACGGGTCGTACCTCGACGCCCATGTGAAAGTCCTACGGGACTTCAGGGACGAGTACCTCCTTAGCAACAAAGCGGGCCGCGTGTTCGTGGACCTTTATTACGAATATAGCCCGCCCTTGTCGGACTTTATCTCGGAGCACGGGATACTGAGGGCCACCACAAGGGTTGCCCTGCTTCCCGCGGTGGCCTTCGGCGCCTTCATGGTAAAGACCACGCTTTTACAGAAGACGCTCTGGGCCTTCGCGCTCACCATCGCCATAAGCCTTATAGCTTTGAGAAGGAGGTTCCGGGCATAAAGGTCAAGTAGAAGGCTCCGGTTAAATCGTATGAAGGAAGGTAGCACAAGGATGACGATAAGACCCGGGGAGAGGACCTCGGATACCTACAGGTTCTTCGACCACGAGTTCTCCGTAAGGTCCGAGTCCGAGGAGTTTTCCTCGGCCTTCAGGGAGATCTTCGGAAGATTTCACCTCGATGGCGGGAAAGGAAAAGGTGCGGCCTACCGGGTCCTCAGGGGAAAAGGCCCTGACGAAGGGTTCGAGGTCACCTCCGACGGCAGGAGCTATGCCGTGGAAGAGGGCGGCGACCTTCCTGGCTTCGCCTACATGAAGATAACGGACTCGGCCCTTTCGAAGGTCAGGTCACACTACCTCTTCCACGCCGCCGCCCTCTCGAGCTCTGACAGGGGCGTGATACTTCCGGCGGCATCTAAGAGCGGGAAGACCACCCTCACGCTCGAGCTCGTAAAGAGGGGATTCAAGTTCCTCTCCGACGACGTATCAGCGGTCTCAAAGTCGGACCATAAACTTTACCCCTTCCCCAAGAGGCTCGGTCTTCTCCCCCAGACCCTCGAGCTCTGTCCCGAGGCCGAGCTCGATTCGTTAAAGATGCTACCCATGATAGGGGGCGGACAGAAGAAGTTGCTCGATATCGAGGACCTGTATCCAGGGAGCACGGGAGGCCCATGCGAGCTTAAATACCTTGTATTTCTCGGCCCCGTCATGGGAACGAGAAGAGAAGGGGAAGAGGACCTCTATATCGTCGTAAGTGGAGTCACTGACTCTCTCATCTCGGATATAAGGGAAATAGACGGGGTCATGGACGCGGCGATTCTTCCCCACAGAAAATATCCCATCATAAAAATAATTACCGACGGGAAGAGACACGTTCACTCCCGTATCGAAGAAGTGTGCGCCGGAAACGGGGTCCTTCTCTTCGACGCCTCTGACGGCAACGAGGAAAGACCCGATTTCACCGCAACGCCGGAGCTCAAAAAAATTCCTAAATCAGCGGCAGCGGTGGAACTCCTTAAGAGGATAAAGGGCGTTACATCGTCAAAGCTCGAGTCCAGGGGCTCGATGACGGGATTGTTCATGGAGATGGGAAAGGTCCTCTCCGGGGTCGAGTGTTTTTACCTCACCCCGGGCAGCCTTGAAGAGCGGGCTGAGAGGTTGTGCGAACTTTTAGGTCACAAATAAAGAGAGGCAAGAGATGAAGGCGACCAAAAAGACCCTTTACATGATTCTGGCCCTGGCGTTTTTTGCGCTGCCGGGCCGTTCTCTTGCGGGGTCAACCGACAGTTACGTAAACGTCGTCTCCACGGATTCCACCGGGGTGGTACTCGAGATATGGATCCCGGAGCCCGAGTTCATGGAGGTCTCGGAAGAGGGGGGCGTCTATCACAGGATAACGGTGCCGGGATTCGGCGTTACGAAAGACCCCGGAAGGCCCGAGCTTCCCACCGGCGGAACCCTCCTGGGGCTACCCGACGGGAGTAAGCCGACGATACGGGTCCTTGAATCCGACACGACGGTCTACGGCGGGCTTAACGTCTACCCGGCCCCGAGGCCCGTGGTGGTAGAAGAGGATGGAACAAGGGAGCTCGTCTTCGAATTTGCAAAGGACGTCTCCGTCTACAATACAGACGGTTTCTTTCCCGCCGACAGAGTCGAGGCCGGTTTTTCGGGGCTGATGAGGGACCAGTTGGTCGTGCAGTTGAAATTCCACCCCTTCAGGTTCAACCCGGTGACCGGTGAGCTCATATACTGCTCGAGGATAAAGGTGGCCGTGGACTACAACCTGCCCGTTTCCGACAAGAGCCTTGCCCAGGCGACCTTTAAAAAGAGGGGCCCTACAGAGGGCGCTTCGGGCGCCTATGAGAGGCTCCTCCAGGGGACCATCATAAACTACGACGCCATAAGGAGATAGAATCAGTCACCCTGTCATGAAAAAAACAATTTTACTTTCGCTCATAACGCTCGTCTTCATTGTTTTCGCCGCCCAGGCGGAGTCTTCGGAACTTAATATCTCCGTGGAGGCGGACGGGATTTATCTCCTCTCTTACAGCGACCTTCAGAACGCTGGCCTTGACCCCTCGGGCATCGACCCGCGGACGATAAGGGTTACGAACAACGGCGCCGAGTTGCCGATATACGTATACGGCGAGGACGACGGGGTCTTTGACACCACGGACTACATGGAGTTCTACGGCGCGGCCATCCCCAGGGGCTCCTCGGCCTTCGAGTTCACCACCACCAACGTATACCGGCTCATGAGCGGCGGGGCCCAGGGCCTTCGCATGTCAACGAGGGACGGGACACCGTCGGGTTCCGCCACGGTCCCCGCCTCCTTCGGCGCGACCAAACACGAAGAGGCGGACACCTATTACTGGCAGTCGTTGCCTGACGGGGACGGCCGCGACCACTGGTTCTGGGACGACAAGATCTCCGCGGGCGACAGGGTCTATTACACCTTTACGCTCAGCAATATCTCGACCACGAACGCGACGGTACGGGTAAGCCTCCAAGGAAGGACCGACACCGCCGAGGACCCGGACCACAATACGCGGATTTATCTCAACAACGTCGAGATCGACGACAGGTCCTGGAACGGCCAGGTCGAGTTACTCCACGAAGCCGCCGGGGTCATAAAAGAGGGCACGAACACCCTCATGCTCAGGTCCATGGGGGGCACGGGCGCGTCCACGGACATGACTCACATGGACTGGTTCGAGGTGGATTACCGCGACACCTTCGTGGCCGAAAGCGACTCTCTCGACTTCACCGTAACGGAGCCCGGCACCTTCGAGTTCCGGGTATCCGGTTTTTCCGGCAACTCGGTCGAGGTCTTCGACATAACGGACCGGGCAAACGTTATCAGGGTAGCAAACAACACAACCTCGGCAGGGACTACACGCTTCGAGGACACGGTCTCCGGCACCAGGCGCTACCTGACGATAACCTCTTCCGAGAGGTTGAGTCCCCTGGATATCAGCGCCTACGCATCATCAGACCTAAAAAACACCTCAAGGGGAGCGGACTACATCATAATCGCCTACGACGGTTTCTATGACAGCATCCAGCCCCTTGCTGACCATTACACAAACCAGGCCATGAGGGTCGAGGTCGTCAGGGTCAGCGACATCTACGACGAGTTCGGTTACGGGGTCTTCAACCCCGGGGCCATAAAGGATTTTCTGAGCTACGCCTACAATTACTGGACCGCTCCGGCCCCTGTCTATGTGCTGTTCGTGGGGGATGCGAACATAGACTACAAGGACAACTTCGGGATGGGCAACGTCAACTACGTGCCCACCCACCTCTACGAGACTACCCTTCTCGGACAGACCCCCGACGACAACTGGTTCGTGGCGGTAAGCGGCGTGGACGACCTGCCCGACATGTTCCTTGGAAGGATCTCGGCGAGTTCGACCACCGAGGTGGACAACGTTGTGAACAAGGTCCTTGGCTATTACTCGGCCTCCGGCACCGGCTGGGCCGGCAATGCCCTCTTCGTCGCCGACAACGACTCCTCGGACTTCGAGACCCTCTCCAACGACCTCGCCGCCAACTACCTGCCTGCAGGTTATACGTCGCAGAAGGTCTACATGAGCAATTACTCTTCCGGGAGTTCGGCCAAGAGCGCGATAACAAGCGCCGTAAACAGCGGGGCCGCCATAACGAACTACACGGGCCACGGCTCCGTCGACAACTGGGCTGGAGAGTACATGTTCCAGACCTCCGACGTGGCGACCCTCGGCAATCTGGACAAGCTCACCTTCGTTACGGCGCTGAACTGCCTGAACGGTTTCTTCCCTCTGCCTCTGACCCCCTGGCAGACATCCTCCGACGAGACCTCGCTCGCCGAGGGGTTTTTGCTCGAGCCAGCCGTGGGCGCCGTCGGGGTCTTCGCGCCCACGGGTCTCGGGTATCCCTCGGAGCACGAGATCCTCTCGAAGGCGCTCTTTACGGCATTCTTTACCGACGGAAAAACCAATCTCGGCGAGGCAACGACCCAGGCCCGGATAGACGCATTTACAAGCGGCGCATCGGACGACATCGTTAAGACTTTTGTCCTCTTCGGAGACCCTGCCGTGGCGTTAAAGGTATCTGACGGCGGCGGCTCGGGCGGCGGAGGGGATACCGGAGGAGGGGATACCGGAGGAGGGGGCACCGGAGGGGGGGGCACCACGGGCGGCACCACGAGCGGCGGCGGGGGCGGCTGTTTCATAGCCACGGCGGCCTACGGCTCTTACCTCGACCCCCATGTGAAGGTCTTGAGGGATTTCCGCGACGCCTATCTCCTCACGAACGGACCGGGCCGCGCCTTCGTAAGGCTCTACTACAGACTCAGCCCGCCGGCAGCAGACTTCATCGCCGAGCACGAGGTCCTGAGGGCCTCTGTAAGAATTGCGCTCCTCCCCCTTGTCGGTTTAGGGGCCTTCATGGTGAAGACTTCCTTTGTGGTAAAGATAATGAGCCTGCTCCTTGTTATAACAGGCCTTACGGCCTATAAAAAGAAAGGATGTTGAAGGACGATGTCAAAAGAATCTGAGCACAGGATACGTTTACTGGCGCTTAAACTTCTTATCGTTTTCGCGACCACGATTTTTTTAAGCGCCCGGGCCGAGGCGGCTCCGTCGATATGGACCACCAGGGCGGACTACAACCCCGATGAGGTCGTCACCATATACGGGGACGGTTTCTCCGCCGGCGCCCCCGTAACCGTGAAGGTCACAAGGCCCGACACCTCAGTTATCACGGGGGACGGCTCCGGCACGCCCGGAAGCGACACCGTCGCCACCGGTCCTGACGGGACTTTGGTATATCATTATAAGCTCAATGGTATCCTCGGCACCTATACCGTTGAGGCCATAGATTCCTTCGACACGGTCCTCGCCGCCACTACCTTCGACGACGCCGCCGGGGCCGTATGGACGACAAGCCAGTTCAGCGGTCAGCAGAACGTCAACCATTACTCCAAGGGACAGTCCGTATGGCTCGCCGGGGTGAATCTCGACGCCAGCGCGAGCCTTTACTACGAGATTACCGACGGCCCCGGCGTGGGGGCGCCCGTAGTAAAATCGGGCTACGTCAATACGGATACCAACGGCGACATAACCCCGGCGCCTGCAAAGATCTGGGACATCCCGCTCGGCTACACGATCCTTGGGAACGGCATATTCAAGATCACCGTCTTCGGCACCACCAACAAGACCGACAACTTTACCGTGAGCGCCCCCCTGACCTCTCCCGATTACGGAGACGCCCCCGACCCGGGCTACCCCTCCCTCGAGGCGAATCTCGGCGCCAGCCACCTCGACTTTTCCAATGAATGGCTCGGCGCCTCGGCGGACGCAGAGAGCGACTCCCTTCAGGTTAACCTCGACAACTACGACGACGGTGTGGTCTTTAACGGGGCCTTCGCCCCGAGCACGCCCGTGACTGTCGACGTCCGGGTCAACACCTCGGGCCTCGGCGCGTCCCGCTACAACGGCGCCTCTTCCACCCAGGTCCTCTACCTCAACGCATGGGCCGACTGGAACGGCGACGGCGACTGGAACGACGTGGGCGAAAAGATAATAGGCACGGGAAGCCCCACGGGCCAGACGGCAATAGACCCGACCACCTTCGGCGCCAACGACAAGACCTTCACATATTCGGTAACCCCTTCGGCGACCATCGCGCGTTCCTTCTACACGAGGTTCAGGCTGGACTACGGTCAGGACGCAGGGTACGTGGTCAACGGGACCCTCGACCAGTCGAAGGGCATGGCCATGTACGGCGAGGTTGAGGATTACTCCCATTTACAAAACACCGCCCCAACCCTCTCATACTCAACAGACGCGGGTTACGGAAGCTCGGACGCAGTGGACCCGGACTCGGGCACGCCCGTCACCTCGTTCACGTACAAGGTCGTTTATACCGACTCCAACAACGACGCCCCCTCTTCAATGCTCGTCTACATAGACACCACGCCTTATTCGATGACCGCGGACTCAGGCTGCGGCGCACTCTGCGACGGTGATTATACGAACGGCGAGCAGTACGTCTACACCGTTACCTCGCTGAGCCCCGGTCTGCACAACTACTACTTCTACGCCTCGGACGGGACGGACTCCGCGAGGCTCCCGGCCTCGGGGACCGTCGCCGGTCCCACGGTAATCTCCACGGGCAACGCCCCTACCCTCGATTACTCAGATGAGCCGGGATACGCCTCCGCCGACGGCGTTGACCCTGGCAACGGCGACACGTCCACCACTTTCACCTACAAGGTCGTCTACACGGACATCGACAACGAGCCGCCTTCATACATGAAGGTCCACATCGACGGGAACCCCGCGGGCGTGTATATGGCGCTCGACACCACCGCCGAGGCGACCCTCAGGGACGGCGACTACACTGACGGCGAGCAGTACTACTTCTCAACGACACTCGCTGCCGGCGACCACAATTACTACTTCTCCGCTTCCGACGGCACATTCACCGCGGACCTCCCCTCTACGCTTGGCCTGCCCGGCCCCTCGGTAACCGGGGATTCAACTTACACCCCCGCAGGAGACGAGGTAACGGTAACACCCGGCGGAGACACAACCATAACATGCGCGCCCGTCGTCACAGATGGGACAACGACGGTAGAAAACAAGGACGCTGGCACCCCCCAGCCTCCAGGCTGGGTAATAGGCGAGTTCGCATATTACGTCATAAACTCTGACGCCTGTACCTCCAGCACCGAAATCGATATCTGGATCTATTACGGCAACCACCAGTACGTCGGTAACGAGGGCACTCTTACTCTCTTCCACAATGAAGGCGGGGAATGGGTGAACGCGACGATATCAAGGGATATCATGCACAATATCCTCAGGGGCCGGGTCACGAGCTTCTCCGAGTTCGTGCTGGCAACCGAGGAGTCGACCCTGATAGAGCTCGTCTCCTTCACGGCCACGGCCACGGACGAAGGCGTGCTCCTTGCCTGGGAGACGGCCTCCGAGATAGACAACGCCGGGTTCAACATCTGGAGGAAGGACGGCGCCGAAGGAGAGTTCGTGCAGATAACGGACTCCCTCATCCCCGCACAGGGGAGCCCCACCCTGGGAGCCGCCTACAGCTACAACGATTACACCGCCGAACCTGGAACTACCTACCGGTACAGGCTCGAGGACATAGACACGAAGGGAAAGAGCACATTCCACGACACGACGGAAGTCCAGATCACGCTTGACGGGACCGGTTCGGGCGCGGACGCCGCGACCGGCGACAGGTGCTTCATAGCCACGGCCGCCTACGGCTCTTACCTCGACCCCCATGTGAAGGTCTTGAGGGATTTCCGCGACGCCTATCTCCTCACGAACGCACCGGGCCGCGCCTTCGTAAGGCTCTACTACAGACTCAGCCCGCCGGCAGCAGACTTCATCGCCGAGCACGAGGTCCTGAGGGCCTCTGTAAGAATTGCGCTTCTCCCCCTTGTCGGCTTCGGGGCCTTCATGGTAAAGACTTCCTTGATGGTTAAGTTACTCAGCGTGATTCTTATTACGTCCACCCTTGGCTTTACGGCGGCAAGGAGGAGGGTAAGGGCATAAGTTTGTGGACCGTGATGATACATATCAGGGTTCGGCATGGGAAAGGCCACTTGACCGGGTTGCCGTAACCCTGTATAAAGGCATGCATAAATAAAAACTATTGGTAGAAACCATGTCCCTTGAAAAGATGGGAGATATCCTCATCCCGGCCCTCAAGATGCTAAAGAACACGGGTAGAGAGAGACGGATAACCGTGGCCGGAGGGAGCATGAGGCCCTTTCTGAGCGACGGCTCCGAGGTGGTCGTGGAGAGAGGTGTGGCCGGGGCCGGGGACATAGTGGTTTTCTCAAGAAAAAGCCGCCTTGTCGTGCACCGCGTCGTAAGGGTGATAAAAAAGGGCGGTAAACGTCTGTACCTTACGAAGGGTGACTCGGCCCTCGCCCCCGATTACCCCCCTGTAAGCGGCGACGAGATCATAGGGGTCGTAAGGGGGGTTGTACGGGGCAAAAGGACCGTCGCGATTAATACCAGAGGGCGGAGACTTGCGGGCAAGATAATAGCCCTGCTTTCACCCGCGGCGGGCAGGCTTCTTGCCGTGCTCAAGGGAAGATCAGGTGCAAAGGAAGTCCTCTCCGGGGAGGACCGGTTCATATTCTCCCTTGCCTCTCTCAAGGTGGATGAAAAACATCTTGAATTCGCCCGGGGGTTAATCGAAAAAGGCCTCGACTGGGAGGTTATAGTAAAGACCGCCTACGACCAGGGGGTCGCCCCGCTCATTTACGACAGCCTCAAGAGGACGGGTCTCGAAAGATACGCGCCGGAAAAGGCCCTCGAGAGGCTTAAAATCATTTACTACTCCACCGCCTCCATCAACTCGAGGCTCATCACCGAGGCAGGAAAGGTCATTGAGGGGTTCAACAACGCCGGGATAGAGACCCTTGTTTTCAAGGGCCCCTCCCTTGTGGAGTCCATATACAAGAACCCGGCGCTAAGACCCTTCTCAGACGTCGACCTCCTCATAGGCAAACGTGACCTCCCCAGGGCAATAACCCTCATGGAGGGGATGGGTTACGTCCTCTCTGAAAAACTCCTGCCCATGGAGGTCCTTACAAAGTACCACTTCCACCTGCCCTTCAGAAAGGCCGACGACCACAGGATTATCGTGGAGGTCCACTGGGACCTCAAGGACAACTACAAAGACCCGTCCCTCGATATCGAAGGCATCTGGGAAAGGGCCAGGGCCGAAAAGATATCGGGAGCCCAAGCCCTCATGATGTCGCCCGAGGACCATCTTATGTACCTCTGCAACCACCTCGACAGGCACGGCTACATGAACAGGTTCCTCCATGACCGTGAAGATGCCCTCTCCTTTGTTCTAAGCGACTTAAGCTGGAACAGGCTCATCTGGTTCACCGACATCCGCGAGTTCATAAGCTCTTACGGAGAAGGGCTCGACTGGAGGGTGTTCGTTGAGCGGACAAGGAAATGGGACAAGAACGGCTCAGTTGCCGCGAGCCTTAAGCTCACCGAGAGGCTCTTCGGGCCGGACGGCCTCGATGGAATCGCAACGGGCTCACTCAATCGGCCGAGGACGACCCTCATCGAGAGGCTCTTGTATGGATTCGTCATAAAGAGGTCCGGAGGAGGAAAACGTGACTTTCTCCTCAGGTTCTACGAGGAGAGGGTAATAGGAGGGTGGAAGAGGTTCCCCTTCCGACCGATACGTTTCATGAGCATGAACCTCAGATCCTTTGGCCTCATTTTGCTCTTCCCCCTCGATCTCGCACTCCACGGCACGAGGAAGTTCCTTTCAAGATTTTCCCATGAGTAGTCCGGGGTCGAGGTCGTATGAGCCAGGGGCGATTTTTCTGCTCCTGGCCGCCTCGCTTATCCCCTATTTGAACGCCCTGTCAAACGTTTTCGTCTTCGACGACCTGGTCCAGATCGTGGCGGACCGGTCCCTCGGGGACATATCCAACCTCCTCGTATATATCCAGGTGCCCAGGGGCGTCAAGAAGGTCCTCTATCTCATCGAGTACAGGCTCTTCGGGCTCAACCCCTTCGGATACCATCTGACGAACGTCCTTCTCCACGCCCTCTCGACTCTCTCTTTTTTCTATCTCCTCAAAAAAATCTTTAACGAGCGCGGCATCCCGCTTATGGCGGGCCTTCTCTTCGCAACACATCCCGTCCATACGGAGGCGGTGACGGCCATAGCAAACAGGAACGACGTGCTGGCCATGCTGTTCTTCACGTGGTCTTTCATACTTTACCTGAAAAGAGGGGACGGGCGGCATTACTACCCCCTCTCGCTCCTCTCCTTTCTCCTTGCCCTCCTTTCCAAGGAGGCCGCGGCGGCCTCCCTGCCCGCGGTAATCATCCTTTACGAACTTTACTCCGGCGGGAGGGGACGGGTCCTGATGGGCAACGCCCGCTACCTCATACCTTACGCCGTCATGCTCGTCCTCTTTGTCCTCTATCTGCTCTTCGTGATTTCCGTCTCACCGGCGTCGCAGGAGCGGGAGGTGAGCGGCCTTTTCCTCGCGGACCCCTTCCCGGCCTCCTTTTACACGGCCTCCAGGGCATTTACGGTGTACATCCGGCTGCTCATCTTTCCCCTGGACCTTAACGCGATGCACGTGGTGAAGGTCTCGAACTCGCTCTTCGAATGGAAGGTCATGCTCTCGGTCCTCTCGCTCTTCCTCTTCCTTTACCTTGTCGTGAGACTGTTTCGCGCATCGAGGTGGGTTTCTTTCGGCCTCGCCTGGTTTTTTGTGACACTTCTGCCTGTCTCGAACCTTTTGTTTCCCCTCGCCCCCTTCTATGTCGCCGAGAGGTACCTCTATCTTCCGTCCGCGGGCTTCTCGCTGGCGGCGGCCGCGGCGCTAAAAAGGCTCATGGCCGGAGAGAGGACCCCCGGCAGGCTTCCCGGGAAGGCAGGGGTGGTGCTCTTATCGGCCCTTCTCGCCGCCTACGCCGCCCTCACGATAAAGAGGAACCTCGACTGGAGGTCAGACTACTCGCTCTGGTCGAAAACCGTTGCCCAGTCCCCCTCCTCATCCCGCGCGCATTACAGCCTCGGCATCGCCTGCTGGGACAAGGGCCTTCTCGACGAGGCTCAGGCCGAGTTCACGGAGGCCGTATCCATATGGCCGGGGTTCGTCGAGGCGCGCATCAACCTCGGCAACGTTCTTGCGGAAAAGGGCCTTCTCGATGAGGCGGAGAGGGAACTCAGAGAGGCGGTGCGCATAGGTCCCGAGTTCGTAAAGGCGCGCAACAACATGGGTAACGTCCTTGTTGAAAAGGGCCTCCTCGACGAGGCGCTGGAGGAGTACACCTCGGCCCTGAGAATAGACCCCTCGCACGCCGAGACCCACTACAACCTCGCCCTCGTCTATGAGATGCAAGACAATGGAAGCAAGGCCGTTGAACATTACGAGATTTTTTTAAGGCTTTCCGACAGGGCTGACGAAAAGGCGGCGGAGGCGGTGAGGAGGGCTGGAGACCGCCTCAGGGCGCTTTCGGGCGAATAGGAGGGCCTAACGTATGACCTGGTTCAGCTGGAATATGGGCAGGAGTATGGCGAGGACTATGAACCCCACCACGACGCCCATGACGAGTATGAGCACGGGCTCGAGCATGGAAAGGGCCCTCTTTACCGAGGTCTCGAATTCCTTTTCGTATACGCCCGCGGCCCTGAGGAGGAGCTTGTCGAGGTTGCCGCTCCTCTCTCCTATGGCCGTCATGTGGACGAGAAGCCCAGGGACTACGGGAAAACCCCCCAGGCTCCTCGATATGGACCCGCCCTCGGTGACGTCGACTATCGCCTTGTCGAGGACGTGGTCGTAAACTGCGTGGCCGAGCACCCTCTTCGTCATCTCCATGGCCTTTATCACCGGGACCCCGCTCTCGAGGAGGCTCCCGAGCGTCCTGGCGAGGTTCGCCACGTAGAATTTATTTATGAGCCTGCCCATCCATGGGAGCCTGATTAAAAACCTGTCCTTGACCGCCCTGCCCCCGGGCCTCCTCACGAAGTCCCTGAGAGCCCAGCCGCCTCCGGCAAGGGCCACTATGACGACGGGCCAGTAGGTCCTGAAAAACCCCACTACCCAGAGGAGCACTACGGTTATGAGGGGCAGCGCCTCCTCGGTGTCCTCGAAGATGCGGGTTATCTTGGGGATGACGAAGAGCAGGAGGAAGCCGAGGACCCCTATCCCCACGAGGCTCATGAGGATCGGGTAGACAAGGGCCGTCCTTACCTGTTCGTTCACCCCGGCCTTCGCCTCGAGGTACTCGGCGAGCCTTGTCATCACCTTGTCGAGCGTGCCGCTCGCCTCCCCGGCCTCCACCATCCTCGAGTACATCTCGGGGAAGACATCGGGGTGGGCCTCAAGGGCGCGCCCAAGAGAGCTCCCGCCGGAGATCCTGTCCTTTATGTCGATGAGGACGTCCTTTAAAGACCTGCTCTCCACCTCGTTTATGAGGATGGAAAGTGACTCGTATAGCGTGGCGCCCGAGGCGAGGAGCGTGGAGAGCTGGCTGGATACCACGGCGAGCTCCCCGGGGGAGACCCCTCGGCGCAGGACCCTGAAGACCCTCTTTTCTTTCGCTGACGAGGATATCTCCCTCGGGAAGAGCCCGTCCCTTTTGAGCCTCCGGGCCGCCTCGCCCGCAGTGAGGGCCTCGAGATCTCCCGTTACCTCTTTTCCGAAGTTATTGTATGCCTTGTAGTGAAATACGGGCATTCTTTTTTCTGGAGGGAAACTTTCCGCCGGGCGTTACAGGCTATTAACCATGTCTGCTGATTAATCGAAATTTTTTACCGAAATGAACCGTCATGTGTCGATGCGCCCGTGTGCAGAGTTTTCTC
>DATEAM010000006.1:0-3763 GCA_035288385.1 Thermodesulfobacteriota bacterium
GGGGGGGGGGGGGGGGGGGGGGGGGGGGGGGGGGGCAGGACTCAAGATCCTCGACATGGGGTGCGGCCCGGGCAACATGCTCGACTATCTCAAGACCCTCGGGGACGTAACCGGTACGGACCTATCGGTAAGCGCCCTCTCCTATTGCAGGACCCGGGGCTACGACAAGCTCTTTATCGGCCTCGGGGACTCTCTTCCCGTAAGGGACAATGAGTTCGACCTCGTAGTAGCCCTCGACGTCATCGAGCACATTGAGGACGACGAAGGGGCCCTCGAGGAGATATACCGGGTGATAAGGCCCGGCGGGAGAGTCTGCCTCACGGTCCCGGCCTACATGTTCCTCTGGGGGGACCACGACGAGATCTACGGGCACAAGAGAAGGTATACGGCCACAGCTCTCGCCGGGAAACTCCAGAGGGCCGGCTTCGCCATAGACAGGGTCTCTTACTTCGAGGCCCCCTTCGTGGTGCCCCTCTTCATCTTCCGCTCCATAAAGAGGCTCGCCGGGAGAAAGGGCAAGCCCTCCGACGACTTCATATCCATACCCGGATGGATGAACAGGGTCCTCATGGGATTTCTGCTTGCCGAGGGGTTCTTTTTCAGGTGGATAAGGATACCTTTCGGTGTTACAATCTTCTGCATGGCGAGCAAGCCCGACGGGGCCTGACGCCTTACAAAGGGAGGCAAGGGAAACTCAGCCGTGATATCCATCGTATCTCCCGTTTATAACGAGCTCGAGGTTCTTCCCGAGTTCTGCAGGCGTCTTACCGCCGTCATGGAGGAGTACCGCGAGCCCTACGAGATAGTGCTCGTAAACGACGGCTCCAAGGACGGCACTTTCTCCGTAATGAAGGCGCTCCACACGAGCGACCCGAGGATAAGGGCCGTGGACCTCTCGAGGAACTTCGGCCACCAGGTGGCCATCTGCGCCGGACTCGACTTCGCCACAGGCGACCTCATCGCCATAATGGATTCCGACCTCCAGGACCCGCCCGAGGTGCTCCCCAGGTTCTTCAAGAAGCTCCGCGAGGGCTACGACGTCGTATACGCCGTAAGGACGGGAAGGAAGGAGTCCCTGTTCAAGAAGGCGGCATATGCGGCCTTCTACAGGCTCCTCAAGTCCATAGCCAACGTAGACATCCCGCTCGACAGCGGGGATTTCTGCGTCATGAGCCGTAGAGCACTCGACACGTTGAAGTCCATGCCAGAGAGGAACAGATTTTTAAGGGGGCTTCGCGGGTGGATAGGCTTCAGACAGGTGGGAGTCGAATACGAGAGGGAGAGGCGTTTCGCCGGGGACGTAAAATACACCTTCAGTAAGCTCCTCAAGCTCGCCTTCGACGGGCTCACCTCCTTCTCATACGTCCCACTTCGCCTCGCCTCAATACTCGGCCTCTTCATGTCCTTTATCAGCTTCGTCGCGATACTCATAATATTCTATCTCAAGTTCTTCACCTCCGCTACCGTACCCGTGCCCGGGTGGGCCTCGGTGGTGGTAGCGATACTCGTGCTCGGGGGCATCCAGCTCGTGGCCACGGGTATAATAGGGGAATACCTCGGCAGGGTCTATGACGAGGTGAAGCGCCGTCCCCTTTACGTGGTACAGGAGACCCTCGGCATCGAGGCGGAAAAAGAGCGGGAGAAGGAACGCAGGGTCTACCAGATCCATTGACAGGGGCCCTTGAACCTCATCAAACGCATCAAGAAAAAGAGACCCAGGAAATGCTGAAGAGAAGCCGCCAGTTCCGCGAAGAGATGAGCGTGGAGGTCATAAAGGAGCGCATCAGGGAAAACCTCGCCGGGATTAAGGACCTCGGGGCGAGGTTTGACAAGTTGGAAAAAAGCGCGCCCCTGGGCTGGAAAGAAGGCCCCCTGCCTCTTTCCCTCTCCTCTCCTTCGGGAAGTGTGGGAGGCAGAGGGCGCGGCCTGAAGGAGAGGTTCATCTCCTGGGGCCTAAGGCACAAGGAGTTCGTCAAAAGGGTCCCCCTTGCAAAGGCCGTCCTTAAGAGACTCTACCACTCCCTGCAATCCTCGGAAGGCTGAAGTCTTTAATAGCAACGGGAAGACCCGTCATCCATGAACCCTGAGAGCAAGTGGAAATTCTACCTCATCGCGGCGGCCCCCGTAATAGCCCTCTTCTTCCTCATACCCTTCGAGCTCTACTATAACGCAAGGGAGTACTGGTTCTGGAACAGGACGATCCCCTTGAGCTTCGCCGGGGCTGGTTTTTTCGTCTATCTCCCACTCGCCCTCGGCCTCCATCTCCTTTTCAGGATAAATGCGAGGGCCGGGGCGTATGCGTCGGTTTTTCTCTTCTCCCTGGGACTCTTCATACTCCTCGCCGACGTCTTCTCCCCGCTCCAGAGTTCGCTCCTTGACGGCAGGGAGCTCGTAAGCACGGAGCCCCTTAAAAACACCCTCATCGAGGCGGCCGTCTTAATCGCCCTCTTCGCCCTGCCCTTTCTCCTCGGGCTCTTTTCGATGACCTCGGCGGCCGTGCCCATTACTTCCGTCCTCGTCCTCATATCCTGCATTTACATGGCCCTCGTTGTAACGTCAACGAGACCCGGGCAGGCCTCAACCGCGGCCAGGGCAGCCGAGGCCCCCGCGGCCCCCGCGGCCCCAGAGGCCTCCGAGACCCCCCCGGCCGGTGGGATAGAGGGAAACGTCTACCACATACTCCTTGACGAGATGCAGACCGACGCCGCGCTCATGCACCTTGACCGGGAAGGGGTGCGAAAAGAATTCGCCGGCTTCACCGTCTTTGTGAACAACATCTCCAACTACCTCTACACGAGCGCCTCGTTTCCCAGTTACCTGACGGGCACAGTCTATACGGGAAACGGGGACGGAGACGGAGAAAAATCCTTCACCCAGTGGAAGGAGGGGTTCAAGGAGAGGGGGCTCCTTAAGGACCTCTACGAAAAGGGATACGACATCACCATGTACAGCCCGCGCCACCACTGGGCCAACCCCTATGCCTCGGGGTTCACCACCCTTGATGAGGTGTACGAAGAGGAGACGGGGATAAGATCATCGCAGTACGGGGACTTCGTTCAGATCTGGTCGGCAAGGATAATGCCTAACCCCTTGACCACCGAGGCCCTCTCCGCCGGGAAAAGGCTCGGAAGGCTCGTAAACGCCCTCTTCAACATCAACCCAGGCAGCAACGAAAGGATACCCCTTACAATACCCGAGGGCAAGGAACCATATTCAACGGTCTTGATGCTCAAAAGGGTGGTGAAAAAAGAAGGGGTGAGGCCCGGGGACGGCCAATACCTTTACGTCCACAGTATCCTTCCCCACGGCCCTTACGTCTTTACCTCGGAGTGCGCCTACGAACCCGAACTCAGAAAAAAGGCGACCGAGGGGTACCTCTCACAGGTAGGCTGCGCCTTCTCTCTCATCACCACCTTCATGGAGGAGCTTAAACGCCTCGGCCGCTACGACTCCTCCACCATAATAATCCACGCCGACACCGGACACGGCCACAGGGGATTTATCAAAAAAAACAAGGAAGGGGGAGACCCGGGCAACGTCGGGGGAAAAGCGTACCTGGGAAACAAGCTCGGCTGGACTCGCGAGCAGGTGCTGGCCAGGACTCGGGCGCTACTGATGATAAAGCCCGCTCACTCCACCGCTCCCCTCGAGATGTCAGAGCGTCCCTCCCAGCTCGTTGACCTCTATCCCACTCTCTCGGCATTGCTCGGACTCAACTCGGATGAGGCCGGGGGAGCCGGGGGGGGCGGGGGGCCGGGAGGCG
>DATEAM010000007.1:0-8989 GCA_035288385.1 Thermodesulfobacteriota bacterium
GGGGGGGGGGGGGGGGGGGGGGGGGGGGGGGGACGCCTACGTTGAAAAGATAGGCAGGTTCTCCAGGAGGTCCAGCCTGCTTCACGTCGAGCCCTCGGGAGACGGCCGGTTCATAACAATAACATACGACATAATACTGAAGGACGACATCACCTCCGAAAACTTCTCGAGGGAGATAGCCAGGATACCAGGGGTATCGGAGGTGACGCTCATAGCCTCGAAGAGCGACGTGGACTTTTAAACAGGGGCGCGGGTGGGAAGGGCTGGCGCAGGGACCGGGATAAAGACCCTGAAAAACGGTAAAGACGATTGAACCGGACGACGGACCCGCTTCAGGGACAATCCCCTAAACATGAACCGTCCGTCCTTCGCGCGCCTTCAGGTTTTCGACCGCTGTGGAACATTGGTCCTGAGTGGCTGGCCCTGTAGCCTTAAGGCTGAGGCCAACGTTTCTCGCGGCCCCTGGCAAATCGCGGCGTCGGCAAAGACCGAACCCGCCTTTCATCTCTGTTACTACAACAGGGCCATTACGGGAATGAGAAAAGTCATTCAGCGGATAAGAAACGAAAAAGAGGCCGCAAGAAGCGCGGCCTTATTACGGAAGATGGTTTCGGCAGGATGAAAAGGCAGGCCTTACCTGCACTGCCCCTTTTTAAGGGTGACGTGGAAGTTTGTGCACCTTCCGAGGCTGCAGGCCTGCTTGAAGTCCTGGCAGCCCCGTATCCTGTCCATGAGGTGGACGAAATATACGTAGCCCCTGTTGTTGTACGTCTCGGCGGATGCGGGGTCGAGCTCTATGGCCCTTGAAAAATCTTCCACGGCCTTATCGAAAAGACGCCTCCTTCGCTCCGATATGCCGCGGTTATTGTAGGCCGCCGGGTAGACGGGATCAATCTCTATGGCCCGGGTAAAATCCTCTACGGCCCTTTCGTGCATGTTCAATCCTTCATAGGCGAGCCCCCTCGCGTTATAGGCGGCGACGAATTCCGGGTATAGCTCTATCGCCCTGGTCAGGTCCGTGAAGGCCTCTTCAAGATTGCCGTCGTTAATCTTGGCCGCCCCCCTGAAAAAGCTTACGGCCGCTGCGGTCTCCACCTTTCCCCCGAGCACTTCATCAACGACCCTGATGCCCTCCCTCGCGGGGGTGAAAGATGCGGTTATATCGAGGGCCCCTTCGAACTCCGCCCTCGCCTCCGCGAACCTGCCCTCGGAGGCGTAATCCATGCCCTTAAAGTACCTCTCGGCAACGGGGTTGTCCGCTCCAGAGCCGGAGGGCGTCAAGAGCAGGATGACCAGGAAAAACGCGCTTATCGAGGCAGAGAACCTCATTCAGGGCACCCTCTTTTTTTACTGCCCCTCGAGACCGTGAAGAGTCTAATCACTTCGACCCCTATCGGTGAAATAGCGGGAAAGCCATCTCTTTCCACCCGATTAACCATCTATTTTATTCTATAACAAAACGGAGCACATACCAAATAAAAAGAGGGGGCACGAAGCCCGCCTCATCCCGTCGCTCTACCTGATACTCGAGGACATACGCGCCGTCCTTGGATTGAGACCCGCGCACGAGGACAAGGGCTCCGGCATTGAGGATAAAGAGGCGTGAGTTTTTACATCACCCGGACGTATTTGATTGACGGGAAAAAGGTGCTATGATTAAGGAATGGAATGCTGCTACCTCGGCGAATTCGAAGCCAACGTGGATGACGCCCCCTTCGTTACCATGGCCTGCTTTCACCCGGAAAGCGGCACCACCGTCGACTCCCCCACGGACTGCCCCGCGGTCTACGGCAACCCGTGCCTCTTCGAGGGGGGCCCCTTCACCGAACCGGTCAAATGACCTTCAGCCCATGTGCACCGCAAAGGCGGTCAGCCTCTCGGTAGCCCTTATACCCCTCGACTCCCCCTTCTCCACGAAGACCATGTTGCCGGCCCTGACCTCCACCTCTTTGCCCTCCACGGTCATGACCCCCCTGCCGCTTACTATGTAGAATATCCCGAGCCCGCTCGGGTGGGGCGGGATCTGCTGGCCCGGCTCCATGCATATGAGCGGCACCTTGTAGCCCTCTGCGACTCTTAATATCCTCGGCTTGAACTCCTCTGAAAAACCGGCCCTTTCCTTCAGGTCCACAAGTTCCATGACTCTTGCCTCCTTCTGGTCTATTCAAATCCCCTCCGTCAAACTTCTACCACAGAACAATAACCCTTCCAACAAAAAAGGTGGAAAGAAAGTCAGGCGGCGCGGTGACGGGGATTGACATTCGGTTTGAGCGAATGGATAATCTAACGGGCATTGTTGGAGGGGGGTCTGGAACCCCTTAAGGCTCTTGGGCAACCACCGTTTATCGCTTACGGCATCGCACTGGCAAAAGCACGGCGCAATACAGGGACGTTCAACACAGGGGCAGTGCATTGTACACCTATGAAAATATCTTTTTCCTTGTGGGCAACTTCTGGGGCGTGGCCTCCTGCCTCCTTTTGATCGCCGCCTGGCTCGCCATATACCTCGACAAGGAGAGGTACGAGAGACTTCACAGGAAGGTCATGATAGTCATGGTCGCGGGAGGCTGGGCCTTCGTGGTATTCTACCTGTCTGGTATTTTCCTGAGGACCGCCCCCATGACAGTGGCCGCTGGGATCGTCCCCTGGATAGCGGCCCACGGCACCATAGCGCTCCTTACCTTGACGGGGGCCACCCTCCTTCTATGGGCGCGCTTGACGGACCGGGGCGCCGGCGACACGGTTAGCATCAGGGCCCACCTCAACAGGCGCCATACCCTCTACGGCAGGGTCATAACGCCTCTTTGGTTCTTCAGCCACGTGGGGGGTGTTGTCAACCTCTATCTCGTGGGCTGACCCCCCGTCCCCCGCCCCTCTGCCCCCCCGCCCCCCCCACCCCCCCTTCAACCGACGAGACCTCGTGGTCATAGAGGGCCCCCCGGTGATATACCCTGACGATTCTGTTAAGGGGCATCTCGATGTAGGGGATGTCCCTGGAAGGGGTGGGGATGAAATAGGAAAAGAGGCAGCGGTTTACGGCCCTGTGGGCGATGACGAGGACGTCTCTTCTCTGGGACTCTATCCTGACCACCGCCTTTTTGACCCTCTGGATGAGGTCCCTGTAGGACTCTCCCCGCGGGTAGCGGAAATTGAACTTGTCGAGTGAGCGCGACCTGTGTATCTCCGGGTGCTTTAGTTTTATCTCCTCGTAGGTCATGCTGTCGCATATGCCGGAGTCTATCTCGTTCAACTCCTCGAGCTCCACCCTCTCGCAGTCGAAAAAACGCCCCGTCTCGACGGTCCTCTTTTTCCTGCTCGTAAAGACGACGAGGTCCATGCCATGGAAAAAACGGCTCAACTCCCGGGCATACTCCACACCACTTTCCGTCAGGGCCGAGTCTCCGCCTATCCTGTCCTCGAGGTTAAAAAAGGTCTCTCCATGCCTTGTTATATAGACCTCCTTTTTCGCCAGGTTTATGCCCCCGAGGAAATCCGCCATTTCATCGAAAAGGATATGGCGTGGGTCGAAGCGCCTTGTAACCTTTTCCCCGAAGTTGAAGACCTTTATATGGGGGAAGTCTTCGTCCACCGGTTCGTAGACGCTCTCGTAATGCCTCATCCTCTCGAGGAAATCCCTTTTCGCCGCCTCCATGTCCTTGTCTCTGTAATCAACGCTCCTCGTTATCTTGATCTTTATTATCTCTTCGATGACCTCGGGGCTGTCGCATATGTTTTCGACGAAGAGGTGGTCGAAGCCGTTAGCAACACTTTCCCCCCTCAAGTATTCCCTCCTTGCCCGGGTAACGTTAGTGGCGTCGTATATACCCACATCGCCTCCGGCCCTGAGCCACTCAGTCAGGTCTCCAAAACACCTCTCGGCTATCCTCTCCCTCTCCTTTGCGAACCTCTTGACCAGGGGGTCGAAAAACTCGCTCCTCGAGCTGCCCATGCCCAGTATATCCCTCCTGTAGCGGCCGGCGTTGAATATCATGACGCCGTACCCCTGCCATTCGAGGTACCTCTTTAGCCTCAACGACAGGAAGGTCTTGCCCCTTGCCGGGAGCCCGACCATTATGACAACAAGTTTACGCTCGCCCATGCCGAATTCGCCTTTTAAAAAAACCTTTTTGAAGACCCGTTCCCTTTTACTCCATCTTATCGGCGGGACGATTATCAATCGTCGGGGCCAGGGAAAAATGGGGGGTGTCCCTGACGGTCTGCCTTCGATTCATTCATGCCTGAGGGCGTCTATGGGGTTCAACTGAGCGGCCTTGCGGGCGGGGAAGTAGCCGAATATCACCCCTATCCCCGCGGAAAAGATTACGGCGATTACTATTATCCATGGGTCGAAGACATAGGGCACTCGCATGACGTCGGTAAGGACGGAAGAGGCCGCAAGGGCCAGCACTATGCCCAGAACGCCCCCCAGAGAGGAGAGCACCACCGCCTCGACGAGAAATTGCATCAACACCTCCCTCTCAAGGGCCCCTATGGCCAGACGCACTCCTATCTCTCGGGTGCGTTCCGTAACGGAGACGAGCATTATGTTCATGATCCCGATTCCTCCCACCAGAAGGCTCACGGCCGCCACCGTTCCGAGAAGAGAGGTAAGGACCTCGGTGGAGCCGGTAAGGGCCTCCGAGATTTCCTTCATGTCCAGGACGCTGAAGTCGTCTTCCTCTCCGGCGGAGACGCGGCGTCGTTCCCGCATGAGGAGCTCGATGTCTCGCTGGACCTTCTCCGTGGTAACCCCTTCCCTGGCTGAAATATGGATGTGGCTGATCTCCTGGTTGCCGGCGATGCGCCGCCACAGGGTCCTCAATGGCACGAGCACGGTGTCGTCCTGGTCCGAGCCCCCCATAGACTGCCCCTTGGACGCAAGCACTCCGATGACCTCGCAGGAAAGTTTGCCCAGCCGTATTTTGCCACCCAGCGGGTCCTGGCTGCCGAAGAGCTCTTTGCGCACTGTCTCTCCGATGATGCATATCGCCCTGCCGGCTCGGAGCTCGTTCTCCGAGAACTCCCTGCCCGAGGCGATCACATGGTTTCTAACGGTCAGATAGTGGTTGTCGGTGCCTGTAACTGTGGTGTTCCAGTTCAGGTTGCCGTAGATGGCGGTTGCGGGCTGAACCGAAGAAGGGGCCACGGCAAAGACCCCGCCGATATCCCGGGCTATCGCCTCGACGTCCTCGATGTCGAAGGGCGCGGCCTCAGACCTCTGGCCCGGGCCGAGCCTCTGGCCGGGCCGGAGGATAAGGAGGTTGCTGCCGAGGCTCGCGATCTCTTCAGTCACCCTGGCGGTGGCCCCGTTGCCGATGGTCACCATGATGATGACCGCCGCGACCCCGATGACGATGCCGAGGATGGTCAGCGAGGAGCGCATCACGTTCCTGCGTATCTCGCGAAGGGCGAGCAAAAGGGCGTTCCAGAGCATCAGGTCCCCTCCCCCTTTCCCCTCCCGTTGTCCTCCTCTACGACACCGTCGAGAAAACGGACTATTCTCTCGGCATAGGAGGCCATTTCCGATTCATGGGTGACCATTACGACCGTGATGCCCCGCTCCACGTTGAGCCTCTTTATGAGTTCCATGATCTCGCGGCCTCTCGCCGTGTCGAGGTTGCCCGTCGGCTCGTCTGCGAAGAGGACCTCCGGGGCGGTAACGATGGCGCGGGCTATGGACACGCGCTGCTGCTGGCCTCCCGAGAGCTCGCCGGGCGTGTGCCTCTTCCATTCCCTTAAGCCCACCGCCTCGAGGGCCTCGAGGGCCTGGGCGTGGCGCTCTCCGGCGGAAACACCGCGGTAGATGAGGGGCAACTCCACGTTCTCGAGGGCCGAGGTGCGTGAAAGGAGGTTGAAGCCCTGGAAGACGAAACCCACGTAGTTGCGGCGCAGTATCGCGCGCTGGTTCCTTGAGAGGGCGCCCACGTCCACGCCGTTGAACAGATAGGTCCCCTCCGTGGGCGTATCAAGGCAGCCCATGATGTTCATGCACGTCGACTTTCCGGAGCCGCTCGGACCCATCATGGCTACAAACTCTCCCGGGGCGATCCGGATGTCCACTCCCCGCAACGCCTTCACTGCCGCATGGCCCGCGCCGTAGACCTTGACGATGCCCCTGAACTCGATAATCGGGGGGCCTTCGGCTTCCCGTGAAAAGGCGCTCTTCATTTGCCCGCGCTCACAGTGTCCACCACAAGCTCGACCCCCGGCTCCACTTCGCCTGTTACGAGCTCCGTCATCCTTCCGTCCGTGGCCCCTGTCCTTACCTGGACAGCGACGGGTTCGCCCTCCTTAAGGGTCCAGACGCGCTGGCCAGCGTTTTTGTCTGCCCCTGCCTGCCTTTTCACCGCTCTCCTTCGCGGCCCGGGCAGAAGGCTCTCCATAAAGCCCCTCTTCTCCTGCGCTTGTTCATCAGGAGGAGTGAAACGGAGCGCGGAGTTCGGGACAAGCACCACGTCCTTAAGCTCGTTCACTATAATCTCGGCCGTAGCGGTCATTCCCGGGCGTAGCGAGAGGTCCGAGTTGTCCACGGACATGACGGTCTCGTAGGTGACTACACCCTCGACGGTCTGCGGCGAATACCGGACCTCGGTAATGACGGCGGGGAAGGTCCGGTCGGGGTAGGCGTCGACGGTGAAGGCGGCCCTCTGGCCCTCCCTCACCTGCCCCACGTCCGCCTCGTCCACGGCCACGTGGAGCTCCATCTGCGTCAGGTTCTCGGCGAGGATGAAAAGCACCGGCGTCTGGAGAGAGGCCGCCACGGTCTGTCCCGGCTCTATCTGGCGCTTCAATACTATCCCGTCTATGGGCGAGCGGATTGCGGCCTTCTCGAGGTTCGTTCTGTCCACGCCGAGCCTGGCCTCGGCCTCGGATATCTGCGCTCTTGCGTTGGCCTCGCCTGCAAGGGCGCGCTTAACCGTCGCCTCGGCAGAGTCCAGGTCCTGGAGCGAGGGGACCTTGCCACCGGTAAGCTCCCTCACGCGTCTTACCCTGTCAAGGTCGCTGGTCTTCTCAAGGACCGTGGCCTGCGCCTCTACGAGCTTCGCCCGGGCGAGTTCGAGAGCGGCCTCGGACTGCTGGGCCTGGGCCTCGAGCTTTTCGGTATCGAGCATGGCCAGCAACTCGCCCTTCTTCACCCTGTCGTTGAAATCGGCTTTTACGGTCTCGATGGTCCCCGAGACCTCTATCCCGACTTCCACCTGTGTGACGGGTTCGAGGGTGCCCGTTGCGGTCACGGTAACCGTTATGTCCCCTCGCCTCGCCTCCTCGGTCACGTATTGAAAACCGGCCCTGTCGCCTCCGGCATAGAAGACCAAAAAGAGGACTACGGCAGCCGCGGCGGCCGTCGAAAGGGCCGCCCAGAACCAAAACCTCCTGCGTCTGGACTTCATGCGCTCGCCAGTCAGGATCTTTTCGGTCTCGGAGGTATCTCTTTGATTTTCGCTCATTCTTTCTTCCGCTCAATTGGGGTTTGCGGGGGCGTCCACCCGCCCCCGAGGGCCTTGTAGAGCCTTAAGAGGTTGGAGGTCACCTCCGCCTCGCTTACGGCGAGCTGGTCCTGTAGCGACAGGAGCGAGCGCTCGGCGTCCAGCACATCGAGGAAATCGGTCAGTCCCGAGGCGTAAAGGTCGTTAGAGAGCTCTGCGGCGCTTGAGGCCGCCAGCGACGCCTCTTTTAAAGAGCTTCGGCGCTCCTGCTCCTTGGAGAAGGCGACAAGCGCGTTTTCCACGTCTTCGAGGGCGGCGAGCACGGCCGCCTCGTACCTTGCGAGGGCCTGCTCCTGAAGGGCGCTGTGGACCTCAATGTTGCCTCTTATGCGGCTCCGGTCGAAGATATTCCACCTGACAGAGGGTAAAATGGAATACGCGACGCTGTCGGCGGAGAAGAGGTCCCTTGCCGAGAGGGATTCGAGCCCTATGGAGCCGGGGAGGTTGAACTCCGGATAGAGCTCGGCCGTTGCCGCGCCCACCCGTGCCGTCTGCGCGGCGAGTTCTCGCTCGGCCCTCCTCACGTCCGGTCTCCTGCGAAGGGTCTCGGCCGGTATGCCTACGGCCAGCTCAACCGGTGTTGCCGGGATCGGTCCCGGGCCAGAGAGCCTGTCTCTGAGGTATCCGGGGTTTTGCCCAAGGAGAAGAGCGAGCCTGTTCTTCGCCTGCTCGAGCCCTGTCTCCAGGGCGGGTATCGAGGCCCTTGTGCTCTCAAGGTTGAGCCTTGCAAGATCCTCGTCGAGCTTTCCCGCAAGGCCGGAGAGGTACCTGGCCTCGGCGATACCGTATGTCTCCTCCTGGGTCTCGAGGTTCGCCCGGGCTACCGAAAGCCTGGCCTGGAAAAGGCGCGCATCGACGTAATTGAGGGCGACCTCCGAGAGTAGCGTCACCAGGGTGTCGCGAAACCCCTCCTCGCTCGCCTCGAGCTCGGCCTCCGCCGCCTCTACCGACCTCCTTATGCCTCCGAATATGTCGAGCTCCCACCTCGCGTCGAACCCCGCGGCATAGAGCTCCCTACTCTCTCCGGAGCCTGCGTTCTCGCTGCTGCGGCTTAAGCTTGCGGAGCCGGTGGCGTCTATGGTGGGCAGGAGCTCCGCCCCGGCTACACCCCGCCGGGCCCTGGCCTCGCGCACACGGGCCCTGGCCTCGCGCAGGTCGAGGTTGTTCTTTATGGCGAGCTCGACGAGCTCGGTCAACACCGGGTCTTCGAGGGTAGTCCACCAGGAGGAGAGCCCCTCGGTGTCAACGCCCTCCGTGGCAAGCCCGCCCTCCGTGGCGGCGTTCCATCTTTCGGGGGCCTTGACCTCGGGCGGCGCATAGTCTGGTCCGACGGAGGCGCAGCCCGCCAGGGCCAAAAAAAAGACAAGGGCCAATGCCCTCAGCCTGAACCTGCGATTAAAGGGTACTGCCATCAATATCAAATTCCTCTCGGTCCCTGCCCTGTCCCCTGGCGAAGCTCAATGCCCCGTCTTGCTTAAAATCAACTGCGAACAGGGGCCTTT
>DATEAM010000008.1:0-2683 GCA_035288385.1 Thermodesulfobacteriota bacterium
CCCCGGCCTCTTCGCTCGCTCTAAAGGCCCCCTCGGACTCCCAGAGGGCCTGCCACCTCGCCTCTATCTCCTTATGGTCGTACTTCCTGTCCATCTCCATCCCTTTAGAGCCCGGAAGACGGCTCCGGTCGTTATTTAAAAAATTCCCCGCACTGCCCCGAGGGGAAAAACTATGTTATAATGTCCTTACCGACCGACATACGCACGATTTGAGGCAAGTCGCTCCAATGTGTATCTTACATATAAGCGCCGCGGTTTTCAAATATTTTTGGCGGCCCATGGGCGCTTGGAGCGTATAGACCGCCATCATGATTTAATAAACGACACAAACCCCTCGGGGTTTAAACGTATTTTTTAAAAAAACAATCGTCATGTATTTTTCCCTTGATTAATGTCTTAAAATCCTATATTAAAAATAGTTAGCCCTTTGATAGGCTGTACTTGGAACTGGAGATAGTCTTGAATCGAATCTGCAAACCCTGAAGCTGCATATTCTGCGAATACATTGCGGAGGTTTTGTTATGGGCCTGTTCCAACGTTGGATAAAAAACGGCGCTAACAACGTCCCGGACCTTATCGATGAGCCGGAGACCACCTACTCCGGCACGGAGATAAAGCCTATCAAGTTCGGGCTCCCCAAGGAAATAGATTCGGTCTGCCCCGAATGCATGGAGCTGATAAAGGCCACCCTCTATCCCGAGGGGGGCAAGGTCTGGATAAGGAAGACCTGCGAGGAGCACGGCGACTTCAAGGACATTTTCTACGCCGACGTGGACCTCTACTACAGGTGCGAGGACCTCTGGTTCGGCGACGGACGGGGCGTAGCGGACCCCCCGATAAAGAAGGCCACCGTGTGCCCGAGCCAGTGCGGCCTTTGCAACATGCACACGAGCCACAGCGGGCTTCCCATAGTGGACCTCACCAACAGGTGCAACCTCACCTGCCCCGTATGCTTCGCCAACGCCAACGCCGCGGGATACCTCTACGAGCCCTCCTTTGACGAGGTAATGAAGATACTCGAAAACCTCGCCAACCAGAAGCCGATCCCGTCGAACAGAGTCCAGTTCTCCGGGGGCGAGCCCACGATAAGGCCCGACTTCTTGAAGATTGTAAAGCGCGCCAGGGAGATGAACTTCGACTACGTGCAGGTCAACACCAACGGCATAAAGTTCGCCGAGCTCGAGTTCGCCCTCGCGGCCAGGGAGCACGGCGTGGACAACATATACCTCCAGTTCGACGGCGTCTCAGACGACGTCTACAGGAAGACGCGCGCCCAGTCCCTCCTCGACTTCAAGCTGCGGGCCATAGAGAACTGCAGGAAGGCGAGGATAGCAGTAATCCCCGTAGTAACCCTCGTCAAGGGCTACAACGACCACCAGGTGGGCGACATCTTCAGGTTCGCCGTTAAGAATAACGACATAATTTCCGGGATCGCCTTCCAGCCCGTCTCCTTCGTGGGGAGGTTTTCCCAGAGCCACATACTCGAAAAGAGGTACACGCTCGCCGACCTCGCCTACGGCCTCGAGCACCAGACTGGGCATATGAAGGCCATGAGGGACTGGTTCCCCATAGCCTCCACTGCGGCCATCTCCAAGCTCGCAACGGCCCTGGCAGGGAAGCCCAAGTACACCCTGACCCTCCATCCCCACTGCTCCCAGGGGGCCTATTTCTTCATAAGCGACGACAAGAAGGAGATAAAGCCCATAAGCGAGTTCATAGACATGGAGCCCTTCCTGAAGGAGCTGATAGAGATATCGAGGAAGATAAAACCCTCGGACTTCGGACTCCTCTCGAAGGTGAAGGTATTGTACAAGCTGAACAAGTACTTCCACGCCGACAGGGCCCCCATGGGGCTTACCTTCAAGAAGTTTCTCGAGAGCTTCGAGGGCTACCAGGACAGGACCAAGAGGATCACCTATGAAGGCGAAGGCGCCAGGGGCAAGGTGTACAACACGCTCTTCATCGCTGGCATGCACTTCATGGACGGCTACAACTTCAGCGTGGAGCGGGTCATGCGCTGCGTCATACACTACCCCGACCTCGACGGCCACCTCTACCCCTTCTGCGCCTACAACGGCGCGCCCGTATACAGAAAGAGGGTGGAGAGCAAATACAAGCACTCTGCCGAGGAGCTCAAGGCCAAGATAGAGGCCGAGGGCAACCCCAAGGAGCTCGAGAAGCTCGCGAAGAAGATGGGGCTGTAAGGCACCTCAAAAGAACCCGACCGACCAGAGGGCTTTTACGCCGTAAGCGTAAAAGCCCTTTTTTTGACAAATTGAGGGGAACTTTTTGAAAAAAGTTCCCCTCAAACTCCCCTCAAAAACCTTCAGCTATTTATCGCATGGGGGAGGCCCCTTCTGACGGGAGACCTCTTCCACGGGGCCACCCCCATGCGATAGCCAAAAGTCTTTGGAGAGGGGGTCCGGGGAGAACCTTTCTTCAGAAAGGTTCTCCCCGGAAAACATCACCCGGGGTTTGTCCTCCTCACCCCATCGGGTCTCCACGAGGGTGATATTACCCCTGGCTCCCTTTCCTTTTCGAGGAGGGTGGCCCAGGTGAGCGTAAAATCCCCGAAGCGAGAGTTTATCGAGTCCACTGTGGTCAGGAGGGTCTCCCTCCTCCCATCCTCCTCGAAGAGAGGCATCTGCCTTACGCCGCCCCCCCCCCCCCCCCCCCCCCCCCC
>DATEAM010000009.1:0-4782 GCA_035288385.1 Thermodesulfobacteriota bacterium
CCTGTCCCCCGCGCTGGCCCCACACAGAGGCTCGGGGAAGGCGGGGGGGCATGAGGCCGGTGATGGCGGATATGCGGAGTTCTGTTCCTGTGGACGGGCTTAAGAGAGGAGCAAGACGGTTTTTGGCGTCTTGCGTGCTTCTGTGCCTCTTTGCGCCAGTGGCCCTTCTCGCCGACGGCGGCCTCTGGCGCACGGCCGCGCCAGCTCCGACCGAGAGGTCCGAGGTGGCCGTTGCGGCCCTCGACAATAAGATATACGTAATCGGGGGGTTCAAGAGGTTCGGGAGCACGGCCCTCGTTGAAGAGTACGACCCGACGAGCGATGCCTGGACCCGGAGGGCGTCCCTGCCAGAGGCAGTGCACCACGCCGCGGCCGCGGCCGTCGGGGGAAGGATATACGTCATAGGGGGATTAAGGACTGTACTTTGGATGCCCACGGACAGGGTCTTTGAGTACGACCCTGGAAAAGACGCCTGGACGGAAAGGGCTCATATGCCCACACCGAGGGGAGGGCTTGCGGTCTCCGTCGTGGAGGGGAAGATATACGCCATCGGTGGGCGCACAAGGGGCGAGGACCTCGCGGTAAATGAGGTATACGACCCGGACTCCGACGCCTGGGAGACCAGGAGCCCCATGCCCACTGCGCGCGACCACCTCGCCGCGTCCGCCGTCGGGGGAAAGGTCTACGCCGTCGGCGGCAGGCTTCTGAGCTACAGCAAAAACCTCGGGGTGAACGAGGTCTACGACCCGGTGACCGGTTCCTGGGGGGCGGCATCCCCTCTGCCTACCCCCAGGAGCGGCATAGCGGCCTCTGCCTTGGACGGGAAGGTCTACGTCTTCGGAGGGGAGTCCACCCTGGGGACCTTCGACGAGGTCGAGGTCTACGACCCGGGGAGCGGCTCATGGAGTGCCGTAACCCCGATGCCCACGGCGCGACACGGCCTCGGCTCGGCGGTAGTGGAGGGAAGCATTTACGTTATGGGAGGAGGGACGGAGCCGGGTGGTTCGGCAAGCGCGGTCAACGAGGTCTTCACCCCATAGCCCCAGGACCCCCCCGCCCCCCCCCGACCTCCTCGCGTTAAAAAGATTATTTTGTCTTGTGCTCAAGTCCGTTTTCGGGTATGTATAAGGGTAAATTCTCCAAAAAAACCAGAGAAAGGAGTGTCGGCATGGCTAGATCAATGACGAAGGTCGAGGTGGTAAAGGCTATTTCGGAGTCCACGGGGCTGAGCCAGAAGGACGTGTCGGAGGTCCTCGAAAAAATGGCGGAACTCGCCTACAAGGAGGCGGGCAACTCGTTTACCATCCCCGGGATAGGCAAGCTCGTACTGGTGGACAGGGCCGAGCGCATGGGCAGAAACCCCCGCACGGGAGAGACCATCAGGATACCGGCGAAGAAGGCCGTAAAGTTCAGGGTCTCTAAGGTGTGCAAGGACGCCGTACTCGGCGGAGCTTAGGAGCAGAACACGGCGGAACAGGACAAAACTCTGCGGCCCCCTCTAAAGGCATTCAGGAATACCTGCACGTTCGGCTTCCCGTAGTATTCAAAAGACAAGGCCCCGCATGGAGCGGGGCTTTTGTTTTCTCACCGGAGGTTCGGCCCCCGACCCTCCGGTGAGCTACTCGGTCCATAAAAACGGCCCTGACATCAGTTGATGCCAAGGCCTTTAAGATGGCGGCCCTAACGGGAGTCGAACCCGTGTTTTCGCCTTGAGAGGGCGACGTCCTGGGCCACTAGACGATAGGGCCAGATACGGGGATATTGTCCCCGGACCATACAATTTATATCAATCGAGCGGCTTTGTCAATGCCGCTTAATGGACCTTTTCAATAGGAGGCGCTCCACGGGGTTTATTGCGCCCCCTGAACTCCCCTTATTGACTCTATAAGCATCCGTGTCGATGACTTCATCTTTTCTATGGCCGTTTTTTTCTCGCCTTTGTCGAATGCCCTTATCGCCTCGTCCCTTATCTTGTCCGCCTCCTTCAACATCCTGGCGGACTCGCCGTCTACGGCTATGTTCTCGGCAAGGAACATGTAGGTCTCGTTCCTCTTGAGCTCGTGCAGATATATCGCCCTGTCGTCGGTGAAAGATGGCCTCGGGAAGGTTATGATATCGCCTTCCGAGGACTTTATGTCGCGTATGCTGTCCGTGGAGAGTTTATACGCCTTGTCAATGTCGGAGAGCGCCATGTCGTAATCCCCTCTGGAGACGGCGTGTTTGGCGGACCTGTAAAGCTCCTTGGCCTCGTCGACCTTCCTGCGGGCGTCCTGGTGATAGCTTTCTGAGAGGAGCCTCTCGGCGGTATTTATAAAGGTCTCGGCTTCCGAGAAGCCCTTTATTATGAGCTTCTCCTTGCGCTCATGCTCGGCCTCCTCTAAATGAAGCCGCTCCTGTCCCTTGACCGCCTCTTTTAACCGATCGTCGTCCCCGCCGGAGAGCACCACGGCGTATACGGCCATGCGCGTGGATTCCATGAAGTCCTCGACGGCGAACTCGAAATCTCCGCCCTCCATGTGCATCAGACCCTCTTTGGCGAGGGCGTATGCCTTGTTCAGATAAATGTCGGCATCAGGGCTGCCGCTCTCCTTCACCATCTTTCCGGCTAACTCGAGGAAGGCATTATTAACCCTGAGGGTCTGCTCGGCGGCAAGGACCATCTCCTCGCTGATGTTTACGACCGGGCTCTCTCCCCTTTCGGCTGGGGCGGCCTCAAAGGAGGCGGACGCCACGGCGTATGACGCCAGGGATAAAATAAGCGCCAGAGCCATTAAGGGTATCCTTGACATTAAAAACCTCCTGCAATGATTCCAACAGTATATCAAATTTTGAACTTCATTGAAATCCATATGCCCGGCGAGGGGGTCGAACGTCCCAGGCGCTCAACCCCCGGTCTCGAATTCATGCCTGAGGACCTTCTCGCCGGGGAAGACCCCCTTTTCCGGCTCGCCTTCACCGAGGACTATGTAGCTGTACTTTGTAAAGAAGCGCATCCTTTTAGCTCTCTCGAGCATCTCCTCGCCCGTGCCGCCTCCGATGAATATGCATATGTTCTTCCCCGGGTTTTCGGGGTTCTTGACGGCGAGGGCGAGCGAGGAGGGCGGGGAGGCAAAGGCCTTTTCCCCTATCTTGAAGCCCTCGGGCCCGAACGTTACGAAGGCCGAGAGGCTTTTTTCCACCCTCTCAAAGGCCTTGTTCTCTCCCGCTCCCCCCATTATGAGCACCGACCTTTCCTTCAAGTAGCCTTCCACCCCCGGGCTCGTGTCGCTTACCACCTGAAGCCCGTAGTCCCTGGAGAGCAACTCGGCGGAAGAGGAGTATTTTCCCCGGGCGGTCTTCTCCGAGGGGACGACTATGACAGCCGTATTGTCGCCGAAAAAAACGCTGAGCGAAGGAGGTATCTCGGAGTCGGAGAGGAGCCTGAAGACCCTGTACTCCGGGTCGAGCTCAAGGGCAAGAGGCGGGGCGGATAGGCTTACGGCGAAACCCTCGCGCCCTTTTTTTACGTCGAGGACCTCGGTCACGGTCTGCCCGCCTTCCATAGTAAATACTACAGGCACCTTTAATGCATAATGAGGGGCCGTCTGCTCTATAACAAAAGTCACGTCGTACCCTTCAGGGCCTTCTTCGATAGCCGCGTCCCCGATTTTAAGCCCAGGGGCCCCGGCGCGCTCGACCCACTGGGAAAAGAACCACCCGAGGTTACGGCCGGAGGCCTTTTCAAAGGCCCTCTGAATATCCTTCCACGTCGCTTTCCTGAAGGCCATCTCGCCGTAGAACTCCTTCAATCCGGCGGTGAAGACCTCTTCTCCAAGGAGGTCCTCGAGCATGAGGAAGACCATGGTCCCCTTGTTGTAACCCACGGCCCGGGTCTCGGTCCTCGCGGAGTCGTTAAAGTCCTTGAGCGCGATGGGGTCCTTTCCCGCGAAGTTCTTGTAGCCCTGGAGGTTCTTGAACCTGAACTCGCTGGTCTCCTCCGCCCCTTTTCGCTTTTCATAGAGATAATCCGCAGTGTGGGTCGTAAGGGCCTCGGCCCAGTTCCCGAGGGAGTCGTCCACGAATACGGAGTTCCCCCACCAGGAGTGGGCGATCTCGTGACCAAGCGAGGTGTCGGGTATGAAGGGGAGCCTCAACACGCTGGACCCGAGGAGCGTATAGGAGGGCATGCCGTAGCCCGTGGGAAGGAAACTCTCCACCACGGCGAACTTGGTGAAGGGATAGGGGCCGAACAACCCTGCATAGAGCGTTAAATACTCCTTTGTCTTCCCTATGTAGAGCTCTGAGAGGGCTTTGTCCGCCTCGAAAAAGAAGGTATAGACGTCTATGCCGTTAAACTCGTCCCTTTCCACATGGTAGCTGCCCACCACCAGGTCCACCCCGTCAGTGGGGCGCTCGCTCCTCCAGCGGTCAGTGGAGGAGTGAGCGGTCTTGACGCTTTCGAGCCATTGCCCGCCGGTAACGGTGGTGTAGCCTCCAGGAGCGGTAACGGTGACGTCAAAGGAGGCGAACCCCTCCAGCTCCCTCGGATACCAGTATGAAGAGGCCGGGATAAAGGCCCCCTCAAGGCCCATCACCCCTTCGTCCACATGGGCGACACCCCTTTTTATGTCCTCCTGGGCCTCTTCGACGGTGCGGAAGGCGCCGTGAAAATCCACCCTTAAGGTCAACTCTTCCCCGCCGCCCGCCCCGGGTGTCTTTATAATGACCTCCTTGAAGGGCCCTCCCTGGACCTTTCTTACCCTGTAATCTATATCCGGCCCCCCCCCCCCCCCCCCCCCCCCC
>DATEAM010000010.1:0-9321 GCA_035288385.1 Thermodesulfobacteriota bacterium
GGCTTGTAAGGGACAAAAAGATCGAGGGCATCTCAGATGTACGGGACGAGTCCGACAGGGAGGGGATGCGCGTGGCCGTGGAGCTTAAAAAGGACGAGGTCGCCGAGGTGGTATTGAACAACCTTTACATGCACACCCAGATGAAGACCTCCTTCGGGATAATAAACCTCGCCATAGTCGCCGGCCAGCCCAGGGTGCTTGCGCTCCCGGAGCTGCTGAAGGAGTTCGTAAAATCGAGGAAAGAGGTCGTAACACGCAGGACTGTATTCGACCTCAACAAGGCCAGGGAGAGGGCCCACATACTCGAGGGCCTGAAGGTGGCCATCGACAGCCTCGACATGGTCATAAAGCTCATACGCGCCTCGAAAAGCCCCCAGGAGGCGAAGGCCGGGCTTGTGGAGAAGTTCAATCTCTCCGAGGTGCAGGCCCAGGCCATACTGGAGATGAGGCTGCAGAGGCTCACGGCCCTTGAGAGGGAAAAGATAATCGAGGAGTATAACGAAACGCTCAGGCTCATAAAATCGCTCGAGGACATCCTCAGGAGCGAAAAGCTCCTCATGAAGATAATCGTGGATGAGTTTGCGGAGATAAAGGGGAGATACGGGGACGAGAGGAGGACCGAGATAGTGGAGGAGACCGGGGAGATAACCCTCGAGGACATCATCGCCGAAGAGGACATGGTGGTCACCATAACCCACGGGGGCTACATAAAGAGGACCCCCACGAGCCAGTTCAGGATACAGAAGCGAGGAGGCAAGGGCAAGACCGGCATGACCCCCAAGGAAGAGGACTTCGTCAGCAACCTCTTCGTCGCCTCCACGCACAGCCACATACTCTTCTTTACGGACATGGGCAAGGCGTACGCCTTGAAGGTCTACGACATACCCCAGGCCGGCAGGGCCGCCAGGGGCAAGGCCATAGTAAACATACTCAACATCTCGCAGGGCGAGAACATAACGGCCTTTCTGCCGGTAAGGGAGTTCACCGAGGGCAGGTACATCGTCATGGCCACCTCCAAGGGGGTCATAAAGAAGACCAACCTCATGGCCTTCTCGAACATACGCGCCGGAGGGCTCATCGCGTTGACGCTCGACAGCGGAGACGGCCTCATATCCGCAAGGCTTACCGACGGCACCATCGACATATTCCTCGGGACCCGCCTCGGCAAGGCCATACGCTTCAACGAGTCCGACGTGAGGGAGATGGGACGCCAGGCCCGCGGGGTAAAGGCCATAAGGCTCGGCAAGGAAGACCGCGTGATGAGCATGGAGACCGTGGAGGGCGCCGACACCATCCTTACGGTAACCGAGCGGGGATACGGCAAGAGGACCAAGTTCAGCGAGTACAGGCACCAGAAGCGAGGGGGCAGCGGCATAATAAACATAAAGATAACCGCCAGGAACGGGGCGGTCCTCGGCATAGCCAAGGTGAGCGGCCACGACGAGCTCATGATAACGACGAGCAAGGGAAAGATAATCCGGATCGCCATGAGCGGCCTCGCGGTAATAGGGAGGAGCACGCAGGGTGTCAGGCTCATGGGGATAGAAGAGGGCGAAAAGATCACCGGCATCGCCTCCATCGCCGAAAAGGAGGAGGATGTCTCGGTCCCCCAGGCCTGAGACAATAGGACCGCGGGGCCATGACCCGACGACCCTCTTTACCGGGCCTTGCGCATCCGCCTTACCCGCCTCCTTCTCTTATAAAACGGACACCATGGCATGTACCCTGGAAGCGAAAAGATTCCTTTTGTTGGCCGTAGGCATCTCCTGCCTATTTCTCGTTGTCATGGCGGGCTGTGCTTCCGAGAGCGCGAAAGAACGCTTTGAGGAGGCCGAGGCATCCTTGAGCGAGGGGCGTTTTTACGAGGCCATGGAAAAATACTCCTATGTGGCTGACAACTTCCAGGACACTCCCTACGCCCCCAGGAGCCTCTACAGGGTCGCCTTCATATACAACCGCCACCTCAAGGACAGGAGAGAGGCGGTGAACTCATATTACAGGCTTTACTCTATCCACCCGACGAGCCCGGAGAGCATGCTTGCGAGAAAGGACCTCGCCGAGATATACTCGGAGTCCGGGGACCACGCGAAGGCCGTGGAGCAGTACCAGTGGCTCCTCGAAAAGAGCCCTGGCGAGGGGGAGCACTACAAGTACCTCATAGCCATGGAGTACCTCAAGATGACCGACCTCCGTCAGGCCAGGGTGGAATTGAAGGAGCTCCTCGAGTTCGCCCGGGACCCCGATATCACGGCGAAGGCGCATTTCCAGCGCGCAAACACCTATTACATAGAAGGCGACCTCGCCAGGGCGATAGAGGGTTTCCGGGAGACGGAAAGAAAATTCCCCGACCACGAGGTCGCGCTCCAGGCGCTCTTCAACATGGCCAAGGCCCTCGAGGAGTCCGGCAGGCTTAAAGAGGCCCTCGCGGTGCTTGAGGGCATAAAGGATACCTACCCTAACAAACCCGCCGTGGAATCGAGCATTGAATGGATAGAAAAGAGGCTCAAAAAGGCCTCCGCGGAGGACAAATGACGACGGGTGTAAGTGTTCTCGGTGCAGGGAGCTGGGGCACCACCCTTGCGGACCTTCTCGCCCGAAAGGGCCACTCCGTCACCCTCTGGGCCCGGGAGCCCGAGGTAGTCGCCTCCATAATCGAGTCCTCTGAAAACACGACCTTCCTTCCGGGCGTAAAGCTATCTGAAAACCTCGCGCCCACGGGCTCCTTCGAAGAGGCCCTCAAAGGCAAAAAGTTCGTAGTAAGCGTCATACCCTCCCACGTCTTGAGGTCCGCCTTCGAGGCCGCGACTCGTTTCATAGCCGACGACGCAATAATAATAAGCGCCACAAAGGGCATAGAGGAGTCCACGCTCCTCAGGCCCTCGGGCGTAATAAAGGACGTCCTTGGAAGGAAGAACCCCGTAGTCGCCCTCTCCGGGCCCTCCTTCGCAAAGGAGGTGTCGAGGAGACTCCCGGCCGCCGTCTCGGCCGCTTCGGAGTCCTTTGAAGCGGCCAGGCTTGCCCAGGATCTATTTTCCACCGAGTACTTCAGGGTGTATACCAACCCTGACGTTACCGGGGTCGAGCTCGGCGGGGCGCTTAAGAACGTGATAGCCCTCGCCTCCGGGGCCTCGGACGGCCTCGGCCTCGGGCACAACGCCAGAGCGGCGCTCATTACAAGGGGGCTTGCCGAGATGGCGAGGCTCGGGGCGAGGCTCGGGGCGGACCCGGCGACCTTTTCGGGGCTCTCGGGCCTCGGGGACCTGGTACTGACCTGCACGGGGCCTCTTAGCAGGAACTACACCGTGGGACTTGAGATAGGAAAGGGCAGGTCCGTCACCGATGTCCTCAAGGGCATGAAGACCGTAGCCGAGGGGGTAAAGACCTCGAGGGCGGCAAAACTCCTCTCCGTGAGCAACAAAGTGGAGATGCCCATAATAGAAGCGGTCTACGGCGTCCTCTACGAGGGGAAGTCCGCTAAAGAGACGGTCTACGACCTCATGACCAGGGGGCTTAAGGGCGAATAACTAAAACCCTTTTTCTTGACAAGGAGAGGCCGTCTCTGTTAGTTTTGAAGGTCTTCCCTCAATGATTTTTCATCGGAAGGGGGGCTTGCCGGGTTTTATCGGGGGCTTGTCCGGGGCATACCGGCTCGCAGGCATAAATCATCTTCGACAAAAATCATTAACACAGGAAAGGAAGGTTTTTCCCGTATGAAAAAGAGGTATCTTCTGGCCCCGGGCCCAACCCCGGTGCCCGAGTCCACGCTCCTTGCGATGGCCTCCCCCATCATCCACCACAGGACCCCGCAGTTCTCCGCCATCTTCAAGGAGGCGGCCGGGCTTTTAAGATACGTTTTCCAGACCGAAGAGGACGTAATCATGCTCGCCGCCTCGGGCACCGGGGCGATGGAGGCCTCCATTACAAACCTCTTCTCCCCGGGTGACGAGGTGGTTGCCGTAAACGGAGGGAAGTTCGGGGAGCGCTGGGGGAAGCTCTCCGAGGCCTACGGGTTGAAGGTCCACTGGCTCCAGGTGGAGTGGGGCAAAGCGGTGGAGGCGGGGGCCGTAAAAAAACTCCTCGACAAGAACCCCGGCATAAAGGGGGTCCTTACCCAGGCGAGCGAGACCTCGACTACGGTGGCCCACCCCGTAAAGGAGATAGCCGCCCTCACGAGAGACAGGGACTGCCTCACCATAGTGGACGGCATAACGGCCGTCGGGGTATTCGACGTGCCCATGGACTCCTGGGGCATAGACGTCCTCGTCTCTGGCTCCCAGAAGGCCTTCATGCTGCCCCCGGGGCTCGCCTTCATCTCCTTGAGTAAAAAGGCCTGGAAGTTCCGGGAAAGCTCGAAGTGCCCGAGGTTCTACTTCGACCTGGCCAAGGAGAGAAAGAACCTCGGCAAGGACACGACGGCCTATACTCCGGCGGTCTCCCTCATAACGGGCCTGAAGGAGTCGCTCAGGCTCATAAAGGAAGAGGGCCTCGAAAAGGTCTTCGCAAGGCACGATCGCCTTGCGCGCGCCGCCAGGGCCGCCTCTTTGGCCCTGGGCTTGAAGCTCCTCGCCCCCGAGAGCCCGAGCAACGCCGCAACGGGCATATACGTGCCCGATGGAGTGGACGGCGAAAAGCTCGTGAAGTTCATAAGGGACGAGATGGGAGTAACGCTCGCCGGGGGCCAGGACCACCTGAAGGGCAGGATATTGAGGATCGCCCACCTCGGCTACGTGGACACCTTTGACCTGATAATAGCGGTGTCGGCGGTGGAGATGGCTTTGAAGAAGTTCGGCCACAAGGTCGAGCTCGGCAGGGGCGTGGGCGCCGCCGAGGAAATACTCAGAGAGGGTTACTGATGAAGATACTCATAAGCGACAACCTGAGCCCGAAGGCCATCGAGGTCTTCAAGAGCAAGGCGGGCCTCGACTGCGAGGTCTCGACCGGCCTTACTCCCGAGGAGCTCAAAAAAAAGATAAAGGACTTCCACGCCCTCGTCGTAAGGAGCGCCACGAAGGTCACCTCCGATATACTCGATGCGGCGGAAAACCTGAAGGTGATAGGCCGGGCCGGCACGGGTGTAGACAACATAGACGTCCAGAGCGCCACGAAAAAGGGCGTTGTCGTCATGAACACCCCCGGCGGGAACACCATAACGACGGCAGAGCACGCCGTCTCCATGATGCTCTCGCTCGCCAGGTACATACCCCAGGCCACGGCCTCCACTCGGGGGGGCAAGTGGGAGAAGAAAAAGTTCCAGGGCACGGAGGTGACGGGCAAGACCCTCGGGATACTCGGCGTGGGCAACATCGGCAGTGTAGTGGCCTCCCGGGCCATAGGCCTCAAGATGAACGTCATCGCCTACGACCCCTATATCTCCCAAGAGGCCGCCGACAAGCTCGGCATCGCCCTCGTCTCCCTCGACGAGTTTTACAGGAGGAGCGACTTCATCTCCATCCACATCCCCCTTACCAACGAGACGAAGAACTTCGTAAACGCCGAGACCTTCAAGAGGATGAAGCCGGGGGTAAGGCTCATAAACTGCGCCAGGGGCGGCATCGTTAACGAGGCGGACCTGGCCGAGGCCATAAAGTCGGGCCTGGTGGCAGGAGCGGCCCTCGACGTCTTCGAAAAGGAGCCGCCAGAGCCGGACAACCCGCTCCTCAAGATGGAGGAGGTGGTCATGACCCCGCACCTGGGCGCTTCTACCACCGAGGCCCAGGAGAACGTGGCCGTGGCCATCGCGGAGCAGGTCTCCGACTTCCTCACAAGCGGCACCATACGTAACGCCGTAAACGTCCCCTCCATACCAGCCGAGCTCCTTGCGGCGCTGGGCCCCTACATTAGCCTCGGGGAAAAGCTCGGGAGCTTCCAGGGCCAGACGCTCTCAGGGGCGCCCGAGGAGATAACCGTGGAGTACAGCGGAGAGGTCGTGGACTACGACGTCGCCCCCATAACGATCGCCTGCATAAAGGGGCTCCTCGACCAGGTCCTCGACCTTTACGTCAACTTCGTCAACGCCCCCTTCGTGGCCAAGGAACGGGGCATAAAGGTCGTGGAGACGAAGAGCTCGAGGTCCATAGACTTCGCGAGCTCGGTGACCATCAAGGTGAGGACCAAGGAAGGCGAGAGTGTCGTAGAGGGCGCGCTCTTCGGAAAACACGAACCGAGGATAGTAAGGATAGACAAGTTCTTCCTCGACGCCATCCCCGAGGGGTTCCTGCTGCTCCTCCATAACGAGGACAAGCCGGGCGTCATCGGGAACGTGGGAACGCTCCTCGGCGCCAACAACGTGAACATAGCACGACTTCACCTCGGCAGACAGACCGTGGGCGGGCAGGCCGTCTCCGTGTGGAACATAGACACCCCCCTGTCAAAGGGCCTTATAGAAAAGATACTCAAGCTCCCCCACATCATATCGGCCAGGGTGATCGAGTTGTAAAAAATTGGGGGGGAGCTTTCTGAAGAAAGGTCCCCCCCAAACCCCCTTCCAAAGACTTTTAACCATTTCCCGGCAGGGAGCCCGTTAGCAGGAAATGGCCAAAAGCTTTTGAAAGGAGCCTGAGGAAAATTTTTTTTCAATTTTCAAAAAGTTTTCCTCAGCAAAAAGTCCCCCTCAGGAGAAAAAAATGAATCCACCTCCCACCATATCCCTGCCCCAGGGCGTAAGGGACATACTGCCCGAGGAGGCAGGAAAGATAGAGAGCGTCGCCTCGGGGCTGCTTTCCGTCTTCCGGAAACACGGTTTCGGCAGGGTCATAACCCCGCTCCTCGAGTACGTGGACGTTCTCTCCCTCGGCGTGGGAGAGAACTTGAAGAAACGGGTCCTCAAGTTCATAGACCCCTCTACCGGACGGGTCGTTGCCATAAGGCCCGACATCACCCCGCAGATAGCGAGGGTGGTTGCCACGAGGATGAGGGATTACGAGCTCCCCCTGAAGCTCTGCTACAACGAAAACGTCATAAGGTACGAAGACCTCCGGGGGGGCAAGAGCAGGGAGGTGCTCCAGGTGGGGGCCGAGTACATATCAAGGGAGTCTTCCCCCGAGGCCGACGCCGAGATGATATGCATGGCGGTAGAGGCCCTCAAGGCCATAGGGCTCGAGAGGTTCAAGATAGACATAGGAGACGTCGGATTTCTGAAGACCATACTCGAGGGCCTCAGGATAGAGGACGGCGAGAGAGAGAGGATAAAGGGCGCCATAGCCGTAAAGGACTCCTCGGGGCTCGAGGCCGTGCTCGAAGGCCTGGGGGAGAAGGTCTCGGGGGAGGAGAAAAAAACGCTCCTCGACCTCACCACCCTCTACGGCGAGGAAGAGGTGCTCAAAAGCGCCACGGCGTTCTCAAGGGACGAAAAGACGGCCCGGGTCCTTGAAAACCTCGAGGGCGTTTGCGGGATAATCTCCGGGAGGGGTTTCGGCGGGTATGTGACCATAGACCTTGGCGAGATAAGGGGTTTCGACTATTATACGGGCATGATATTCGAGGGCTTCGCCGCGGGCCTTGGAAAACCTATCCTCAGCGGCGGCAGGTACGACACCCTCGTCGAAAAGTACGGCCACAGGCTTGCAGCCACGGGCTTCGCCTTCGACGTCGAGAATATAGTGGAGGCTATGGAGAAGTGACTGGGGGGAACTTTTTGTAAAAAGTTCCCCCCAGACCCCCCTCAAAAACTTTTAGCTCTTTATCCTGTGGAGGGAGACCCCCTCTTGCTTGCAATCGCTTTCAAGGGGTCTCCCTCCACAGGATAGCCAAAAGTCTTTGGAAAGGGGTTTGGGGGGAACCTTTCTTACAGATTGTGTTTCCCCCAACTAAAAAATGGCGAACAACGTAGTCATAGTGGGCGCCCAGTGGGGCGACGAGGGCAAGGGCAAGATAGTAGACATCCTCGCCGACGAGGCCGACATCGTAGTGCGCTTCCAGGGCGGCAACAACGCCGGCCACACGGTGATAGTCGGCGAGGAGAAGTACGTCTTCCACCTCATACCCTCGGGCATACTCCACAGGGGCAAGACCTGCGTCATAGGAGACGGCGTCGTAGTGGACCCGGAGGTGTTGCTCGCCGAGATCGAGCTCCTCAAGTCCAAGAAGCTCTTCGACCCGGAGAGCCTCCTCATAAGCAAGGACGCCCACCTGATACTCCCCTACCACAAGACCCTCGACGCCGCCAGGGAGAGGCTTAGAGGGAGCCTGAAGATAGGGACTACCAAGAGGGGCATAGGCCCGGCCTACGAGGACAAGGTCTCGAGGTGCGGCATCAAGTGCGCCGACCTGCTGAAGGAAGAGGTCTTCAGGTCCAAGCTCAAGGCGAACCTCATGGAGAAGAACCACTACATGGAGACCATACTCCACGAGAAGGGCTACGAGGTCTACGAGATATACCACAGGTACATGGAGATGGCCAAAAAGATCGCCCGCCTCATAACGGACACGGGGAAGTTCCTCGACGAGGCGATAAAGAAGAAGAAAAAAATACTCTTCGAGGGCGCCCAGGGCACGCTCCTCGACATAGACCACGGCACGTACCCCTACGTGACGTCGAGCAACACCGTTGCCGGAGAGGCGGCCACCGGCTCGGGCATTGGCCCAACGAAGCTCGACCGCGTAATAGGCGTAACAAAGGCCTACGCCACCAGGGTGGGAGAGGGCCCCTTCCCCACGGAGCTCGCAGGAAGAGCGGCAGAGAGACTGAGGGAGCACGGGGGGGAGTACGGGGCCACCACCGGGAGGCCGAGGCGGTGCGGGTGGTTCGACGCCGTGGCCGTAAGGTATGCCGTCAGGGTAAACGGCCTCGACGGGCTCGTCATCACGAAACTCGACGTCCTCGACAACCTAAGGAAGATAAAGATATGCACGGCCTACAAGCACAAAAGAAAGGTCATAGATGACTTCCCCACGGATAGCTCGACACTCTTCGAGTGCAAACCCGTCTACGAGACGATGGAGGGCTGGATGAGCTCGACCCAGGGGATAAAGACCTTCGCAAAACTCCCTGAAAACGCGAGGAAATACATAAGACGGATCGAGGAGCTCGCCGGGCTTAAGGCTTTCATGATAAGCGTGGGGGCGAAGAGAAAGGACGCGATACTAATAAAAAGCCCTTTTAAATAATTTGGGGGAACCTTTCTGAAGAAAGGTTCCCCCCAAACCCCCTTCCAAAGACTTTTGGTTATTTCCCGTTAAGGGATTACCATAGCCGGAAATAGCCAAAAGTTTTTGAGGGGAGTCTGAGGGGAACTTTTTTCAAAAAGTTCCCCTCAGTATAGCCTTTCCTCTCATCCCCTTTGTGCCCGAAAGCCCCGTAAGCCTCACGTCCACGATTTCGTT
>DATEAM010000011.1:0-24714 GCA_035288385.1 Thermodesulfobacteriota bacterium
CCCACGGCCCACTTAGCCGAGGTCGAAGCGCTCCACCACGTTCTTAAGCTCCGCGGAGAGCTGAGAGAGTTTTCTGGAGGCCTCCATCGTCTCTTTTATCGTCGCGCCGTGCCTCTCCACGGCGCCCTCGACGAGCTCCGTGGATTTTACGTTCCCCCGTGCTATCTTCGCTATCTCTTCGGTTATGTAGACGGTCTTTTCAGCCTTCTCCTTCTGCTTGTGCGTGAGATTGAGTATAAGGGCCGCCCTTTCGACCACGTCGGAGGTGTATTTGGTGATGTCGGCGAGTATCTCCCTTATCTTTCTCAGGTCCTCCCTGCCTCCCTTGAGGTTGGAGGCCCCCTCGCCGGCTACGGTTACCACGCGCTCGACCTCTTCCTTGAGCTCCTTTACTATCTGGGAGACGTCCTGGACGGAGTCGTTGGTGTTGTCTGCGAACCTGCGGAACTCCTCGGCCACCATGGCGAAGCCGCGGCCGTGCTCTCCTGCCTTGGAGGCCTCTATGGTGGCGTTTAGCGCCAGGAGGTCTGTCTGGCGGGATATGTGGGTTATGACGTCGAGTATCTTGGGTATGTCGTTGAGTTTATCCTTGAGCCTATCGGCGGCGCCCCCGGTGTTCTCCATGCCCTTGAAGATGGTCTCCATCTTCTCCATGGCCGATGTGGCCGTAACGGCGCCCCTGTGGACCATGGAGTTTACCTGCTGGCTGGCGTTGGCGCTCTCGGTGACCTTTTTCTCCACGTCGTCGGCGAGCTCGGCCATGGATTTAACGGTGGTGGAGGCCGCGGCTATCTGGTTCGCCTGCTCCTGGGCGCCGTCGTATATGCTCGACGTCCCGGAGATGACCTCCTTGGAGGTCTCGTGCCCCCTTTTGACTACTGCGTTGAAAACGGCCTGGGACTCGGTGAGGTTCGTGACGGCTTCCTTTATGTGCTCAACGAGGCCACGGAGGCTCCCGCTCATGAGGTCTATCGCCTCCTCGAGCTCGGTGGTCTCGTCCCTGAAGAGCTTCTTGCCCCTCTTCAGCGTGTTAGAGTTAGAGAGCTCGCCCCTGCTTATCCTTATGGCCGTGTCCTTGAGGAGGTTGAACTGCCTTGTAAAGCCCCTGGTGAACACGGTGCCGAGCACCAGGCCTATGAGTATGGCCGTAAGGAAGCTAAGAGGCTGGCGCACCCACTCGACGACCCCGGTCATGTCCACGAGGTCGGGGACAAAGGCCACGGCGGCCACCACGGCGATGAAACCGAATATGAACTTGTATCCAACGGGAACCTTCGCTTCCATAACACCACCCCCTACGGATTGCCGCACCGCGTACTGGAGGATTTTTTGAAATGAAGGAGCCGGACGCGAGCCTTTTTGTTTTTTTAAATAATCTTTCGACTGGATGAGGATTCCCGGTGACGGGCAGGGTGAGGGTTTCCCTGATGGGAGAAAAGTTTGCCTGGTGAACTTTATACCATAAATCGTGAGAGGCAGAAAGGTTTTTCTTCGCGGCCTAAAAGTGCTCGAAGCCGGGCACACCGACCTTTACCGGGACGCCGAGTTCGTCCCTTACGCCTATGCCCTTAGGGGTCACGGTGCCGATCCGGGTTATCTCAAGGCCGAGCCTTTTTGCGAGCCTTGCGATGGGCCTTCTTTTCTCCGGTGGCGCCGTGAAGAGGAGCTCATAGTCCTCTCCTCCCGTAAGGGCCATCCGCCTTGCGCCGCCTTTTCCGGCTACCTTGGAGTAGCGCCGCATATCGGCGGAGAGGGGCAGTCTTGCGGCCTCTACCGCGGCCCCGACGCGGCTTGCCTCGCACAGGCGCTTGAGGTCGAGGAGGAGCCCGTCGCTTAAGTCCATCATGGCGCTCGCAAGCCCTTTTTCCGAGAGCCTTCTGCCGGGGTCTACCCTCGCGACGGGGTCGAGGTGTTTTTTAACGGCCCTTCGGAAGGGTCCTTTTTTCAAGGCCGAGCTGCCCTGTTCTCTAAGCGTCTTGAGGCCGAGGGCCGAGTCCCCGAGGGTGCCCGTAACGTAGATGTCTTCGCCGGGACGGGCCCCGCTCCTGTAGACCACCCTCTTCGCGCTCATCTGGCCGAAGATGGTAACCGATACGAGGACCATCGGGGCCCTCGAGATGTTGCCCCCGGCAAGGAGCGCTCCGTGGGCCCTGGCAACGGAGCCCATGCCCATGTAGAGTTCGTCGAGGAAGACCTTTTCGGTATTCGGCGGAAGGCCCAGGGATACGAGAAAGAAACCCGGCTCGCCCCCCATGGCGGCTATGTCCGAGAGCGAGATGGATACGGCCTTTCTGCCGAGGAGACGGGCGGGGGTGTAAGAGGTCTTGAAGTGGACCCCGTCGATGAGGATGTCGGTGGTGGCGAGAAGGACCTGCCCCTTTTTCCCGGGGGTTACGCTCGCGTCGTCCCCGATCCCCTTTATGAGCCTCGTGTCTTCGGGGGCGAACCTCCTGGCCAGGTCCTTTATGACGCGGTCCTCGCCGATATCTTTAAGGCGCATTCCTCAGGGCCTTGCGTGCTTGTGTTTCTGGGATTTGAGCTGCCTGGCCGGTTTTTTGGCCGCCCCGGTCTTTTTCTTCTTCTTGAATATGACCTTTATGACGTCGTCCATGTGGCTTACGGGTATGAAGTTGAGCTTCTTCCTTACGTCTTTCGGTATCTCCTCGAGGTCCTTTTTGTTCCTCTCGGGGATTATGACGTTCTTTATCTTGGCCCTCAAGGCCGCCAGCGACTTTTCCTTTACCCCGCCCACGGGAAGGACCCTGCCCCTTAGGGTAATCTCCCCGGTCATGGCGTAGTCCTTGCTTACGGGGGTCCTGGTAAGGGCGGAGATGAGGGAGACGGCTATGGTCACGCCAGCCGAGGGGCCGTCCTTTGGTATCGCCCCGGAGGGGACGTGTATGTGTATGTCGATGGTCTTGAAGTCCGCGTCTATGCCGAGCTCCTCGGCCCTTGAGCGTGCGTAGCTCAAGGCCGCCTGGGCCGATTCCTTCATCACGTCTCCGAGCTGGCCGGTAAGAGTAAGGCCGCCCTTGCCCTTCATTATAGTCGTCTCTATGTATAGTATCTCTCCTCCCACGGGCGTCCAGGCGAGTCCCGTGGCGAGGCCCATCTCGTCGGTCTCCTGCTCGTCCTCGGGCAGGTATTTCGGCACGCCGAGGTAATCATGGAGATTCTCCGGCGTTATGGTGGTAGGCGTGGTCCTGCCGGCGGCTACCTTCCTTGCAACCTTTCTGCACAGTGCGGCTATCTCGCGCTCGAGGTTCCTCAGGCCCGATTCCCTCGTGTACCCGGAGATTATCCCCCTGATGGTCTCGTCGGGCAGCACGAGGAGCTTTTTCGTGAGCCCGTGTTCCTTAAGCTGCCTCTCCACAACGAACTTTTTTGCAATCTCGAGCTTTTCCTCCTCCGTATATCCCGGCAGGTATATTATCTCCATCCTGTCCCTCAATGGAGCGGGTATGGGGTCGGTCATGTTGGCCGTGGTTATGAACATGACCCTGGAGAGGTCGAAGGGGAGGTTCAGGTAATGGTCGCTGAAGGCGTAGTTCTGCTCGGGGTCGAGGACCTCGAGCAGCGCGCTCGAAGGGTCCCCGCGGAAGTCCATGCCGATCTTGTCTATCTCGTCCATCATGAAGACGGGGTTCGAGGTCCCGGCCTGTTTTATGCCCTGTATGATGCGCCCGGGCAGGGCCCCTACGTAGGTCCTCCTGTGCCCGCGTATCTCGGCCTCGTCCTTTATGCCTCCGAGGGATATGCGGACGAACATTCTACCCATGGACCTGGCGATGGATTTGCCGAGCGAGGTCTTGCCCACGCCCGGGGGGCCTATGAAGCAGAGTATGGGCCCCTTCGTCTTTTTCTGCAGCTTCCTTACGGCGAGGTACTCGAGTATCCTCTCCTTTATCTTCTCGAGGTCGTAGTGGTCGGTATCGAGGACCTTCTTCGCCTTCCTGAGATCGAGCACGTCCCTTGTCTGCACGCTCCAGGGCAGGTCCACGAGCCACTCGAGGTAGCTCCTTATGAGCGCGGCCTCGGCGGCGTCGGGGTGCATCATCTCCAGGCGCTCGACCTGCTTGTATGCCTCCTTTTCCACCTCGGAGGGCATCTTCGCCTTGCGTACCCTTTTCCTTAACTCCTCGGCCTCCTCGCTCGCCTCCTCGATCTCGCCGAGCTCGGTCTTTATGGCCCGCATCTGCTCCCTGAGGAAGTACTCCCTCTGGGTCTTGTCCATCTCCTCCTTGGCCTGTGTCTGTATCTTCGCCTGCATCTGCGAGACCTTGAGCTCTTTTATGATGTAGTCGTTCACCCTTTCGAGCCTCTTTACGGGGTCGAGTGTCTCGAGGACTCCCTGGCCATCGTCTATCTTGAGCCCGAGGTTGGCGGCCACGAGGTCGGCGAGCCTGCCCGGGTCCTTGATGCTGTCTATGACCATCATTATTTCCTGGAAGACCACCTTGCCGAGAGAGGCGAGCCTCTCGAGATGCTCCTTTACGTTGCGCATCATGGCCTCGACCTCGAGGGGGACCTCCTTTGGCGGAGGGAGTTCCTTTATCCTCTCTATCCCCACGGTGTAGTAGGGCATGGCCTGGACGTATTTTTCGATCCGTGCCCTGGCAAGGCCCTGGACGAGGATCTTGACCCTCCCGTCGGGGAGCTTCAACATCCTCATTATCATTGAGACGGTGCCGAATTCGTAGAGGTCTTCGGGGTCCGGCTCTTCCTTGGTTATGTCCCTCTGGGTAGTGGTGAAGACGAGCCTGTCGCGCGTAAGGGCCGCGTCCACGGCGTTTATGGACTTCTCCCTGCCCACGAAGAGCGGAACTATCATGAAGGGAAATATCACGACGTCCCTCACCGGCAGGAGCGGCAGCGCCTCGGGTATTACCAGCTGCTCGTCGTGCATGATACTGTCTTCTTCCCTGTCTACTTCCGGCATTTTATTCCCCTCTGTTTTTATTTGCCCGATTCGATGGGCACTCTCCTTTTGGCGGAACGTTTGTCCTCGACCCTCGGCGCGGTGATGGTGAGTATGCCGTTTTCGTAAACGGCCTTTACCCTCGCGGTGTCCACCGGGGAGGGTATCTCTATGGACCTGCAGAAACGGCCGAAGACCCTCTCCATGCAAACGTAGTTGACCTTGTTCTCCTCGAAGCACTCGAACTTGAGGGCCTTCAAGGTAAGCACGTTCTTGCAGAGGAAGAGCTCGATGTCGTGCTTCCTCACCCCCGGGATCTCCACCTCTATGACGATCTCGTCGGGCGTGGTGAACATGTCCACGTTGGGCGCATGGGTTATGGGCTCGGCGTTTAGAAAGTCGTAGGGGTCGGCGGATTCCGCCGCGCCCTGGAGTGAGTCGTTATCGTGCATCGTCAGGTATATGGGCGTGTTCTTAGAGACCTTTGCCATGGTTTTCCAAAACCCTCCGTGTTGGACGGGCCGGGCGTCAGGCCACAAGCCCCTTCAAGAACTTCCTCAGCTCTACCCTCAAGTCCGGGCGTTTAAGGGCGAAGGCGACGTTAGCCTTGATAAAGCCGAGTTTGTCCCCGGCGTCGAACCTCTCGCCCTTGAACTCGTAGGCGTATACGGGCTCCGTCTTAAGGAGCGTCCTCAAACCGTCGGTCAACTGAAGCTCCCCGCCCTTTCCGGGCCTCGTGCCTTCGAGGGCGGCGAATATCCCGGGGGAGAGTATGTACCTGCCTATTATGGCGAGGTTAGAGGGCGGGTTTTTCTTCGGCTTCTCCACAAGGTCCTCGACACGGTATAGGCCAGGGGCCACGCGCTTTCCTTTTATCACGCCGTAGAGGCGGGCGTCTTTCCTCGGGACCTTCTGCACGGCGAGTATGCTCGCGGGGTATTTCCTGAACACCCTTATCATCTGCTTCATCACAGGGACCTTGGAGTCTATTATGTCGTCGCCGAGGAATACGGCGAAGGGGTCGTCCCTTATGAGGTTCTTTGTGATGAGTATGGCGTGGCCGAGCCCCAGGGGCTCCTTCTGCCTGGTGTAAGAGAAGTGGACGAGGTCGGAGACCTTCTCTATCATCCTGAGTATCTCTTTCTTGTTCCTCTTCTTCAAGAGGAGCTCGAGCTCCACGGAGGTGTCGAAGTGGTCCTCTATGGCGGTCTTTCCCATCCCCGTGACTATTATCATCTCCTCGAGGCCCGAGTCCTTGGCCTCCTCCACCGCGTACTGTATGAGCGGCTTGTCCACGAGAGGGAGCATCTCCTTGGGGATGGCCTTGGTGGCAGGAAGAAACCTCGTGCCGAACCCGGCGGCCGGGAATATCGCCTTGGTTATCTTCATAAGTCAACTTCCAGTTGATGATAATAGGTTTTCCAGGGGAAGTCAAGCAGACCCGCGGGGGGAACCTTTCTGGAGAAAGGTTCCCCCCGCACCCCCTTCCAAAGACTTTTGGCTATCCCCTGGCGGGAGACCCCGTGGAAGAAATCTCTCACGAGGGGGTCTCCCGCCAGGGGATAAATAGCTAAAAGTTTTTGAGGGGAGTTTGAGGGGAACTTTTTTCAAAAAGTTCCCCTCAAAATACCGGCACGAGGCCTGCGTACCTGACGGCGAGTTTTTTAACTCCCGCGTTGAAGAACTTTACCGTGAGCTTTACGTCCTCTCCGGCGCCTGCCCTGCCCTTTATCACCCCTACCCCGAACTTCTGGTGCATAACCTTCATGCCCACGGACCAGGGGTCCCGCTCGCCCCCCGAATGGGGGGGGTGGGGGGTCTGGCTTCCTTCGGTAGTGTAGTAGACGTCGTTTGTTGTGTAAACGTCCTCTTTTGCGCCGCCGTCTTCTTCTATTATATGGATCTCTTCGGGGTGGACCTCTTCTATGAACCTCGACCTGAGCTGGTACCTTGTCTCGCCGAATACGGAGCGGGTCTTCGCCGAGCGGAGGAAGAGTTTTTCTTTTGCCCTGGTCATCCCCACGTAACAGAGCCTCCTCTCCTCTTCGAGCCCCTCGGGGTCGTCGATGCTCCTCGAGTGGGGGAAGAGCCCCTCCTCCATCCCGGCGATGAATACGACCCTGAACTCGAGCCCCTTTGCCGAATGGAGGGTCATGAGGGTGAGGCGGTTGGTTTTGTCCTCGTAGGAGTCTATGTCGCTTATAAGCGAGATGTGGTCGAGGAAGTCGGGAAGCGTAGCCCCGGCCTTGGCGGCCTCGAAGTCCTTTATGGCAGAGACGAACTCGAAGAGGTTTTCCACCCTGCCGTAGGCCTCCTCGGTGTCCTGTTCGTGCAGCGAGAGCATGTAGCCCGAGTCTTCGAGGAGCCTCAAGACGAGCTCGTGGAGCTTTACCTCGCCGAGGTCCTTTTTGAAATCCTCGACGGCCTCTATGAACCCTTTTACGTCGGTCCTCTGGAGGAGCCCCTGAGCCATGGCCTCCTTCAGGGCATCGAAGGGCGAAAGGGCGCCCGAGGAGCTTATTTCCATTATCCTGTCGAGCTTCGCTTTGCCCACTCCGCGAGGGGGGTTTACGAGGGCCCGGTGAAAGCTTAATGCGTCGCCGGGGTTCGCTATCGTCTTCAGGTATGAGAGGGCGTCCTTTATCTCCTTCCTGTCGTAGAACCTTACCCCTCCAACGACGGTATAGGGTATGCCCTCTCTTATAAGCTGCTCCTCGAAGACCCTCGACTGGGCGTTGGTCCTGTAAAATACCGCGGCGCCGCCGTAGCCGATGGTCGGGTCTTCCGAGATGAGTTCCTTCAGTTTTTTTATCACGCCCCTGGCCTCGTGGTATTCGTCGGCCGCCTCCTCGTATTCCGCCGGCTCTCCCTCGGGGTTCTCCGTCCAGAGGTCCTTTTCCATCCTGCGGGTGTTTTTCCGTATGACCGAGTTCGCCGCCGAGAGTATCTTCTGGGTGGAGCGGTAGTTCTGTTCGAGACGCAGCACCGTGGCCTCGGGGTAGTCACGCGTGAAGTCGAGTATGTTCGAGATGTCGGCGCCCCTCCAGGCGTAGATGCTCTGGTCCGGGTCGCCTACGGCGAGGAGGTTTTCAGGGGGCGAGGCGAGGAGCCTGGTCATGAGGTACTGGCTCTTGTTCGTGTCCTGGTACTCGTCGACGAGTATGTAGCGGAAGCGGTCCTGATAGTCCTTGAGGAGTTTCGGGCTGTTCCCGAGGAGTTTTATCGGCTCGCAGATCAAGTCTCCGAAGTCGAGGGCGCAGAACTCTCCGAGCCTCCTCTGGTAGAGGTCGTATACCTTGGATACCCTCTCGGCGAAGAAGTCGGAGACCATGGTCGCGTACTCGGCGGGGCCCATGTTTTCGTTCTTGGCCTGGTTTATCCTCCAGAGGACGGCCTTCGCCGAGAAGGCCTTCTCGTTTACGGAGAGCTCCTTCATCACCTGTTTTACGAGGGTCAACTGCTCGTCGTCGCCGTAGACGGTAAGCCCCGGGGAGCGGGACTCGCGCCTCAGAATCCTCAAGCCCAGCGAATGGAAGGTGCCGAGCCAGAGCCTTTGCGCCTTTTCCCCGATAAGACCCCCGAGGCGCTCCCTCATCTCTCCCGCGGCCTTGTTCGTGAAGGTCACGGCGAGGATGTTCTCGGGGCGCACTCCCTTTTCGCGCACGAGGTAGGCTACCCTGGAGGTAAGTACCCGGGTCTTGCCGCTCCCGGCCCCGGCGAGTATCAGGAGCGGGCCTTCGCCGAAGGTCACGGCCTCGATCTGAAAGGGGTTAAGGCTCTTTAGGTACATTGCGTCAAGGTACGGGCTTTATGGGGTACGTTCATGGGGTACGCATGAAAATGGCCCTAATGAGTCGGCCTCTTATTTTTTTAACATAAAGTCGACCGATAGGCAACAGGGCCTTTTCACGGGGCGCGGTCTCTATTCTCTTGCGGCGCATTGATAATTCTGTTAAATTTTCCCGATGAACCTCAGCGTGATATTCGCCTCGCCCGAGGCCACACCCTTTGCCAAGACGGGAGGGCTCGCCGACGTGGCGGGCTCTCTGCCGGGGGCGCTTAAGGCCCTCGGGGCGAAGGTCTTCATCTTCCTTCCCTTCTACAGGCACGTCGCCAATAGCGGGATGGAAATAGAGCCGACTGCGCTCGAGGTTACCGTGCCCATAGGCAGGCGCACAATAAAGGCGAGGGTCCTGAGGAACTCGAAGACGGAAGTGCCCGCCTATTTCATAAAGTGCGACGAGTACTACGACAGGACCTACCTCTACGGCACTCCCGACGGCGACTACTTCGACAATATAGAACGCTTCGCCTTCTTCTCCAGGGCCGTTTTAGAGGCGATAAAGGCCGGGGGCTTCAGGCCCGACATCATTCACTGCAACGACTGGCAGACGGGGCTCATCCCGGCATACCTCAAGGACGCCTATAAGAAAGACGAGTACTTCTCGAAGACGGCCACCGTCCTGACGGTCCACAACACGGCCTACCAGGGGGTCTTCCCCCCGGAGCTATACGACGTGCTTGACCTGAGCAAGGGGCTCTTCAGCCCCGAGGGGCTCGAGTTCTGGGGGAGCATCAACCTCTTGAAGGCAGGGGTGGTCTTCTCGGACGCCATAACCACCGTAAGCCCCGGCTACTCCCGCGAGATACGCACACCCCAGTACGGCTACGGCCTCGACGGTCTCTTCAATAAAAGGGGCGACGACCTCTACGGGGTGGTCAACGGCGCGGACTACAACGAGTGGAACCCCTCCACCGACCCCCTTATCCCCGGAAACTACTCGCCCGACGACCTTTCCGGCAAGGGGGCCTGCAAAAGAGAGCTCCTGAAGGCCTTCGACCTCGACCTCGAAGAGACCACGCCTGTAATAGGGATGATATCGAGGCTCGCCGGACAGAAGGGTTTCGACATACTCGCCGAGGCCATGCCGGCGCTCATGAGGCTCAATCTCGGCATAGTAATCCTCGGCACGGGCGAGACCGTGTACCGGGGCCTCATAGAAAAGCTCGCAGAAAAATACCCCCGCAAGCTTTCCGTAAAGATAGCCTTCGACAACACTCTCGCCCACCTCGTGGAGGCTGGAAGCGACATCTTCCTCATGCCGTCGAGATACGAGCCCTGCGGGCTGAACCAGTTATACAGCATGAGGTACGGCACCATACCCGTTGTGAGGGCCACGGGCGGGCTCGACGACACGGTAAGGGACTTCGGAGAAGAGGGCGCCACTGGATTCAAGTTCAAGGAATACTCCGCCGCCGCCCTTGCATCGAGGGTCAAGGACGCCCTCGCCGTCTTCAGGAACAAGAAGGCCTGGAGTAAACTCCAGAAAAACGCCATGGCAGAGGACTTCTCCTGGGAGAAGTCGGCGAAGAACTATATGGAGATATACAGGAAGGCCCTAAAAAAGACTGAGGGGAACTTTTTGTAAAAAGTTCCCCTCAGACTCCCTTCAAAAACTTTTAGCTATTTCCCGTACGCAGCCTCCTGGCAGGAAATAGCCGAAAGTCTTTGAAGGGGGTCCAGGGGGAAACTTTCTTCAGAAAGTTTCCCCCTGGTGCCCAAAAATTAACCACCCATGCCTCAAAAACCCGCACCATGCAGATCTTCTTTCCATTAAACCTCCTCACCGAATCCCTTTAAATCAAGGAATAGAACCGTATTTGGCAGTCCTTAAAGGATGTGGCATTGAATTTGCTTTTATCATATTAGGTCATGACGAGGATAGCCATAATAGACGACGACGCCTCGGAGAGGGCGGTTTTGAAGGGGCTCGTCGAGGAGAGCGGCTTCGAAGTGGCCGGCGAGGGAGAAAACGGCGAGGAGGCCCTCGCCATATGCTCCGCCACAAGCCCCGACCTCGTCATAATGGACGTGAAGATGCCCGTCATGGACGGCATAGAGGCCGCACGAGAGATAAACAGGAGCCATCCCACGCCCGTCGTCCTCCTTACTGCCACCGACGACCCGGAGACCATAAGGAGGGCCGTGGAGGCAGGGGTCATGGCCTATCTGACGAAACCCGTAAGGCTCGAAGACCTCCTGCCCGCAGTAGAGCTCGCCGTATCGCGCTTCCGCGAGTTCGAGGTCCTGAGGAAAGAGAACCTCGACCTAAAGAAGACCCTCGAGGCGAGAAAGATAATAGAAAAGGCGAAGGGCATCCTCATGGAAACGCAGAAGGTCTCGGAAAAAGAGGCCTTCACGCGCATAAGAAAAGAGAGCATGGACAGAAGAAAATCAATGAAGGAGATAGCCGAGGAGATCATCATAAGCCTCGGAGAGTGATTCCTCCTGGGGGGGAACCTTTCTCCAGAAAGGTTCCCCCCAGGGAAAATCCTCTAACGTCCCGGAGGTGTTTTGTGGAGAGAGAGTTTCTCGTCATACAGCACGCGGCATGCGAAGGGCTCGGCATCATAGGTAAAGAGTTCAGGCTCTCGGGCTTCATCCCCCGTTACGTAAGGGCATACAGGGGAGAGAGGATGCCGCGTGCTGTAAGCGGCTACTCGGCCCTCGTGGTGCTCGGAGGGCCCATGGGCGTATACGAGGAGGGCCTATACCCCTTCATAACCGAGGAGATAAGGCTCATAGAGTCGGCGCTCAGGGATGACTTCCCAGTCATGGGCGTATGTCTCGGCTCGCAGATGATGGCCAGGGCCGCCGGGGCGCCCGTGTACAAGGGCCACGCCAAGGAGATAGGTTTTTACAGGATAGCCCTTACCGGGGAAGGCAAGAGGGACGCTCTCCTCGTGGGGCTTCCAGAGAGTTTCGAGGTCTTCCAGTGGCACGGCGACACCTTCGACATACCCCGGGGCGCAACCAACCTCGCCTCTTCGGAGCTCTTCACGAACCAGCTTATACGCGTCGGCAGACGCGCCTACGGTTTCCAGTTCCACTTCGAGGTCACTCCCGACATGGTAAGGGGTTTCATATCGGCGGGGGCTGATGAGCTCGCCGGGCTTAAGGGCTCGATAGACCCGAGAAGGATATTGAGGGATGCCCCGGAAAAACTCCCCTCCATACTCGGGTACGGCTCCACGATAATAAGGAGGTTTTTAAGGCTCGTAGATTGATTTTTAGGCAAGAGGTGATTAAAAGTGGTGCACAATGGGGGGTGGGCAAGAGTGTAGACGATGGTCTTCGGGGGCCGGGGGGGGGGCCGGGCCCTTTAAAAACAGGCGGATTCCTGAATCGGCACGGAGGTTGCATTAACAAGGCTGGTGAGCCTTTCGAGGGCTCGGCAGAAAAACAGGCGGGCTCGTTAAAGAACTGAATGCATGCGGGAGGCAGCGGCGCCTTTCTCTTTATCAGGGGGAAATGCGTCGTTTTGTTTTTTTAAAAAAAAGAGGAATAAGGAGGAGGAGATGAGGAAAATATTTTTCGTTTTAACGGCGGTCCTGGTTCTTTTTTCCGGCCGCGCCTGGGCAGGCACCGTAACCGACGCCCTGGACACTATCAAGGTGAACGGTTTCAGTTCCTTCGGCTACAACTTCAACTTCAACGAACCGGATTCAGGCGCCATAAACTTCAGGCCCTTTAACGACAAGCACAACAGCTTCACCCTCGAGGTCGCCGAGCTCGTATTTCAGAAAGAGGCGTCCGAGGTCTGGGATGTGGGCTTCAGGACTGACCTGACCTACGGTTTCACCATCCCCGAGGCCACGCGCTCAACGGGCCTTACGCTCGAGAGCGACCAGTTCGACCTCCAGCAGGCCTACATAAGGTGGGTGGCCCCGGTGGGGTCGGGCCTTACCCTTGACTTCGGAAAGTTCATAACGGAGATGGGCTACGAGGTCATAGAGGGCTACGACGGATGGAACTACAACTACTCGCGCTCTCTTCTGTTTTACTTCACCATACCCTTCACCCACACGGGCGTAAGGGCCGCTTACGAGGTGAACGACCAGGTGATGCTTGTGGCCGCCCTCTACAACGGCTGGGACAGCGTCGTGGACAATAACGACGCCAAGAGCGTCATGCTCCACGCCATGGTACACTTAGCCGAGGGTACCCTCGTAAACCTCAAATACTGCGGCGGGGCCGAGCAAACAGACAGTGACGGGAACCTCCGCCACGTCTTCAACGTGAACCTCACGCACGAGCTCCCCAGCAATATCACCCTCGCCCTCGACCTGGTCTACGGGACCGAGGATGAGGCGAGCGTCGTTGTGGCAGGGGATGACGCCACATGGACGGGGTTAGCCGGGATGTTGCGCTACGCCCTTAACGACACCGTAGCCCTGAACTTCAGGGCCGAGTTCTTTAACGACGAAGACGGCTCGAGGACCGGCACCGCGCAGGACATGTGGGAGGTCACCATCACGCCGGAGTTCACCGTGGGGAAGAACATGGTCATAAGGCCCGAGTACCGCCACGACGCCTCGGATAAGGACGTCTTTGACAAGGACGGGACCCTTACGGATTCCCAGGAGACCCTCGGCCTTAACGTGTTCCTTTATTTCTAAGAAAAACCAAGGACGGTGAGTTATGAAGAAGATAGAAGCCATAATAAAACCCTTCAAGCTCGACGAGGTCAAGAAGGCCCTCAACGACATACAGGTCGAGGGCATGACTGTAACCGAGGTCCGGGGCTTCGGCAGGCAGAAGGGGCACACGGAGCTTTACAGGGGGGCGGAGTACACGGTGGACTTCCTGCCCAAGATAAAGATAGAGATCATGACCACCGACGACATGGCGGCGAAGGTCGTAGACGCCATAGTCGAGGGCGCGAGGACGGGTAAAATAGGCGACGGCAAGATCTTCGTCCTGCCCGCCGAAGAGGCCGTAAGGATAAGGACGGGCGAGAGGGGCGAAGAGGCCCTCTGAGGGTGTGCGCCTTAAGGGGCGCGCGGTTTAAAATAAATGGAAATCCAGGAGGGGAATTGTGATGTCCAGGGTCAAGAAGATATTCCTATCGACGTTTTTGTTTCTTTTAGTGCCAGCCCTCTGTCTGGCCGAGGAGGCCGAGGCCGCCATAGACACGGGGGATACGGCATGGATACTTGCATCGACGGCGCTGGTCATGCTCATGACCCCGGGCCTTGCGCTCTTCTACGGCGGGATGGTGAGGGGCAAGAACATACTCGGGACCCTCATGCAGAGCTTCTTCATACTATGCCTCATAAGCGTGCAGTGGGTCCTCTGGGGCTACACCCTCTCCTTCGGCCCCGACGTGGGAAGCTTCATAGGCGACCTGAGCTTCCTCGGCCTAAACGACGTGGGTGTTGATCCCAAGGGGACGATACCCCACCTCGTCTTCATGATGTTCCAGGGGATGTTCGCCATAATAACCGTGGCCCTCATAACCGGGACCTTCGCGGAGAGGATGAAGTTCTCGGCCCTCGTCATATTCGCGATAGTATGGGCCACCGTGGTATACGACCCTCTTTGCCACTGGGTGTGGGGAGGGGGCTGGATAGGAGGGATGGGGGCCCTCGACTTCGCGGGAGGCACCGTAGTCCACATAAGCTCCGGCATATCGGCCCTCGTTGCCTGCCTCGTCATAGGCAGGAGGAGGGGGTTTCCACGGGAGCCGATGCCTCCGCACAACCTCCCGATGACGCTTCTGGGCACGGCGCTACTTTGGTTCGGGTGGTTCGGTTTTAACAGCGGGAGCGCCCTCGCGGCCAATGGCATAGCCGGGGTGGCCTTTGTCACCACCAACACGGCCGCGGCCTCGGCGGCTCTTGCCTGGGTATTCATCGAGTGGGTCATGAGGGGCAGACCCACGCTCCTCGGCGCCGTCTCGGGGGCGGTGGCCGGGCTTGTAGCCATCACCCCGGGGGCAGGCTTCGTGGGACCCATGTCGGCCATCATAATAGGCGCGGGAGGCGGCTTCTTCTGCTTCATGGCCGTAAGCTACATAAAGCCCGCCCTCGGCTACGACGACTCCCTCGACGTCTTCGGCATACATGGAGTGGGCGGCATATGGGGCGCTTTAGCCACGGGGCTCTTCGCTTCCGTCGGGGCCGAGGGGGTCTTCTTCGGAAACCCCGCCCAGATCGTCCCACAGGTGGTAGGGGTGGTGGCCACCATAGTCCTCGCCGCGGTAGCCACGTTCATAATACTTAAGATACTCGACGTCATCGTGGGCCTGAGGGTCACCGAAGAGGACGAGGTCACGGGACTCGACATATCCCAGCACGGCGAGAGCGGCTATACGTTCTAAGAAAACTTCGACATAAGGCTAAGGCAAAGGCGCCTCGGTTGAAGATCGAGGCGCCTTTTAATTTTTAAAGATTTCAAGGGGTGAATAAAAATGAAGGGGACGCAAGGAAGAGAAAGGCTCGTGGTCGTAGGTGGAGGGATGTCGGCGGTGGCCTTCCTGGAGGAGCTTACAAGGCTCGACCCGGGGCGTTACGACATAACGCTCTTCTCGGGAGAGAGGCACTTGAACTACAACAGGGTCCTCCTCTCCCACGTGCTCACCGACGAAAAGACCATAGAGGAGATCACCCTCCACCACGGCTCGTGGTTCGAGGAGCGGGGGATAGAGGTAAAAACCGGCTGCAGGGTCAGCGAGATAAGGAGGGCTTCGAGAACGGTCGTAGGTGAGGACGGCCAAGAGGCCCGTTACAACAAGCTCGTCCTCTCAACGGGATCCATGCCCGTTGTCCTGCCAGTGCCGGGAGCTGAAAAACCAGGGGTCGTTACCTTCAGGAACATGGGGGACTGCGAGAGGATAAAGGGACTCCTCGCTGAAGGGGCCGAGGGGGCAGGGGGGGCAGGGGGGGCAGGGGTGGGAGACAAGAAGGCCATCGTCATAGGCGGGGGGCTCCTGGGGCTCGAGGCGGCGTACGCGCTTAAAGACCTCGGCGCCGAAGTAACGGTTGTTCACCTCCCGGACAGGCTCATGGAGAGGCAGCTCGATTCCTCTGGGGCCGAGCTCCTGAAGGAAGACCTCGAGGCGATGGGCATAGGCGTGCTCCTCGGGAAAAAGACCGTCGAGATACTCGGCAACGGGCGCGCAAGGGGGGTCAGGTTCTCGGACGACAGCACGATGGAGGCCGACATTGTAGTCATGTCCGTGGGCATAAGGCCCAACGCGGGGCTTGCCAGGGCCTCGGGCATATATTGCCAGAAGGGCATCGTCGTTACGGACACCATGCAGACCTATGACCCGGCCGTCTATGCCATCGGGGAGTGCGTCGAGCACAGGGGTGTTACCTTCGGGCTCGTCGCCTCCGTCTTCGAGCAGGCCAGGGTCCTCGCCAACCACCTCGCGGGCGACTCAAGGCTCATCTTCAGGGACAAGCCCGCCTCCACCACGTTAAAGGTCCCCGGCGTAAACCTCTACTCGGCAGGAGAGGTGGAGGTCCCCGGGGGCGAGACCATAGAGTACAAGGACCGAGGAGCGAAGGTATACAAAAGGCTCGTCCTCAAGGAGGGCAAAATAAGGGGCATAATCCTTTACGGCGACACGCAGGACGGCCCCTCTCTATTCTCATACCTCCTCGAAGGCGCGGACGTCTCCGAGAAGAGGGGCAGACTCCTTTTCGGGGGCGGCGCGCTTAAGGAGACCCTCTCCGTGGACGATATGCCCGACGACGCAGTGGTGTGCGGCTGTAACGGCGTTACCAAGGGGATGATCGTAGAGGCCATCGAGAAGAAGGGCCTCTTTACGAGGGAGGACGTGAGGCGCGAGACCAGGGCCTCTGGCTCGTGCGGGGGCTGCGCCCCCATGGTGGACAGGATACTCGAGGCAGTGCTCGGCGGGAGCTTCGAGGCCTCGGCAGAGGCTCCGAGCATATGCCCGTGCACCACCTATTCGAGGGACGACATAATAAAGAACATCAGGGAGCGGGGGCTAAGGTCCGTAAACGAGGTCATGGAGACCCTCGGCTGGGAGTCCGTGGGCTGTGAGGTATGCAGGCCCGCCATAAACTACTACGTCTCCATGGTCTGGCCCTCTGCCTGCGAGGAGGACAACTCCTCGAGGCTAATAAACGAGAGGGCGCACGCAAACATCCAGAAGGACGGCACCTTCTCCGTGGTCCCAAGGGTCTACGGCGGGGCGATAACCCCGGGGGAGCTAAAGAGGATAGCCGACGCGGCAATAAGGTATAATGTGCCTCTCGTAAAGATAACCGGGGGCCAGCGCCTCGACCTGCTGGGGGTGAAAAAGGAGGACCTGCCAGGGGTCTGGAGCGCGATAGATATGCCCTCGGGCTACGCCTACGGCAAGGCACTCCGGACGGTTAAGACCTGCGTGGGCGAGAGGTTCTGCAGGTACGGGACCCAGGATTCCCTCGGGGTCGGCGTCGAGTTAGAGAAGACGCTCGAGGGCCTGTGGATGCCGGCGAAGGTGAAGATGGGGGTGGCGGGGTGCCCGAGGAACTGCGCGGAGACCTCGATAAAGGACGTGGGCGTAAACGGCATAACCGGGGGGTGGGAGGTCTACGTTGGGGGCTGCGGCGGGATAGAGCTCAAGGCCGCGGAGCTCCTCGCTACCGTAAAGACCCCCGAAGAGGTAAAGGAGATAGTCTCGGCCTTCGTGCAGCTCTACAGGGAGGACGCCCGCTACGGCGAGAGGACCTTCAAGTGGGTAAGGCGCGTTGGGCTCAAGGCGATAAAAGAGGCAGTCGTGGAAGACAAGGAGAACAGGACAAAACTTATTTCGAGGCTCAAAGAGGCGCTCGGTTCCGTATCCGACCCCTGGAAGGGAAAGGCAGGGGGGGACCTTGCGATAAACAGCTAAAAGTTTTTGAGGGGAATTTGAGGGGAACTTTTTACAAAAAGTTCCCCTCAATTCTTTTTACAATCGAGGAGACCTTCGAGGTAATGTCTTTAGCCTTCAGGACCTCCGATATCATGGCTACCGAATCCACGCCGGTTTTCAATACGTCGTGGAGAAGCCCCTCGGTTATGCCCCCTATGGCGACCACGGGTTTTCTCGACCTTTGTTTCACCTCTTTTAGGGCATCGAGCCCCTTCGGGGGCTCGGCGTCGGTCTTTGTGCCCGTTTTAAATACCGGGCCGAAGGAGATGTAGTCGGCGCTTGTCAACTGGGCCTCGAGGGCCTCTTCGAGGCTGTGCGTGGAAAGCCCTATTATGGCTCTGCCTCCGAGGAGGGCTCTCGCGTCTTCCACGGGTATGTCCTTTTGGCCGAGGTGCACCCCGTCTGCTCTGCTCAAAATGGCCGCGTCCACGCGGTCGTTGACTATGAAGGTTACGTTATTGTCCCTGGTTAAGGACCTCAAGACCCTGGCCGCCCTCAAGAGCTCACCCGAGCCGACCCCCTTGGCACGGAGCTGGATTATGCGCGCCCCGCCTGAGATTATCTTCAACGCCGTCTCTTCCAGTTCCGCGGGCCTTACGTAAGCGGTGTCAATTATCGGGTAAAAACCCCTTATTATATGGGCGGGTCTTTTTACGGGCATGGAAGGGGTCATTCCTTCAGTCTGTTTATGTTTATCTGGAGCTTCTTTATCTTCTTTCTGAGGGTATTGCGGTTTATGCCGAGGACCTCGGCGGCCTGGACCTGGTTTCCGCGCGTCTTCTCGAGGACGAGTCTTATAAGGGGCCTTTCCATGAATGGTATTATGAGCTCGTAGAGGTGCTGTTTTCCCTTGTTCTCCGTCCTCTCGACCACGGGCCGGAGCTTCGCCGTTATGATCTCCTCTATGGACTCCTTTTTCTGCCTGTCCCTGGGAAGCCCCAGGTCATCCGGGGTGATAACGACCGAGGGCGACAGGAGCACTGCCCTGCCGAGGACGTTTTCGAGCTCGCGCACGTTTCCGGGCCAGCTGTACTCCCTCAAGGCAGAGAGTGTCTCCGGGGAGAGGCTCTTCGGTCCGCCCCCGAACTCGTGGGAGAACTTCTGGAGGAAGTACTCGGCGAGGAGTTCTACGTCTCCTCTCCGTTCCCGTAGCGGCGGCAGGGTAACGGTCAGTGCGTTAAGCCTGAAGAGGAGGTCTTCCCTGAACCTCTTCTCCTCCACGGCGCGCTCCAGGTCCTGGTTAGTGGCGGCGATTATGCGCGCGTCCACCTTCAGGGGGCTCCGGCCTCCCACCTTGTAGAACTCCTTCTCCTGTATGGCCCTAAGGAGCCGCGCCTGGAGCTCCGTGCTCATGTCCCCCACTTCGTCTAAAAAGAGCGTCCCTCCGTCGGCGAGCTCGAACTTCCCGGCCCTGGCCTCCACGGCCCCGGTAAAGGCGCCCTTTTCAAATCCGAATAGCTCGCTCTCCATGAGGTCCCTTGGAACGGCCGCAGAGTTCACGGCGACGAAGGGGCCGTCGCTTCTGGGGCTGTTGGCGTGTATGAGCCTGGCAAGGAGCTCCTTGCCCGTGCCGCTCTCGCCGAGTATCAGCACGCCCACGTCCCTTCCGGCGACCTTGCCCACGGTCTTGAAGACCTTTTCCACGGCCTTGCTCTTTCCTATGAAGGTGGTCTCGTCGGCGAGCCTCTCCTTAAGCCTTTTACTCAGGTTCGTGACCTTTTCCTTCAAGGCGATGTTCTCCACGGCCCTGTCTACCAGTATGTCGAGCTCGGCGAGGTCAAAGGGCTTGGTGACGTAGTCGAAGGCGCCGAGCTTCATGGCGTCGAGGGTGTTCTTCATCGTGGCCTCGGCCGTCATAATAATGACGGCGGTATCCACCCCGGCGGTTTTCGCGTCTTTCAGGACCTGGAGGCCGTCCCTCTCGGGCATGTTTATGTCGAGGACGGCGAGCCTGAACTCCCCTGAGGCGAGAAGCCCGGCGGCCTCTGCCCCGTCAGTGGCCTTTACCGCAGAGAGGCCCTTGTCCCTGAAGAACTCCTCAAGGACCCAGAGTATGCTCGTGTCGTCGTCTGCTATGAGTACTTTCATTTCCCCCCCGGACCCCCTTTCCAAAGACTTTTGGCTATTTCCTGTTAAGCGGCCGCCCATTGGAAAATAACTAAAAGTTTTTGGAAGAGGTTTGGAGAAACATTTTTTCAAAAAGGTTTCTCCAAAAGTTTTCCTCAGTCCGCTATCGGCAGATAGACTGCCACCGTCGTTCCTGCCCCGGGTGCGGAGTCTATCTTTATGAGCCCGCCGTGTTCCTTCACTATCTTCAGGGTTATGGCCATGCCGAGGCCGCTCCCCTTGTGTTTAGTGGTGAAGAAGGGGGTGAAGACGTTCTCCAGGTCCGCTTCCTTTATGCCGCAGCCGTTGTCCCTTACCTCCACCGAGGCCATCTTGCCCTTTTGAGAGCCCGCATCCACGAGGTGGAACTCCGTTATCATCCTCGTCGCTATCTGTATGGAGCCGCCCCCGCCTATGGCCTCCTTCGCGTTCTTTACGAGGTTCATGAATACCTGTGTTAGCTGGCCCTCGTCTCCGTAAAGGGGAGGCAGGCTCGGGTCGTACTCCCTCTTTATCGTATCCGGGGGGAGGCCCTGTCCCATGAGGAAGGCCACCGAGTCGAGGACCCTGTGTATGTTTATCTCCTTTTTTACGAGCCTTGCGGGACGGGCGAAGTCGAGCATCTCCTTCAAAGTCCCGTCGAGGCGGTCCGTCTCCCTTATGATGATGTCCGTGTAGGCCGTGAGCTTCTCGTCCTTTACCTTCCGGGAGAGGAGCTGGGCCGCGCCCCTTATGCCGCTAAGAGGGTTCTTTATCTCGTGGACGAGGTTTGCGGCGAAGGTCCCGATGTAGGCGAGGCGCTCCTTTCTTAGAGACCCGGCCTCGAGGGACTTTATGCCCGAGAGGTCCTTTACCAGGGCCACGGCACCGGTGAGCTTACCCTCCGAGTCGAAGACCTGGCTCGTGGTTATGGCCACGGGCAGAGGAGGGGAGAACCTCCTTGTGAGCTTTTCCTCATACTCGGCGAAGAGCCTGCCGACGCCAAGGGTCTCGGAGAGCATCTCCACGAGCCGGGCGTCCCTTTGAAAGACATCTCCGATGGATCTACCGAGCACCATGGCCCTCGAGACCTCGCACATCTTCTCGGCCGACTGGTTGAAGATAAGGACCTTCATGCCGGGGTCGACTCCTATGACCCCTTCGGCGAGGTTTTCGAGTATGTCTTCGTGAGTAAAGGGTATCTTGTCCATGGTTGCCTAAATAATAGGCATGATAGCAGATTTTCAAGGAGAAAGGCAACGAAAATCAAAGATTTCTGGGGGGGGAAGGGGGGGGGAGGGGACGGGTGCTGCCTACAGGGAAATAGCTAAAAGTTTTTGGAAGAGGTTTGGAGAAACCTTTTTTCCAAAAAGGTTTCTCCAAGAAGGAGTTTATCGCGGAAAGTTCCCCCCAAGGTGTGATAACTTGAATCCATGAAACAGGAGCTCGTCGCCGCGCTTATTGTAAAGGACCGAAAGGTCCTCCTCGTCCACAACAGGAAGCATGGGAGGCTGAGGATAGAGCCCCCCGGGGGGAAGATCCACAGGGGTGAGACCCATCTGGAGTCTTTGGAGAGGGAGGTCTTTGAGGAGCTTGGCGTCAGGGTGGGCAACTTCAGGGTCTTCGGCACCTACATGACCCATTCGCCGGAGGGGGATTTTCCGGTCCACATCTATCTCTGCGACATAACCTCGGGCGAGCCAGAGGTGAGGGAGCCGGAGAAGATCCCGGCCTTCGAGTGGTATACGCTCGAGGAGATTTATAAGTTGAAGGAAGAGAGCACCCTCGTACCGAATATGGTGGAGGCGCTGGGGGATTTGAAGAGGCATTTGGAATTATAATTTGAACCCTCTCATGGGTTTGGGTGAGCGAAACGTATGGCGGGGCGTACCCGCGGGGGAGGGACGACGAGGGTGTAGTGGAGCGGCCCAAACCCCAGTCGCCCGTAAAAGGGCGCAACGTAAAGCCGCTACTCTGCACAAGGGGTTCTTTTATTTAAAAAAGCCGAGCACAGCCACTTAGCGGTCCCGGTCTTTACCAACCCCCGTCAAAAATCGACAGCATGGCGTTTATGTTATATAATTTAATTATATGCAACGTCATTGGTACGGATAGAGAGGCACCGCCATGTCCATAAAATCACTTGTAATTTTTTTCATCACAATCGCCCTCTTTTCGGTCCAGCCCGTCTCGGCCGGGGAGAGGCTCGAGAAGGCGACCTTCGCAGGGGGGTGCTTCTGGTGCATGGAACACCCCTTTGAAAAGGTGGACGGCGTTATCGACGTAGTATCCGGCTATACGGGCGGAACGAAGGAAGCCCCCACCTACAAGGAGGTCTCTGCAGGGGGTACGGGACACGTGGAGGCCGTCGAGATAACCTACGACCCGGAGCGTGTTACCTATACCCGGCTCCTCGACATATTCTGGATGCAGGTAGACCCCACGGACGGAGCAGGGCAGTTCGTGGACAGGGGCTCCCAGTACGCCACTGCCATATTCTACCATACAGAGGAGCAGAGGAGGCTCGCCGAGGAGTCTAAAAAGGCCCTCGATGGCTCGGGGAGGTTCTCCGCGCCCATAGTCACGCCCGTGCGTGAGGCCGCGAAATTCTACCCCGCCGAGGAGTACCACCAGGACTACTACAAGAATCACTCCATAAGGTACAAGATCTACAGGGCCGGCTCGGGCAGAGACACCTTCCTGAAAAAGGTCTGGGGCGAGGGGGCCGGGGGGGCCGGGGGGGCCGAGAAAATAAAACCCGTAAAGGAAAAGGAAATGGATAGCGGAAGATACGAGAAACCCGACGACGAGACCATAAGGAAAAGGCTCACGCCCCTTCAGTATCGCGTGACGCAGAAGGAGGGCACAGAGAGGCCCTTTAACAACGAGTACTGGGACAACAAGAAGGAGGGCATATACGTGGACATAGTCTCCGGGGAGCCCCTTTTTAGCTCGAAAGACAAGTTCGAATCGAGCACGGGATGGCCGAGCTTCACGAAGCCCCTCGAGCCCGGGAACATCGTCGAGAGGAAGGACCGGAGCTTTTTCATGGTGAGGACCGAGGTTAGGAGCAGTCACGGGGACTCGCACCTCGGCCATCTATTCGAGGACGGCCCCCCTCCCACGGGGCTCCGCTACTGCATGAACTCGGCGGCCTTGAGGTTCATAGCAAAAGAGGACCTCGAGAGGGAAGGGTACGGGGATTACAAGACCCTCTTCGAGGAATAGGCGAAATCTTTTTTGGGGAAGGTTTCTTTTACAAGGGCTGAGAAAAGGCGACCACAGGCATTACGGACAAAAGACAGAGGGCTATGAGTTCAACGATGTAGACAGATTGATGGACGATTTTTTAAATGATGCTTCAAATTTGAGGAAGAAACATGAAGATTAAGCACATTACTCTTAAGGTAAAGACTCTTGACGGGATGGCGGCCGATTTCAAGCGTGCATGGAAGGAGGCAGGCAAAGGGAAATCCGTTCGTGAGGCCGCTGAGACCATTTGTTTTGACAGCGTGGAGGATATGCAGAAGTTCCTCTCGCCGGAAAGGGTACGGCTTTTAAGGATGGTGCATGAAAAAACCCCCAAGTCCATCTATGAGCTTGCGAAGTTACTGGGGAGGGACAGGAAGAACGTAACCGATGACATTAAAATGCTGGAGGCCGTCGGCCTCATAGAAAGAAAAGTCGCCAAAAGCGGCAAGGAGAAGGTGAAACTCGTCGTTGACTACGACAGGATACAGATGGATATCGCCGTTTAGAAAGTTTGGGTAGAGATGGTGGGCCGAGCCCACCCTACCCGGCTAATATAGCTGAATAACTTAAAAATTGTGTGTTTGCTTTTGCAGCTCATAATGAATATAATACGCAAAAATAAAATGAAATGTCTGGACAGAGGAAAAAATGTCGATTCACAAACACCCACTTGCTGAAGTTTTTGGATATCTAACCATAGACCATGGTGAGAAGGCTAATCGTTTTCGTACCCATCGCTTATGCCCCTTCAATAATAAAGTGCCTAACTGCACAAAAGACAAAGCTAAGAATCCTCTGGGTGTCTGTAGTATTTATCAGGATGATGTGCCGGTTATTACCTGCCCAATTCGTTTTCGAGAGGACTGGATTATTGCTGATGACGCTGCATCCTTCTTTTTTGATAAGACGGCAACGTGGAGTTCTCTTACCGAAGTGCGGATGAATGACTCGAAAGGCAAGTCTGCTGGAAGCATCGACGTGGTTCTCGTAGCTTATGATGATAACGGTAAAGTATATGATTTTGGCGCCCTTGAGATTCAGGCCGTTTATATCTCCGGCAACGTCCGTGAACCATTTGAGCATTATATAAAAGATCCACAAGGTCGAGCGTTGATGGACTGGTCTAAAGAACCTAATTATCCCCGCCCTGATTATCTTTCATCTTCTCGTAAGAGACTTGTCCCACAGCTTCTTTTCAAGGGTGGAATCCTTCACAGTTGGAGAAAGAAGACCGCTGTGGCGCTGAACAAGGGCTTCTTTGCCACATTGCCGAATTTGGAGCAAGTGCCGAAATCCGATGCGGATATTGCATGGCTCATCTACGATTTGGAAATGATTAAAGAAAAAGGCCAGAAGTCGGGAAGATATTCTCTCAAAAAAGTTGATGAAATTTTCACCAAATTTGAGCCTGCCCTTCTTTCCATCACCACACCTTCGCCGGGAAAAATTGAGGATTTCATTAAACTTCTTCAAGAAAAACTTGATGAACAACTCGAAACTCCTCCAGTGAACAAAACCATTGAGAGGCCATTCTGATATGAACAGACGCAGACAATCGACGCTATTCTCTGAATTATCTGAAGAAGTGGGAATACTGAAACCGGTAAATGTCGCATCTGTCCCGCAACGGAGCCTATTCCGCTATCCCGGCGGAAAGACATGGTTTGTGCCAACATTTAGGCAGTGGGTCAATTTCGTATACCCAAAGCCCCGCATCCTTGTTGAACCTTTCGCAGGCGGAGGGAT
>DATEAM010000012.1:0-4492 GCA_035288385.1 Thermodesulfobacteriota bacterium
CCCCCCGACCCCCCCGACCCCCCCGGCCCCCCGGGCTTCTCCTGCCCCTCCTGCAATGAGGGGCCTCAAGTCGAGCTTTTCGGAAGAGAGGTCAATATTGACGGAGGGCTTTTCCCCGGAAAGGTTTACGTCCACGGACCCGGAGACGTCGCTCGGGCCAAGCGTCATCTTGAGGTCCGATATCCTGTAACTTTTCGGTCCCCTGTCCGAGAGCCTGCCGGATACGTTGAGGGGGCCTTCGAGGGGGAGGGGTTTTCCGAGGGCCTTGCCGATCTTCCTTATGTCGCCCGTGCGGGAGTCGAAGGATACCTCGATGCCCCTTATGGCGAGCGGGTCCTTGACAGTGCCCTCAAGCTTGAGGGAGGTATCGAGGGCAACTACGTTGACTTCGATGGAGAGGGGTTTTTCAGGGTCCACGAGCGCCGTAAGGGGGCCGGTGTTTCCTGAGAGCTCGAAACCCGTATCGTTATAGTCGCCCTTAATGGTGAACTTTACGGGGCTCTCTATCCCGGTAGTACCCGCCTCGAGGAGGTCGAGGCCCACGGCATGGCTCTTTCCCGAAGGGCCGTCCCTGTACGTAAGGCGGGCGCGTTCGATCCTGATGTCGTAAAAGACTATCGCCGGGAGCGTCGGGCCGGACTCGTCCGCAGCGTCTGGCGCTTCCCTGGCCGCTGGTCCTTTCTCTTCCTCCTTAACGGGGGGAGTGAACTCGAGGTTTGACCCTTTCTTGCCAGAAGGGTCCGTCTCTATCAGTATTTCGGGCTCCACGAGTATGAGGCGCTTCACCTCCACGACCCCGCCGATCAGGGGTAAAAGCGCCACCTGCGCCTCGAGACGCCTGACACTTGCCATCTCGGGGATAGTGCCCCAGGGGGCGTTCTGGAAAGAGACGTCCTCGACGATGAGCTTGGGGGTGAAGCTCACCTCGATCCCGATATCCCCGCCGAGGGTAAGCGTTCTACCCGTGGCGTCGTAGACGGCGGACGTTATATAGGGCTTGAGGCGGTTATAGTCGTAGCTCGTTATGACGATATACACTACGACGGCTGTCAACACGGCAAGTCCGGCGAGTATTTCGAAGACCCGTTTAAGACCCATGAGCGCACCCCGAGTATATTAAGGGAGATAAAGGAGAATGCTTTTGATCAGAGTATGTTGGAGGCTGGTGGAGGTGTCAAGGCCGGCCAGGTTCAGGCCGCCTTAAGCCCCCCCGGCCATCTCCTCTATGGTCCGGCAGGCCTCGGCTATTGCCTCGTCTATCCTGCTTGGGTCGTTGCCGCCGGCCTGGGCGAGGTCTGGTTTTCCGCCGCCGCGCCCGCCCACTACCGGGGCGATGCGCTTTATTATCTCGCCAGCGCTGAACTTTTTGGTCAGGTCCTTTGTGACGGCGGCCAGCAGCACGGCCTTCGAGTCCACGGAACAACCGAGGACCACTATGCCCGAGCCGATCTTCGCGCGAAGGGTGTCGGCCATGTCCCGGAGCTCGCGGTGCCCCTCGGCCTCGACCCTGGCGGCGAGGACGTTTACGTCGTTGATCTTTTTTATGTCTACGGCGAGCTCCTTTGCCTCCCCGGCCTTGAGCCTGCTCCTCAGTTTTTCAAGCTCGCGCTCCAGGGCCTTCTGGCCGTCCAGGAGCTTCCTTATCTTGTCCGGGGCCTGAGTGGCGGGGACCCTGAGGAGCTCGGAGGCCTCTTTGAGGGCGCGCTCGGCGGCGGCCACACTTTCGAGGGCGCCCTTACCTGTCACCGCCTCTATCCTCCTCACGCCCGCGGCCACGGAGCTCTCGCCGAGTATCTTCACGAGCCCTATGTCCCCGGTTCTCCTTACGTGCGTGCCGCCGCAGAGCTCTACGCTCACCCCCGGGACCTGGACGACTCTAACGAGCTCTGAGTATTTCTCGCCGAAAAAGGCCAGCGCGCCTCTTTCGACGGCCTCCTTGTAGGGAAGCTCGTCGGTCACGACCTCTATGTTGTCCAAGACGGCGGAGTTGACGGCGTCTTCCAACTTTTTTATCTCCTCGTCGGTGAGGGCCTCGAAGTGGTTGAAGTCGAAACGGAACCCTCCGGGGGCAACGAGGGAGCCGGACTGGCGCACATGCTCTCCAAGCTCTCTGCGAAGAGCGGCGTGGAGGAGGTGAGTGGCCGTGTGGTTGCGCCTGGTGGCCGCTCTCTTTTCTACGTCGATTACGAGTTCCACCGCCTCGTCCACGGAAATTTTTCCCTTCTCCACCTTGCAGTGGTGGACGGTTAGGCCCCCTTCTGGTCTCTTCGTGTCCGTAACCCTTGCGCTAAAGTCTTTTGTGAGTATCGTGCCCGTGTCCCCGACCTGGCCGCCCGACTCTCCGTAGAAGGGGGTCTCCTCGGTTATTATCTCGACGGCGTCTGCCTCGGAGGCGGAGTCCACGCTCACTCCGTCCTTTATTATGCAGAGGACCTTCGAGGATACGACGTCCATGGTGTAGCCCGTGAAGGAGGATTTGAGCCCGGAGCCGACGAGCCTTTTATAAAGCTCCGTCGCGGAGCCCGCCGCGGCCTCTCCCTTCCAAGTCTGCCTCGCCTTCGTCCTCTGCTCCTCCATGAACCCGGAGAAACCCGACTCGTCCACGGTCAACCCTTCGGCGCTTACGATATCGGCCGTAAGGTCCACGGGGAAGCCGTAGGTGTCGTAGAGCCTGAAGGCGAAGGAGCCGGGGATGGTCTTTTCCCCTTTTTTCTTGAGGAGGGCGACCTCCTCTTCAAGCAGGGCGAGGCCGCGCTCGAGGGTCTCGAAGAAGCGTTCCTCCTCTCCACGGGTGGCCTTCTCTATCAGGTCCTTCGAGGCCTTTGTCCCCGGATAGACGTCGCCCATGAGCTCTATTACGCGAGCGTTCACCCTGAACACGAAGGGCTCGTGGAGGCCGAGGAAGCGTCCGTGGCGCACGGCCCTGCGGATGATCCTTCTGAGCACGTAGCCCCTTCCGACGTTCCCGGGGAGCACGCCGTCGGTTATGAGAAAGGTTATCGAGCGGGCGTGGTCGGCCACGGCCCTGATGGAGTGGTCCTTTTCGGTGTCGGCCCCGTACCTGAGGCCCGTGATTTCCTCTATTACTTCTATTATGGGGGCAAAGAGGTCGGAGTCGTAGTTGGAGTGCTTGCCCTGAAGGACGGCAGTGAGCCTTTCAAGGCCCATGCCCGTGTCTATGCAGGGCCTGGGCAGGGCAGTGAGCCTGCCCGATTCGTCCCTGTTGTATTGCATGAAGACGAGGTTCCATATCTCGAGGTAGCGGTCGCAGTCGCAGCCCACTTTGCACGCAGGCCTTCCGCAGCCCACTCCCGGGCCCTGGTCCACAAGTATCTCGGAGCATGGCCCGCAGGGGCCCACGTCTCCCATGGACCAGAAATTGTCCTTGGGGCCCATCTTGACTATCCTCTCCTCCGGCAGCCCGGTCTTCTCCTTCCATATCCCGGCCGACTCGTCGTCCTCCTCGTATACGGTCACCCAGAGGTCTTCTACGGGCATTTTCATCTCCCCGGTCAGAAAGTCCCAGGCGTACTCTATGGCGCCTTCCTTGAAGTAGTCGCCGAAGGAGAAGTTGCCGAGCATCTCGAAGAAGGTGTGGTGGCGGGAGGTCCTTCCCACGTTTTCGAGGTCGTTGTGCTTGCCTCCCGCGCGCATGCACTTCTGGCATGACGCGGCTCGCAGGTAGTCGCGCCTATCTTCGTTCAGGAAGACGGCCTTGAACTGGACCATGCCCGCGTTCGTGAAGAGAAGGGTGGGGTCCTTTTCGGGCACGAGCGGGGAAGATGGGACGACCGTGTGGCCGCGTTTCTCGAAATATTCGAGAAACCTTTTTCTTATCTCAGATGATTTCATCAAAATATTATAACACTTTTGACGGCTTTTTTGGTAACGGTGAATGCATAAAAAATCCCTTTGTGTGAAAGGGCGTTATGGTGGTTAGTTAATAGTCGACATTAAAAAAATAACCCCCCTGAAACCGACCCCATGGAAAATCACCCGCCCCTGCAACCGTTGATGAGGTTGATTATTACCTGGGTGGAAAAGCCGCGCGCTCTCAGGTGCCTGAAGGCCTTCTCGAGGTTTTTCCGGCTCGTGCCGGAGAGGCTGACCCCGTTTTTACGCGACCAGCTCTTTAACTCTCTCTCGGCGGTATCCGTCTGCGAGGGCTCGTCTATCGCTGAGAGGACCTCCTCGGTTATCTCCCTCGATACCCCCCTGGTGTAGAGCTCGGAGGCGATCCTGGCCGGTCCCCAGTTCTTGACCCTCGTCCTCGTGGCCGCGAGGTTCCTTGCGAACCTTTCGTCGTCGAGGTATCCGGCTTCGAGGAGGAACTCTATAGATGAGGCGGTCTCCCCCGGGGCGAAGCCTCTGTGCCTGAGCCTCTCTTCGACCTCCTTTACACTCCTGTCCCTGTAGGAGAGGAACCTTAGGGCTGTGTCGAGGGCCTTTTTTCCCGAGTCCTCAGACCCCCCCGCCCCCCCCCCCCCCCCCC
>DATEAM010000013.1:0-20874 GCA_035288385.1 Thermodesulfobacteriota bacterium
CCTTGAGCTTTAACGCCTTGAGGGCGTTAATCAATAACAACAGGGAGGTGAGACCTTGAGGAAATATTTCTTTTTTGTGCTGGCTTTTCTTCTGGTAACGGGTGCTTACGGTACGGCCTTCTCGGATGTGTCCAACGGTGAGAGGATATTTAGAAAGTACTGCGCGAAGTGCCACGGCGATGACGGTAGCGTCTCCGAGTTCGGCAGAAGCATTGAGCCGCACGCGGCCCGAGACTTGAGGACCAGCAGGTTTTTTATCGCGCCCTCTGAGCTCCTTACGATTATCAAGTACGGGGTCTACGGCAGGGGCATGAAGGGCTGGGAGAACGTCCTGGCCGACAAAGAGATACTCGATGTTGCCGAGTTTGTCCGCACCCTGAAGTACGTGCCGAATGTCGAGGCGGGCAAGAAGTTTTTCGAGGCCAGGTGCGCCACCTGCCACGACTCGAAGGGCGCGGGCAAAAAGCTCTTTAAGGCCCCGGACCTGGACATGTCCCCCCTGGGGGAGATAGAGATGGCAAGGGCCGTGAGGTTCGGCCGTCACGGCACGATGATGAGCCCCAAGGGCGAATTGTTCAAGAACCCGGACCTGGCCGACGTCATCGCGTACCTGCAGACCATAAAGAAGTAGTCGTTGAAGGCTCCTGGCGCCGGGTGCGCCAACACGGCCCCGCATGTGGTTGAACCTTGAAACTTGAACCTTGAAAGGAGATATACGACCATGAAACGAAGGTTATTGACGAGTCTTGCCGCGCTGTTGTTTGCCGTAGGAGCGGCCTCTTTTGCCGCCCCGTCGGCTGAGGCCGCCGGGATAACGGCCTATCAGGAGGGGGACAAGTACTTGAAGCTCGGCGGGAGGATACAGGTCCAGTACCACCTATCCGACACCGACGACGGGCCCACCACGGACTCACTCTTCTTGAGGCGCTTCAGGCCATACATCGAGGGCTCCATTTACAAGGACTGGAAGGGCAAGTTCGAGTTTGACATGGGCAAGGCCTCCGGCGAGGACGAGATGTCGGTAAAGGACGCCTATTTCCAGTACAGCGGTCTTGAAAAAGTTACGTTGAGCTTCGGGAATAAAAACTTCCCCTTCTCAAGGGAGAAGCACACGAGCTCCAACAACCTGCAGCTCATAGAGAGGACCTTCGTGGGTGACCACGACTACGGCACCCCGGACCGTCAGTTAGGCCTCTTCGCCGAGGGCAAGCTCGGCGCAGACAAGGTGACCTGGGAGGCGGCAGTCGCCTCGGCCTCGATAGACCCGGGCACGAGTAAGCTCGATTTCGACACCCCGGTAAACAAGGATTCCGACTTCAACGAGGGCTGGATCTTCGGCGGCCGCGTGGACTACCACCCCTTCGGCCTTGTAGCGTTCAGCCAGGGGGACTTCGACAAGACGCCGCTTATGGCAGCAGTCGGGGTCGGGGCCTTCATATGGAATAACGACGGGGACAACAACGCGTCGGCCAGCAGCGTGGAATCGGTCACGGGCTTCGAGGTCTCCGGCGCCGTCAGGTACATGGGGGCCTCCGTGGACGCCCAGTTCAACATATTCAAGGCCGACGCCGAGGACACGACCCTGACCAGCGGCATCTACAGGGACGGCACCACGGACCTTAAGAACTTCGCCCTGAAGGGGGGCTACATGGTATTGCCGCCCAGGCTCGAGCTGGCGGCCGGCTTTGAGCTCCAGGACGCCGACAACTACGCGGAGAACTGGACCAGGACGTCCTTAGGCGTAAATTATTTTATAAAGAAGCATGATATAAAGCTGCAGGCCACATACAGGATAGGCAAGTCAATAGACGGGACGGAGGACAAGGACGTTGACGAGCTCTTCGCTCAGGCCCAGTACAACTTCTGAGCCTGCAAAGGGGTTTATCTCCCGGCGGGGGGGGGCGGGGGGGCCGGGGGGCGGGGGGCCTCATGCCGGGTTCGGGTTGACGGGTTGAGAGGATCGCCGCCGTCCGCTCAATCGACGGTAGCGTAGACGAGGGACCCGTCCTTCTTAAGGGAGACCCCGTTGCCGCCTATGGAGAAGCTGTAGGGCCGGTCCTCGGCCATCTCAAAGCCGAGGTCCCCGGCGTCTATGATGAAGGTGGAGACGGGCCTGCCGTCCCTTTCGTAGAAGAGATAGGCGACCTCGTTCTTGCCGAGGTTGCACTTTCGCCCTCCAAGGAGCTTTAGCCCCTCCATGGAGGCGAGCTTTACCGGGAAGTCGAGCCTTTCCGTGAACCAGGCCGCCGGCTCCGGCACGTCGGCGGCGGCGAACTCTGCGGCAAGCCCCTCGTTGTGGCTCTTTACCGCGAGACTCCCTATCTCGTCCATGCTCCTGAAGTCTCCCCGTCCGGTCAGCATAAAGACCAGGAGTATGGCCGCGGCAACGGCCAGCGGCGCCATGCCCCTGGTCACGAGCCTGCGTAGGCCCGCGGCCCCGCCGTCGCCGAAGGGCTCAAGGTTCATCTCGACCTTTTTCTCCAGGCCCTGCGGCACCTCTACCTCACGCATACCCTCGGCCATCGCCCTCTCAAGGGCGTCGTCGAGCTCAAGGAGGGCTCTGCAGGAGGCGCATGACCCGGCGTGGGAGGCGGCCTCGCCTCCCCGTTCTGCCTCGCCCCCCCGCTCTGGTCCGCACCCCCGTTCCGGCCCTTCCGGCCTGCCCCCCCCGCCCCTTTCAAGGAGCCATTCTTTGAAATCGGAGCAGATCATGACATCACCCTTTTTCCTTGATGCGCTCCATAATGCTGAGCACGCTACCTGCTTCTTCCATCGAGGCCCTGAGTATCTCCCTCTTTACATGGGCCTTGCCCCTGGAGATGCTCGACATGACGGTGCCTATGGGCATGTTCATGGCCTCGGATATCTCCCTGTATGAAAGCCCCTCCACGCATGAGAGGATGACCGCCGTCCTGTACTTCTCCGGGAGCCTGTCCAGTATGGCCTGAAGCCTCGAGGACTCCAACTTGCCTATGACCAGCCCCTCGGGGTCGCCCATGGCCGATGCGGCCTCCAGGGCGCTTAAATAAGACCTGCCTTCGTCCAGCTCCACCTCAGCCCTGCGCACCGTCCTCTGGGACTCTCTGATGTGCCTGTTTCTCATTATGGATATGAGCCACCCCTTCAGGCTCGAAACCTCCCTTAGCTGCCGGAAGTTCTTGAAGGCGCTGTAGAGGGTCTCCTGCAAGAGGTCCTCGGCGTCCTCACTCCGGCCCGTGTACCTGAGGGCCATGTTGTAGAGGAGCTTAAGGTGCGGCCTGGTAAGCTCCATGAACTTCCTTCTTCTTCGCGCGGCGCTTGAGAACATCTAACCACCCGGCCTTTGAATATCCCTGCCTGGCAAGCCCTTCGTGGTGCCCCACCAGGTCTTCGCCCACTGCATGGGAACGACCAACAACAGAGCCTTCTTCATCACATGGTTCGAATACATGTCGTCGTTTTTTCTCTTTTTTGAAAATCCGTCCTTGCAATGCACGCCATGACGGACGTTTCTGAATATATTAGAGTCGGCAGGGGGCGGTTTTATTCCATTTTTTTTCGACAGAGGGTCTTTCCAGCGCGAACCGGGCCGGCGGGCGAGCCGCCGGACTCAGCTTATGATAAGGGGAACGGGCCTATCCAGCGACAGGGGGGGGGGCAGTGGTGATAAATGTGATGAATGTGGCGTGGGCGGCGTGGGCGAGGTTATCGGGGAGCGGACCATGACGCAGGTCTCACAGGTCAAGCTCTTCGGCTGACTTCATGAGAGGGTGGAAAAATGGCTGCGTGCAACGAGGCTGATTCCGGCCCTCAGGTCTTGCGGTCCTCTTTGAGTGAAGAGGAGAGGTCGTCCTTGAGGGAGGAAACCTCTTTTTCGGCATCCGAGGTGGCGCTCTTGAAGTTCTTTATCGCCCTGCCCATTCCGGAGCCCAGCGCGGGCAGTTTGCTTGCGCCAAAGATGATAACTACTATGGCGAGTATGAGTACCAGCTCAGTAGTCCCAAGTCCGAACATGGTCCGTCTCCTTCCTTAATAAGCGGTTTTCGAACGGTTTTTACCTTTGTCCTTTGATGATGCCAGCAATAACCGGATTTGTCAACTGAAAAAGGTTTTAGCCGGGCTCCGCAGTCCGCCTTGTGGCCTGGATTGCACGCCCTTTGGCCACTTGCCCACATTAGAGGAGCGCGCTGGGAGCATACCCAAAGGCCTGTCCGGTAGCGTCTTTATTTGCAAAAAACTCAATCTTTTGGGTTGACAAACAATTATAAGGAGTATAGAATCACGTCCATAACTGGAAAAGACCGTTTTAAAAAGCTGTAATTCCGTATCGACGTTAAGCAAATAGCCTGACCGTTTGCAAGTCACCTGTCTGGTATAAGATTAACAGGTTAGGGGTTAACTCGGTATACACTTTTTACAGCCACACAGTCACATCACCAAACCTCGTTAAGTCTTGTTCCATTCAGGTCAGGGCGCAGGTGGTGCTGGAGCCCGGCTTCGGGCTTTCTCAGCCTGTCTCAAGGCAGTTGTAAACGTAAGAACTGCTTGACCTTCAAGTCAAGAAGCAAGAACTTCCTTTCGCAATAGAGCTACGCCTTCTAAAGTACTCGAGTACTCGACCTTAGAAAAAGGGAGCTACCCATCGGACCCAATGCCTGCGATTACTACCGAGCGCTTTTAGCCGGGCCGATGGCGCGTCTTCCTGATATCTGGTGGTGATAACCTTAGGCGTTTTTAAACATCAAAAACCTCTATATCCCAAAAACTCGAGGAGGTGATGACAGGGGCAAGAGGCATATGGTACAGCAACTACGCACTTAAATAATCTACTACTACCGCTTGTGGGGGTGATCAATGAAGAAAAAGATTGGATACGTATTCCTGACGGCGTTACTTGTTGGAGTCTTTGCGGCAACTGAAGCGCCGGCCATAGAGTCCGAGTTTCACGGTCAGTTCAGGATCAACTCTTATTTCCAGGAATCATCTGACGGCGATACCATCATAGGTGGGTCCCCGGCAGAGGCGGACGACGCGATGGCATCCAGGCTGAGGTTCAGGCCGACCTGGGATGTGAGCCTGGACAATGGTGTGGCCATGCACCTGCAGCTCAACATAGGTCACATCAACTCGAACCTCTCCAACGCAAGGTACACGCTCAACGGTAGCAGCAGCGGGGACCCGGTAGTTTCTCTAAGGCACGGCTACATCTCCGCACCCATCCCGTTCTACGAGGCCTTTTCTCTTACGGCGGGGCTCGTCCCCTTGTCCGATAAGTTCGGCGACACCCTCTTCAGCTCAGACTGGGACTACAACCCGCTTGCCTTCGTGCTGAACGGGGACGTCTCCGGCATCAAGGTAAGGGTCGCGCACGCCAACGCCAACGAGGGCAGCGAGGGGACCAGCGCACCCGAGGACGACATCGACCAATGGATGGTGGACGCTGACACCGAGGTCGGTCTCGGGGCCTCCTACTATGCATTGAACGTCAACTCCGGCAGCTCCCGTCTCGGCAGCGGCAACACGTCCGCGAACGAACACTACGTGGGCGTAAGGTACAACACCGAGGTGAGCTCCCTGGACCTGGGCGGATGGGCCGTTTACAACTGGGGCGAGAGGGATTTCTCCGCCGGGGAGATGGAGCGCAGCAACTCCGGCTTCGCGGTAAAGGGAGAGGTCAAGGCCGACGTGGGCAGGTTCAGGGTGGGCCTCATGGGCTTGTATGCCAGCGGCGACGAGGACTTCAGCGATTCGACCAAGGACGACAGCGACGCCTTCATAACCCCTATGTCCATAGTAGGGCATACCGGGTACTGGGGCTACACCGGCAAGCTTAACGTACAGGGCCCGACCGATACCGGCATAGACTGTCAGGCGATTAACATCGACGGCGCCGATTACTGCTCGGGCGCAGGCCTCGGCTCCGGCGTCACCACGGTCCAGGCCAACGTATCCACCAACCTGATACCCGACAGGCTCGACGGGTACGCGGCCGTCGGCTGGTTCCAGAACAACGACGTGCCGGCCAGCCAGGAAGACGCGATAGGCACGGACATCTACGCCCAGCTCAAGTACCACTTTTCGCCGAATATGGCGCTTGAGGCCGGGATAGACTACGTGCTTCTCGGAGAGGGCCACCCCGACAACCTCGAAGGCGGCACAACCACCGAGTCGAGGGATATAATGCTCCTCTTCTCAAGGCTGCAGCTTGAGTACTGAGTCGGGCAAAGTACCTGGAGTTTAACGCCGGCTCTTCGGAGAGGGCGGGATAAAGAGCATACTGCGGCATCAAAATGGGCGTCCACGGGACTTCTCCTCCTTGATCCCGACGGACGCCCATGGAGGGACGAAAATGGCCAGCAGCGAAGTCTTTTCGGATAACGGTCTTTCAGCCATGAGCAGAGGCAATGTCTACCTGCTCCTTTCCAGGCTTTACAGCGGGGAAGCTGACAGGGACCTTCTGGACTGGCTCTGCTCGCAACAGGTCGTCTCCGCCCTGGAGTCACTCGGGGTGGATGTCGCCAGAATGCTCTCCTGCCCGCCCGAAGGGTCCGCCGAAGGCCCCGGGCATCTTTTCCAGGGACTTTTAGAAGAGCTTGCCGAGGAGTACACGGCGCTCTTCTTGCTGCCGGGAGGGGTGCTCCCTTACGAGTCCGTGCGCCTCAAAGGGCAGTTATGCCAGGAACCCGAATGGGAAGTGAGGAAGCTCTACAACGACTGCGGACTGGTGGTAAACGAACAGAGGAAGATATTCGCCGACCACATCGGGGTCGAGCTCGGTTTCATGGGCTTTCTTACCGGAAAGGAGCACGCCGGCTGGGAGTCGGGTAGCGTGGAGGAGGCCCATAAGTGGCGCCGCCTTCAGTCCGAGTTCTTCAACGCCCATCTTGGCGGGTGGGCCTTCAACTTCCTTGACGACGTGGAGAGGGTGTCCTGCCACGGCTTTTACAGGGAGGCGGCCGTGCTTACAAAAAGGTTTTTAGAGCTGGAACACAAGGAGTTCGCTCTACCGGGAGGCTGTTAGCAGGAGAATCTGACTGAGGCGCAACTGCTCATCTTGAACCAGATGTTGGAAGGCTAAAGTCATGATACAGTACATTCCCCAGAGATGCCAGCCCTGGCGCCATAAGAAGGCGGAGTGCACGCTTTGCCTGGATGCCTGTCCGGTGGAAGCCTGCCTGAAACGGGAAGATGGGCGAATAACAGCTGACCGGAGCCTGTGTACGGACTGCGGGGTCTGCACAACGGTGTGCCCGTCAGGGGCCCTTGTCCTGGAATGGCTTGACGACAGAGAGCTCTTAAGGAGGCTCGTCAAGGTCTCCGAGGGAAGGCCTCTGGCGCTTGTCTGCGGCCTCGGCCCCGGGGCCCGGGACGCGCAAATCCGGCCAGGCTGGCAGGAGGGCTTGAGCATTGCAATGCTACCCTGTCTTGCCGTATTGAAAGAATCCCACCTTGTACATCTCGTCGCCAGAAACTCGCTGAAGATAAGCCTTGACTGCTCCGGCTGCCACGGGTGCTCCATAACCGGCGGGATGGAGATAATTAAAAAGAATGCGGCCTATGCCGAGAACCTCCTGTCGGCCCTCGCCATCCACGACATGATAGAGCTCCTGACGGATGCCCCCCCCGCCCCCTCCAGGGGCGCCGGGGGGGCCGGGGGCGCAGGGCGAGGCACCGTCTTCCGGAGAAAGGGCACGAAGGGGAGGGTCAGGGAAATAGCGCCGGCCCCGGAGTATTCCAGGCGTGAGCTCTTCACATTTTTCGGGGAGAAGGCCAGGGCCGGGGTCTCTGAGAGGCTCCTCGGCAGGTCGTCTGAAGCCGGTGACGGCTTCCAGTCGCCGCAGGGGGATATCCCGGACCGGAGGGCCATACTTTTAGATGCCTTGGATGCCCTTGAAGGAGGGCCGGCCTCCTCGGCCACGCTTTCCGACGGGGAGTTCCCGGTCCGCTCCATTTCATTAAGCGGATGCGTGATATGCCGCAGGTGCGACAACTTCTGCCCCACAGGCGCGCTTCGAAGGGTGGAGCGCGAGGGGGAGACGTATATCGAGTTCGAACTCAACCGGTGCGTAAGCTGCCGTCAGTGCCGGGAGCTGTGCCCCGAGGGCGCGATCTCCTATGACAATGTCGTCGGGCTCGGGGCTCTTTGTGGGCGAGGCCCGGTGACGCTCGCATCCACGCCAAGGGCGGCCTGCCCCACCTGCGAAAAGCACTACCACCCGGAGCTTGACAGGAACGGGTGCCCTACATGTTTAAAGAGGGCCCGTTTAGACAGTTTCATTACATCCATACTCTTCGGCGGCGGCAAGGAGAAGGCAAGACCGAAGGATAGCAAGGAGGCCGTGTAGCGTGAAGAAAATATTGACCGTTTTATTCTCGTCGTTGCTGCTTATTCTTCTGTCGGACTATTCGTTTGCCGCAAAGGCCTCTTACGAAGGTTATAAGAAGTGCGGAGGGTGCCACAAGAGCCAGAAGGACTCGTGGCTGGAGACCAAGCACGCCAACGCCTTTGAGAACCTCAAGCCGAACAAGGAGGCAGAGGCGAAGAAGAAGGCCAAGCTCGACCCGAAAAAGGACTATACGTCCGACGAAAAATGCGTCGGTTGCCATGTGACGGGCTACAAGCAGACGAAAGGCTACTCTGAGAGGATGTCGAAGACCGCGGCCAAGTACTACACCGGGGTCGGTTGCGAGGAGTGCCACGGCCCGGGCAGCCTCTACAGAAAGGATCACCGCAGTGCCAGCAGGAAGTTCAAGAACACCAAGGAGGCGTCCCAGAGAAGTCCTCTCCTGAAGAAGGGGCAGGTACTGGAATTCGAGGAGGAGTGCAACAGGTGCCACATGAACTACGAAGGCTCCCCATGGAAAAATGCCAAGGAGCCCTACACGCCCTTCACCCCCGACATCGACAAGAAGTACAAGTTCGACTACGAGAAGGCCGTGAAGGAGTCGGGCAAGGACAAGGCCATGCACGAGCACTTCAAGCTCCGGGGTGTCTTTACAGGAAAGCCTGTGTCAAAGTTCAGGGAAGAGTTCCAGAAGGGCGCCAAGGAGCCGGCCGAGCCTGAAGAGGACGAGGGGGACGAGGGGGACGGGGGGGACGAAGAAGGGGGCGGGGAGGACGGGGAGTAAGCTGACGCCGGCCGGGACCTGTAGTAGAGACGCTTCCACTCAGTAACCACCGGTTGAAAGCGAAAGGTGAAAGCTATGAACAGGGGACGTATAAAGGAGCTCCTCAGAGGGTACTGGAAGGTGGTGCTCGTAACCGTTGTCGTCACCTTTGTGCTTACAATCGGCGCCCTCGGCACGGAGAGTTACTTCAGCAGCACCGGGTTTTGCCTCTCGTGCCACAGCATGAGCTACGTCAACGAAGAGCTCAAGGAGAGCTCACATTACGCAGACAGCGCCATCGGGGCCGCCCCCGCGTGCCAGGACTGCCACCTTCCGCCGCAGTTCTTCCTGAGGGTGGAGTCGCATGTCGTGGACGGCATAAGGGCCGTCATAGGCGAGTTCAGACACGACCTCTCCACAAAGGAGGGCTTTGACGAATACAGGGCCGAGTACGCCCACAACGCCAGGTTGAACATAAGGAAGTGGAACTCCTCGCCGTGCACCTATATGTGCCACAGGGACCCCCAGCCGACGTCCGAGGATGCGGAGAGGGAGCACAAGAAGATGAAGACCGAAGGGGCCACCTGCATAGACTGCCACCAGAACCTCGTGCACGAGGAGGTCCCTGAGGAAGACCTGGTCCAGGGTAAGAAAGAGGGCAGGATAGTCTTGAAAGAGGTTGTGGAGGAAGAGGAAGAGGAGGTGGAGGAGGTGGAAGAGGTGGAAGAGGAAGACTGAGTACGGTGAGCAAAAGTGGTATCCCGGCAGCGCGACCACCCCGGGGCAAATATAGACAAGGGGACCGGGAAGAGGCATTTTCGGGTTTTCAGGTCAAGGTGGCCGGTTAAATCGTGCGGCGTGAGCCGTAGACAATGCAATCAGGAGGTGGACTATGCCCAGGTGGGGAATGGTGATGGACACGAGGCGCTGCATAGGGTGTCATTCTTGCACCGTTTCGTGCAAGACGGAGAACGAAGTGCCCCTCGGCGTGTGGCGGACCCACATGCGCTACTACGAAAAGGGGGTGTACCCGAAGGTCAAGAGGCACTTTTTCCCGGTGATCTGCGACCACTGCGAGGAGCCCCCATGCGTCGAGGCCTCGGAGAACAACGGTGTCGGCAGCTTCTATAAGAACGATGAAGGGGTGACCCTCATTGACTACGAGAAGCTCAAAGGGAGGACGAAGGAACAGATACAGGTGGAGACCCAGGCCGCGATAGAGTCCTGCCCTCTCGAGGCGGTCTTCGTCAACCCGAATACGGGCCTGCCGGAGAAGTGCACGTTCTGCGCCCACAGGCTTAAAGAGGGGCTCGTGCCGGCCTGTGCCCAATCCTGCCTCGGCCGCGTCAGGGTATTCGGAGACTTGAGCGACCCGGACAGCCCTCCTTCCAAACTCCTGGCGAAGAACGCCTCCCGGACCCTTATGCCGGACGACGACGGCGGCGGATCGGGCGTCTACTATATCGGGCTCGAGTCCATGCTCATAGACTACGAGATGATGGAGGGCGGCAAGGCGACCGACCCGCAGGACTTTGAATCTGGCAAGATTTCCCAGTCAACCGGACCGGCGTTCATGGGATGGACTCCCAAGACCAAGGTCCACAGGCATAAAAAATAAAGGGGGTGCAGCCCATGGGTATATCAAGAAGGAATTTTATGAAGCTGGGCATGGCCGCTGGGGTGACCATCGCCCTTAATGAAAAACTGGCTCTGTTTGCGAGAGCCGAAGACCTCGGTCTCGGCGGCGGGGGGGCCGCCGTCGGCGAAGACAAGGTCACTGGCACTAAATGGGACAAGGTGGTGCCCTATACCTGCCTCGTATGCAACATAGAGGACGGCGGGATCGCCTTCGTGAAGGACGGGCGCATAAGGAAGCTCGAGGGCAACCCCAAGCACCCCTCCACCAGGGGCAGGCTCTGCGGCAAGGGCGGGGCCGGCATCGGTCACGTCTATGACCCGGACAGGATACTCTATCCGCTGAAGAGGGTAGGGCCGAGGGGGTCCGGCAAGTGGAAGAGGATTTCCTGGGACGAGGGCGTAAGCGAGGTTGCGGCCAAGATCAACGAGGTTCTCAAGAAGGGACAACCCAACGAGATCATGATGAAGTACGGCAGGGACAGGACCGGCGGGGCGACGAGTAGGTTCATGAACACCCTGGGGTCCAACACGAGCGTGAACCACACCTCCGTATGCGAGTCGTCGAAGAAGATAGGAATGGAGCCGACCTGGGGCCCGGACATCGAATCCCCGGACTTCGCCAACTCCAAGTACATCATCACCTTCGGCGCCAACATACTGGAGGCGGCCTACTTCCACAACCCGCTCGCACAGAGGATAGCCGAGGGGCTGGTGGACAACAACGCCAAGATGGTGAGCTTCGATGTGCGCCTGTCCAACACCGCCGGACGCTCCGACGAGTGGTTCCCGCTCTTCCCCGGCACGGACGGCCTGGTGGCGCTGGCCATGGCCAACGTAATAATGCAGGAAGGGCTCGAGGACACCGAGTTCATCAACGATTGGTGCAACTACTCGGCCTCCGACCTTAAGAAATACCTGACGCAGTACACGCCGGAGATGGCGGAGAAGTACTCCGGAGTTCCCGCCTCAGACATAAGGCGCATCGCCATCGAGTTCGCCACCACGAAGCCGGCGGTCGTCTTCACCTACAGGGGGCCGTGCAAACACCTCTACGGTTCGTACAACGAGAGGTCAATCATGCTCCTGCCCATCATCACGGGCAACATCGAAAAGAAGGGCGGCTACTGTCTGCCGAGGGGCATGGGATGGAATCAGCCCGAGCCGAAACCTCAAGCGGGTCATGAGCCGAGCTTCCTTTCGAGCCCGCCGGACTTCCCTCTGGCGAGGCACAAGGTCAGCCATCTCGTCCCGTTCTGGATCAAGGACGGCAAGCAGAAGATAAGCGTCTACTTCAACTACATGGGCTCGGAGGCATTCACATTCCCCGCCTCCTCGGTCTGGGGGGAGGTCCTTAGCGATGAGAAGCTCATACCCTTCAGCGTGACCTTCTCGAACCAGATGAACGAAACGACCAACCTTATGGACATAGTCCTGCCGGGGGTCTCCTATCTCGAGAGACACGACCCCGAGAGCATGCCGAACAGCCTCTTCCCATGGCTCGGCATAAGGCAGCCCGTCATCAAGCCGCTCGGCGACTCGATAGAGGTCAGGGAGATCTACAAGATGATAATCCACAAGGTGGACGCTGACGGCAGCAAGGGGATGAAGCAGTACTGGAACTTCAAGGACGGAGAGGACATGCTCAGGCAGCATTTCAAGGGCATAAAGGGGCTCGATGAGGCCGGAGGATACGACTTCCTCAAGGAGAACGGCGTGTGGCCCATCTACGGCACGCTCGACCCCGCCACCGGCCGGATGGTAGACAAGAGCGGCCTGGAGATCGTGGCCGAGTACGGGTTGCACATGAAGCCAGACCCCAACGGCAAGGTGACGGTCAAGGGCGAGAAACGCGCCGGGTTCGGCACCGCCGACGGGAAGATCAACATCTACGCCAAGGGGTACGAGGAGTACGGCTTCAACCCGCTGCCCGTATTCAAGGCCCACCCGTGGCACTGGGACGAGAAGGGCAACTCCAAGTTGAAGGGAGACGGCGATATGGTGCTGACTACCTTCAAGTGGAACATCCATACCCAGTCCAGGACCCAGAACGTAAAGATCCTGCTCGAGATAGTCAACAAGAACCCGGCCTGGATCAACACCGTGACGGCCGGCAAGCTCGGGATCGGCGAGGGGGACCTCATAAGGATAACGAGTCCCGTCGGCTACGTGGTGGCAAAGGCCCATGTCACCGAGGGCATACACCCGAAGGTGATAGCGATATCCAATACCATGGGCTCCAAGTTCGGCAGGTACGCCACGGCCTCCAAGGACGGAAAGCCGGGCGAGTGGGGGAGTATCGATGACCCGGACCTCAAGAACATCTGGTGGAAGGCCGAGGGCGTCAACCCGAACCCCATCATACCTGTATCCGTAGACCCGATCGGCGGCTCCCAGGGCTGGTATGATACGGTAGTAACCGTAAGCAAGGCGAAGAGTGGGGATAAGTTCGGTGACACGCAGGTGGACAACGCCAAGCACTACGCCTTCTACAAGGAGGCGATGGATTACGCCTACACCGGAAAGAACCACAGGAAGATGCACCCGGAGGTGAAGGTCGGGAAGCTGCCCGAACCTACGCTCAAGAAAGGGCATTGACCCCCAGGGAAGGGCGAAGGCGGCGGTGGCCGTAAGCCACCGCCGCCTTTTTTTATGGCGGAAAGGCGGAAAAGACGATAAAATATAATCATTATGAGAAGGCGTTTGGAGAGTGCGGGAAAGACCCTGCTCGTGGCGCTGGCCGCCATGGCTCTCTTTGCCCCGGCTGCGGCATGGTCCGCCGACGATAGGACGATAACCGCCGAGGAGCTTCTCTCCACCCTGGCCGAGGGCGGAGAGGTCACCATAATAGACGTTCGCACGATAGAGGAGTTCGAGGAAGGGCACATCCCGGGGAGCATATCGATGCCGCTGGCGGCCCTGGGCAACGGCGAGGATATCCCGTCCGGCGGCATGTTGGTACTCTACTGCACCACCGGGGTCAGGAGCGGGAAAGCCCTTAAGGTGCTTGCGAAAGAGGGAAGGGACGACGTGGTGGGGCTTGAAGGGGGCATCAGGGCATGGGTGGACGCCAAAGGGAATGTGGTGATAGGACCCTCCAGGGCCATGGGCGAATATCCCGCCAACTATGAGATACCGATGGGGGTCTGCGAAACCAAACCACCGTTAAGAAAAGTGGGCGAGTGATCCATTCTTAGGGCTTCTCCCTTCCACCACCCTTTCTTTACGGCAGCAGAAGGGCGCGGGGTCCGCCCGTACAAAAGGCCCGTGCGGGGCTACGCTTATGCGGAGCCCCTTTTTTATTGGTCTGAATTCCGTTCATGCGGTAAAGGAATCCATGACCGGGTGTAGACAATGAAGTATCGTCTCCCCGGAATTCACTCAGGCCTCTTGACAGATTCGGGGTGCCCAAAAACCCCTTTGTCTCCGGCGCGCATGCTACACCCCCGGACCCCTTTAACCCGGGCGAGAAGAACTACGTCGATCAACTGACTTATGTGGACAAGGTCTTCGGCGGCTTTTTGGAGAGGATGAAAAAGGCCGATAAGTTCGATGACTCAACGGTCATAGTTGCCCCGGACCACAACTTGCGCAGGAGGACCCGAAAGAGAGATGGCAGGAGGCGCCGCTTATTGTGAAGAAGAGAGGCCAGAGGGAGAGAAGGGACTTTCGCGAGCCGGCGGCGCTCATATCCGTCGTCAATGAGGTTCCCGGCCCGTGACCGCTTACCTCCGTCTTGACAAGACCCTTCAGGCTTTTAAAGGTAAAAGGGGGGACATTTCCGGGGACCTTTAATGAGAGAGGGAGGTAAAAAAAATCGCTTTGTCGCGCTCATAAGCCCGCGAGGGTGGTTATATCCCACCTCTGACTTATTAAAGCCCCACCTCTATATCCCAGGTAACCACCTTCACGTCGAAGATGGATTTATTGAATAACATGTCGGTGAGGCCCTTGTGGCGGCCCTTCTGGACAAGGAGATAGACCGGGGGGCCGAGGCCCCTCAACTCCCTCACCCTCTTTTCTATCTCCTCTTCCCCTTCGTCAAAGACCATGAGTATGAGACCCACGGTGGAGCCGCTGCTTTTCATGACGGCGTCAACCCTTTTCCCGGAGAAATCCTCGAAGGAGAGGTCTAAGTTCTTCGTCCACTTTAGCTTGGCAGAGATGCCCTGGAGCAGAAAATCCTTTGCTTCCATGAGAGACCGCCTTTAACAGGTAGTGTGGATGAGGGCGTTTACATGTCTGCCTGCCCTCGTTTTTTCGTTATAGACCTTTATCGCCTCCGGGGTGAGGGCGGTTATGACCGCTATTTCTTTTTCCGCGGCCCTTGCTGAAATATCCGCCCTTACCTCGAGCATCCCGCTCTGGCCCGTGCCGATGACGAGGGCCTCGGGGTCTCCGGCAAATATAGCCTCCACCTCCCAGTCGCCTATCCTGTGGGAGGTGCCGAAAAGACCCGTCAGCCTGTCGTAGTCGCGCTCCTCGACCCGGTCCCCTGCGATGAGGACCTGATGGTATTTTTTCCCGTCCACGGTTATCTCGCCGAACCTGGTTGAGTCGATATGGGGCATGATAAAGATTAAAGTGGAGGTAAGTGTTTTTGTCAAGTGGCGGGGAAATTCTCCCGTTGCGGACGCGAGGGGGGCTGCAGCGATTCCGGAAGAGCCTGCAGAGGCCTTTCCCCTGCGCAAAGGCCCCTGCAGGTTTCGGGAGTCAGAAAAGGTTTCCCTCAAGTCAGGACAAGCTCGCGTTCCTTCTCCACGACCTTGAGGTCGTGCTCGACCATTATCCTCACGAGCTCTTCAAAGGTCGTCCTCGGTTCCCAGCCGAGTTTTTCCTTCGCCTTTGACGCGTCGCCTATCAGGATGTCCACCTCGGCGGGCCTGAAGAACTGGGGGTCGACTCTAACCAGTGTCTTTCCCGTGTTCTTATCTCTGCCCGTCTCGTTCACGCCCTGCCCGGACCACTCGATATCAATGCCTGCGTGAGCGAAGGCGGCACAGACGAAGTCCCGGACCCTGTGGGTGGTGCCGGTGGCCACGACGTAGTCGTCGGGCTCGTTCTGCTGGAGCATCAGCCACATGGCCTCAACATACTCGGGGGAATAACCCCAGTCTCTCTGGGCGTCGAGGTTGCCGAGCCTCAACTCCGTCTGGAGCCCGTGCTTTATCCTGGCTACCGCGTGGGTTATCTTGCGCGTTACGAACTCCAGGCCCCTTAACGGGGACTCGTGGTTGAAGAGTATGCCCGAGCAGGAGAACATCCCGTAGGACTCCCTGTAGTTTACGGTGAGCCAGTGGCTGAAGAGCTTGGCCACGGCGTAGGGGCTCCTCGGGTAGAAGGGAGTGGTCTCTTTCTGCGGTGTCTCCTGGACCTTGCCGAACATCTCGCTCGACGAGGCCTGGTAGAACTTTATGCCGGGGTTTATCGTCCTTATGGCCTCGAGGAGCCTCATGGGCCCGAGCCCCGTAACGTCGGCCGTATAGATGGGCATCTCGAAACTCACGCCGACGAAGCTCTGCGCTCCGAGGTTGTAGACCTCGTCGGGCTGGACCATCTCTATGGTCCTGTAGATGTTTGTGAGCTCGTGGAGCTCGAGGGGGACGTAGTTGATCCGGTCGTCCACCCCGAGAAAATTGAGCTTGTTGGTGTTGAGCTCCGAGGTCCTCCTGAAGGCACCGTATACCTTGTAGCCCTTGTCGATAAGCAGTTTTGCCAGATAGGCGCCGTCCTGACCTGTGATTCCTGTAACCAACGCTTTCTTCACGAATTACCTCCCTTATGACTTTCAAATACCTCTTCGAATACCTTTATGTGCTCCCTCGAGGACCTCTCCCAGCTGAATAGCCTTGACCTTTCGAGGCCCTTTGTCATCATCTCTTTTCGCAATGGTTCGTCGGTAAGGACCCTTTTCATCCCGTCGGCTATGTCCACCACGTTTTTCGGGTCCACGTAGTAGGCCGCGTCACCGCACACCTCGGGAAGGCTCGACACAGCCGAGGTGAGGACCGGACACCCCGAGGCCATGGCCTCAAGGGGGGGGAGCCCGAAGCCCTCATAAAAAGATGGGAAGACGAAAAGGGAGGCCTTCCTGTAAAGCTCCGAGAGCCTCTCTTCGGAGACGCAGCCGAGGAAGTCAATCTTTTCCCTCGTTCTCTTGCTTATTTCGCCTATGTCGAAGCCGAGTTCCTTTTCCGTGCCCGTAAGTTTGAGCCTTAAGTCGATCTTGCCGTCGGCCGAGAGCATCTCGAAGGCCCTTACTATCCCCTCGATGTTCTTGGTGGGAGAGAACCTTCCGGCGTAGAAGATGTAGTCCTCCTTTTCATGGACGGGGGCATTTGCGGAAAAGACCGGGCTTACGCCGCAGTGGATGACGCGTATCTTTTCGTCGGGCACATTGAACCTCTCCATTATCAATTCCTTCGTGTGCCGGGAACTCGTTATGACCCTCAGGGAATTCTTGAGCACCCTGGGCAGGACGTACTTGAAGTAATAGTACTGCCTTCTGTGAGAGCTCTGCTGAAGTAGCGGTATGAGGTCGTAGACGGTTATAATCTGTCTTTTGTGGTGGATGGAGCCTTCCATCTGGGAGGTGTTGAATACGAGGTCTTTGTGGTTCATGAGCGAGAGCTTGTTGGTCCAGATGAGCCTCTTCAGGTGCCCCTTGAAGCCGAAGTCAGGGGAGATGGGGCCCCCGGAGACATGGATCCTTTCGGTGTGCTTCGCGTCCTTGAAATGCACGAGGGCCGAGCTGTTTATGTATAGCCTGAAGGGGTGGTCCCAGTTCTCGAGGAGATTTAGAGAGAGGGAGAGCGAGGACCTTCCTATCCCGGAGAGCCGGCTGCCTATGTTAGTAGAGTTTATTATCACGGCTGAAGATTCTATGTTGAAGTTGAAAAAAATTTTTACGAAATCACGCTAAGCCTTGCCGCCCTGAGCCCCTCTGGCGGCCCCTTTCCGGTCTGCGCCGGAGTCGGCTCGAAGAGAGAGACGAGCCTCTCTTTATACGAGCCCATCGAGTAGTTCTGGAGGTAGTACTCGCGTGCCCTTTTGCCGAGGGTATCCCTCAGGCCCCCGTCGGAGAGGAGGACCTCGAGGCCCTTTTCGAACTCCGCGTAGGAGCAGTAGCTCAAGCCCCCTCCCGAGGCATTGACGTGGTCTTTGAGGACCTCGCTCCTTGCGTTTACGAGCGCCGGGGTCCCCATCATGAAGGACTCGATGAGGACTATGCCGAGGCTTTCGTATGCCGAGGGGTGAACGAAGGCCCTTGCGCCCTTCATCACAGAGAGCTTTTCCTCCTCGCCGAGGAAGCCGAGGTATTTTATCTTTGCGTGCCTGAAGTCCTTCATGGGGCCTCCCCCTATGGTGAGGAGCCGCACCCCCGGGCGTTTTTTGGAGAACCTCGCGAACCAATCGAAGAGCTCGCCAACGCCCTTCGCCTCCTCGAGCCTCCCGGCGTATAGGAAGTATGGGTCGCCCCCGTAGGCGGGGACGGTATCCGCCGACCTGTCGTCGAGGCCGAAGCCGATTACCTCCGAGCCGGGTCTGCCACAGAGGACCCTTTCTGCGAGCCTTTTTTCGGCCTCGGTGAGGAAGAGGAACCTGTAATCGAGGTACTTCCTGAAGGCCTTCATATAGACGGGGGGTTCGTCGTGGAGGGTGGGGACGATCAAAACCTTCTCCCTCTCCACGACAGAGTCGATCCCGAAATAGGTGGTCGGATAAAGGTAAGTCATGAATACGACCCTGTCATACCTCTTCGAGCTCGCCCGTAAATATTCGAGGAGTCCCGAGGAATAGGGACCCTGCGACTTGAGCCACTCTTCCTCAAGGCCGATGGGGTTGTGCTCAAGGGTCTTTAGATATTTTTGCCTGGCCTCCGTCTCAAGGGTGGAGAATTTATCGAGGGGCATCTTTTTAAAGAGGATTCTATTGAGTTCGTGCCAGTAGGGGTCCCTCTGGAAGTCGACGGGAAACCTCAGGACCCTGAGCGTGTCGGATACCCTTTCCTCGCCTTCGGGGTAAAAGTTCTCCCATGTGATGTAGTCCTTTGCCGTCGTGGTCACCACGTCGACGTCGAAGGAGCTGGCAAGGACCCTGGCCATCCTGAGGGCATAGCCCTCGGACCCTCCCACCACGTCGGGGCCGCAGCGCTGGACCACTATGGCGATTCTCTTCAGCATAGCCCCCCCGTGCCCCCTCCGCCCCCCGCGCCCCCCGCGCCCCACGCCCCCCGGCCCCCACAGGCCCCCCCCACGCATGAGAGGAATTTTTCCCTGAGCACGGCCCTTTCGTATTTGAGGAAGTTCTTATAGCCCTCCTCGGCGAGATACCCCCTTGCAGACGGGTCGTTGTAAAGGGTGTAGATCGACGAGGCGAGGGTCTCGTAATCGAGGGTGTCGAAGCAGAGCTGGTTAATTCCGAGGGTCTCGGCCACGGCGGTTGAGTCGTATGCCACGAGGGGGAGCTTGAAGCGCTGGGCCTCGAGTATGGGCACGCAGAAACCCTCGTGCTCGCTCAGGAGGAGAAACACGTGGGAGCCGACGTAATAGGACTTCAGCTCATCGGGGCTCACCTTCCCGACAAACTCCACCACGTCGTCGACTCCGAGGGCCCTGGAGAGCGCCTTCAGCTCTTCGTAGTACCCCTTGAGCCCCGGGTCGAGGCCCCCGGCCATGATAAAACGCACTTCCGGTCCGAAGAGGAGTTTATAGTAGTAGGCCGTGTACAGGATCGAGCGGTGCCCCTTGTTGGGGGCGACTCTTCCGGCGAAAAAGACGTTGGCCCTTCCGTCGGAGAGCCTCTCTATCGTCCTCGTGTCGGCACGGAGTCCATCGAGTTCGTGGATCCTGGTGAAGGGGGGGAGAACCCTGCAAAGGCTCTCGCTCAGCCCGGAGGCTATGAAATCCCGGGCGTTAAACCGGGAGTCGAAAAGGCCGAGGTCCACCCCGGCATCAACGATCTCGGCGGTCTGTCTCCTTGCGAGGAGGCAGGTCCTGAAGAGCTCGAAAGAGTAGGGCAGCAGGAAGTGCTCGGGGGTGATGTTATGGTACTTTACCACCCTGGTGCACAGCGAGTTCTTAAGGAGCTCGAGCCCCTTTTCCCAGTATATGGCGTGGTGGTAGATAAGGATGGTTTCCCGGTCCTCGAGGAACTTCAAGCAGTCCCGGTCCACCATGTGGGAGGTCGTGGAGTCGTGGTTTTCGGCGTATATGTAGGCCTCGACTCCGTCCTCTTTAAGACAGAGGTATTCTTCTATGACGTCACACCCGACGGCGTCCGCATCGACTACCGTCGGATAGGCTATTACCACCCTCATCGAATATCCCTGATGTGTTTCGCTGCTGAATTGGATAGGGTAAAGCCGAAAAACCCTTCCCGGCAAAAAGATATTAGAACAAATTTTACTCTTGGGCTGTGACAAAGGACACAGGAGCCCCCGGCCCTCCCCGGTCCCCGGAGTTTATTCATACTATCGCAGGGGCACTTTTGAGTCAAGACAAATAAGGGGGTGTCGCCGGGCGGGGGAGGGCCGCCGATGGAGGTAATGTTTCTTGAAAATTAACGGGTTGCGGCGGCGAGCCGCCTTTTTCCGGAGGGGGTTTAACAGGGGTCTCAGGGCTGGTCGGCGTAATCGAGGGTGATACTGTTCCACATGACGGAGAGTTCCCTTGTGTCCTCGTTGATGCCGAGGGATTTCGGAGTAGCCGAACCCTCGTAAAATACCTCGAGCGCCGGGTCCTTTTCTTCGGGGAAGTCGAGAGTAACGGTATACATTGACCAGCCCGGCTTGAGCCTTACCCGGGTCGTAGAGAGGGCGGACTTTATGGTCATTACCTTGTCCGTGTTTACCTCAAAGGGGGCGACCTCGAAGGTGACGGCGGCATGACCCGGTTTCGGGAGGCTTAAGTCCCTGAATACTATCGTGCTCTTCGGCCCTGTAGCCCATCGGAACCTTATAGAGCCGTCGGCAGAGCTCTCCCTCGTAGAAAAACCCGTCAACAGGAGCCTGGCGTCCTCTGGCCCCCCGATATCCACGCTCACGGCGTCGGTCGAACCCGGGGCGCCGTACTTTTTTATGTAGCCCGATACGGCAAGGGTCGTAACGGAGAAGTCTTTCTGGTCGGAGAGGGTGACCTTTATTATGTCCCC
>DATEAM010000014.1:0-14749 GCA_035288385.1 Thermodesulfobacteriota bacterium
CCCCCCCCCCCGCCCCGTCTTCTCTTCGATAGCCGTCTTCTGCTCCGGGGCAGTCCTGCCCTTCGCCGCGACCCTGGTTCTGCTTCTCTTTGCGGGTGTCTTCGAGAGGTTCTGGTTCTGGACCTTCGAGTACCCCCGAGCGTACACCTCTCTCCTCGGATACTCAGAGGCCGCCTATGTCTTCAAGTTCAGGGCCACCCGGATACTCGCCTCACAGCTACCCGCCGTAGCCGTAGCGGCCCTCGGTCTCGCCGCCGTCGTCTGGGACGGCAACCTGAGAAAAAGGGTCTTCTTCCTCCTCGGTTTTACCCTCTTCTCCTTCGTCTCCATGGTCCCGGGGCTCCACTTCTGGCCCCATTACTTCGTGCTCGTGCTCCCGGCCGTCTCCCTTCTCTTCGGGGCGGGTGTATGCGCCCTTTACAGGCTCATATCCGGCCCGGGGAAAGTTTCAAGGGGAGCGGTCGTCTGTTCCGTTCTCGCCCTCTTCGCACTCGCCTTCCCCCTGTACAGGGAGAGGGATATACTCCTCTTCGACACCCCCTTGATGGTATCCAGGAAGATTTACGGCTACAACCCCTTTCCCGAGGCCGTCGAGGTGGCAAGGTACATAAGGGAGAACTCCGACGAGGGCGACAGGATCGCCGTGATCGGCTCTGAGCCGGAGATATATTTTTACTCCGACAGGGTCTCTGCCACTGGCTACATCTACGCCTATCCCCTTGTGGAAAACCACAGGTACGCGCAGATGATGACGCAGGAGATGATCCAAGAGGTCGAATCAGCGAGGCCGCTCTTCCTCGTCTTTATAAACTTCAGGACCTCCTGGCTCACCACAGAGGGCTATTCGGAGAAAAAAGACCATATATTCGACTGGTTCGCCCGCTACGCGGCGGATTACGAGCCCGTGGGCCTCGCAGAAGTGGTGGCGCCCTTTGAGACCGAGTACTACTGGGATGAAATGACCCCCCGGCGGGAGCCGCGCTATAAGTACTGGATAGCCGTATACAAGAGAAGGTCCCCCGGGTAAGAATTATGTTGACTACGGTCCCTCAAAGATGTATATCTAACTGTGGTGTTGACGGTCAGGCAATTCCTGAACCAGCGCGGTGCTGTAAGCTATAAAACGCTCTTCTGGATACTCGTGCTCTTTTCCGTCGTGTACGTCGGCTACAAGTTCGCGCCCCCCACGGTCTCCTACTATATGCTCAAAACGGATGTGGAGGAGGAGGCGAAGCTGGCGCACGTATATAACGACAGGAAGCTCGCAGAGAGGATCCTCAAGAAGGCAAGCGCATGGTCTGTGCCCATAAGAGAGGAAGATATAATCATAAAAAGGGGCCTTGAGAAGATATCCATAAGCATCAGATACACGGAAAAGGTCAATTTATTCAACCAGTACACAAAGGTGCTCCACTATAACATAGTGGTCGAGAAACCGCTCAAGGAGACGAGCACGATCCTCCATTAAAGATAGAAAAGACTTTAGATATAGCGCCTAACTGCTGAATTGACATTAAAATCTTGCGCCCTTTAATTTAATCCGGTGAGATTAAAAAGGGGAGGAAAGTGTGCGGCTACAAAAACAAGACATAGAAACCTCCACGTCCTTGCGGGTGTGGGGGTTTTTTTTATGTCCGGGGGCTTTTATAAAAGCTTCCGGGGTGATATAAACCCCGCAGGTTCTCAGGATGAAGACAAAAGTGGTAATGGACGATAAGGGTATCGAGAGGGCGATGGCGCGGATCGCCCACGAGATTCTCGAGAGGAACAAGGAGCTCGAGGACGTCGTCATACTCGGCATACCCACGCGCGGGCACTCGCTCGCCAGGAGGCTCCAGAAAAAGATAGAGGAGATCGAGGGTGTAAGGGTGCCCACGGGTGCCGTGGACGCCACCATGTACAGGGACGACATCGGCATAAAAAGGGACCAGCCTCCCCTTAAGGAGATGGACATCCCCATCTCCATAGACGGCAAGACCGTAATCATGGTCGACGACGTCCTCTTTACCGGTAGGACCATCAGGGCGGCGATGAACGCCCTAATGGACTTCGGCAGACCCATCGCCATACGCCTCGCCGTGCTTGTGGACAGGGGCCACAGGGAGCTTCCCATAAAGGCCGACTACGTGGGCAAGAACATCCCCACGTCGAGGAAAGAGGGCGTAAAGGTGCTCCTTAAGGAGACGGACGAGACGAACGAGGTGGTAGTGACTTCTGGGGAATAGCACCTGGGGAAAACCTTTCTGAAGAAAGGTTTTCCCCCGGACCCCCTTTCCAAAGACTTTTATGCCTGGTCCGGTAAGGGGCCATTTTAGAGGAAATAGCTATAAGTTTTTGAAGGGAGTTTGAGGGAAACTTTTTTCAAAAAGTTTCCCTCAAAAAGAGAATGAGACTCGAGAGAAAAGACCTTCTGGCCATAAGGGACTTAACGCCCGAGGAGATAGGCCTGGTTTTGTCCACCGCCGCCTCCTTCAAGGACGTCTCCGAGAGGGAGATAAAGAAGGTCCCCACGCTCAGGGGAAAGACGGTCATAAACCTCTTCTACGAGCCCTCTACGAGGACTCGCACCTCCTTCGAAATAGCGGCGAAGAGGATGAGCGCGGACGCGGTGAACATATCCGTGTCCACGAGCTCGGTGGTGAAGGGCGAGACGTTGAAGGATACGGCGAGGAACCTCGAGGCGATGCGGCCCGACTGCATAGTGGTGAGGCACGCCTCGCCGGGGACCCCGCAGATGCTCGCCGGGTATCTCGAATGCTCGGTAATAAACGCCGGAGACGGGGCCCACGAGCACCCGAGCCAGGCCCTCCTCGACATCTTCACCGTGCTCGAGAGGAAGAAGAAGATAAAGGGGCTCAAGGTCGCCATAATAGGCGACATCGCCCATTCGAGGGTGGCGCGCTCCAACATCTACGGTTTTACGAAGTTGGGGGCCGAGGTGGTCGTCTCTGGTCCGCCCACCATGATACCGCCGGGAATAGAGGGCCTCGGGTGCGGCGTCACCACAGACCCCCTTGAGGCGATAAAGGGCGCGGACGTTGTAATGATGCTCCGGATACAGCTCGAGCGCCAGAGGGAGTCTTTTTTCCCCACGGTGAGGGAGTACTCGAGGGTCTACGGCCTCGACGAAGAGAAGCTCTCAGGGGCGAAAAAAGACGTGATCATACTCCACCCCGGCCCCATAAACAGGGGCGTGGAGATAGCCTCCGAGGTGGCCGACGGCCCCTACTCGCTCATACTCGACCAGGTGACGAACGGTGTGGCCGTGAGGATGGCGCTCTTTTACCTGCTTTTAGGCGCGGCGAGGGAAGAGGCTTAGTGGGAATAGCTAAAAGTTTTTGAAAGGAGTTTGAGGAAAACTTTTTTCAAAAAGTTTTCCTCAAGAAAAATGAAAAGACTCGTCATAAAAGGCGGACGCGTTCTGGACCCTGCCGCGGGGCTTGACGGCGCGTATAACATCTACGTCATGGGCGGCAGGATTGCGAGTGTAAAGCCCACGGACAAGGACACTACGGAGCTCGTCCCCGGTGTCCCGGACCTCGAGGTCATAGACGCCTCCGGGCTCCTCGTGGTCCCCGGCCTCGTGGACATCCACACGCACCTTAGAGAGCCCGGATACGAGTACAAGGAGACGATAAAGACGGGCACGCGGGCCGCCGCTGCAGGCGGCTTCACGACTGTCCTGTGCATGGCGAACACCGACCCCGTTAACGACAACCAGTCCGTAACCCGCTATATACTGAAGAAGGCCGAGGCCGAGGGCTCTGCAAGGGTGTTGCCGGTGGGTGCCTTGAGTTTCGGACTCCAGGGAGAGCGCCTGACCGAGATGGCGGAGCTGAAGGAGGCCGGCTGCGTGGCCCTGTCTGACGACGGCATGCCGGTGGTCAGGAGCTCGTTCATGAGGAGGGCCCTTGAGTACTCTCTGCTCTTCTCTCTTCCCGTCATAACCCACGCAGAGGACCCCGTGCTCTCTGGGCCGGGGGCGATGAACGAGGGGGCGGTGTCCACGATGCTCGGGCTTACGGGGGTTCCCAACGCCGCGGAGGACTCGATGGTGGCAAGAGACATAATGCTCGCCGAGCTTACCGGGGCACGGCTCCACGTGGCGCATGTGAGCACCCGCGGGGCCGTCGGGCTCATAAGGGCGGCAAAGGAGAGGGGCGTAAAGGTCACCGCCGAGGCCACACCCCACCACCTTACCCTCACCGACGAGGCGGTATCCGGCTATGAGACGAACTTCAAGATGAACCCGCCGTTGAGGTCCCGCGAGGACGTGGAGGCTCTGAGGCAGGGCCTCAGGGACGGCACGATAGACTCCATAGCCACGGACCACGCCCCGCAATCCATAATAGAGAAGGACGTGGAGTTCTCAAAGGCCGCCAACGGGGTAGTGGGCCTCGAGACGGCCTTTTCCGTAATATACGGGCTCGTCGAGGAAGGTGTGATGACCCTTGAGAGGGCCATAGAGGCGATGACCGTAAAGCCCTCGGAGGCGATGGGCCTCGACACGGGGACCCTCAGGGTGGGAAGCTCCGCCGATATTACAATCATAGACCTGAAGAAAAGCTGGACCGTAAGGCCCGAGAATTTTTGCTCGAAATCGAGGAACACGCCCTACGCCGGAAAAGAATTAAAGGCCCGGGTCGTCAAGACCATATACGCCGGGGAAGTGGTCTATGGAGCGGATTAAGGGTTGGATAAAGGGCTTTATGGAGTTTATAATATTTAAATGTTAACTAATGGTATTACTTATGCTTTTCATGGGTAAAAAAACTTGAAAAAGGCAATCCTCGCGCTCGCAGACGGCACGGTATTCGAGGGGTATTCCTTTGGTAGCCCAGGGACCACCACCGGGGAGGTATGCTTCAACACCTCCATGACCGGTTACCAGGAGGTCCTTACCGACCCTTCGTACAAGGGCCAGATCGTCGCCATGACATACTCGCAGCAGGGAAACTACGGTATAAACGAGGAGGATATAGAGTCGAGAAGGCCCTGGGTCGAGGGTTTTATCGTAAAGGAGCCGTGTCTCCACCCGAGCAGCTGGAGGAGCACCGAGGGGCTCGTTGCGTACATGGAGAGGCACTCTATCGTCGGCATCTCGGGGATAGATACGAGGGCCCTGACTCGCATAATAAGGGAGCAGGGGGCGATGATGGGCTGCATTTCCACCGAGGTCCTCGACCCCGACGTGCTCGTTAGTATGGCGAAGGACGCCCCCTCTCTCGTGGGCCGCGACCTCGTAAAAGAGGTGACCTGCGAAAAACCCTATACCTGGCACGAGGGCCTCTGGACCCTCGAGGGTGGATACACGAGGGGGACTGGGGGGCCGGCCCCAAAGGAGAAGCGCCACAGGGTCGTCGCCTATGACTACGGGATAAAGAGGAACATACTCCGAAACCTCTACTCCGCGGGCTGCGACATAACTGTGGTGCCGGCGTCCACGACAGCCGAGGATGTATTAAAGATGGACCCCGACGGGATATTTCTATCGAACGGCCCGGGAGACCCGGCGGCCGTAACATACGCGAGAGAGAACGTAAGGAAGCTAATCGAGAGCGGAAAGCCGGTCTTCGGGATATGTCTCGGCCACCAGATACTCTCACTCGCCCTCGGTGGCAGGACCTTTAAATTGAAGTTCGGCCACAGGGGCGCCAACCAGCCCGTAAAGGACCTCTCCACGGGCAAGGTGGAGATAACGAGCCAGAACCACGGTTTTGCCGTCGACATGGAATCCCTCGAGGGCAAGGCCGAGCTGACGCACGTTAACCTGAACGACAGGACCGTCGAGGGGATAGCTCACAGGGAGCTACCCGTCTACTCCGTCCAGTACCACCCCGAGGCAAGCCCGGGCCCGCACGACTCTCTATATCTCTTCAAGAGGTTTATGGAGATGATGGGGGAGGGGAAGTAAGCCATGAAGACAAATCATAAGATTATCATCGGTGATTCGAGGCATATGATTGAAGTGCCTGACGGATCGGCGAAACTGATTATCACTTCTCCCCCTTATTGGCAATTAAAGGACTACGGAAATGATAAGCAGATAGGCTTCAATGACACGTATGAAGATTATATTAATAACCTTAATTTGGTCTGGAACGAATGCCACAGGATTCTACATGAAGGATGCAGACTATGTATCAATATTGGCGACCAATTTGCCCGTTCAGTATACTACGGCCGTTATAAGGTTATTCCGATTAGGACCGAAATTATAAAGTTTTGCGAGGCAATAGGTTTTGATTACATGGGAGCTATAATCTGGCAAAAAGTCACTACGTGCAACACAACAGGCGGTGCAACCATTATGGGTTCATTCCCCTATCCAAGAAATGGGATTTTAAAAATCGATTATGAATTTATTCTAATCTTCAAAAAACTAGGCAATCCTCCAAGAGTCACAAAGGAAATCAAGGAAAAATCGAAATTGACAACCCAAGAATGGAACGAGTATTTCAGTGGACACTGGAATTTTTCCGGAGACAAACAGGATAAACACCTTGCGGTTTTTCCCGAAGAATTGCCCAAAAGGCTTATTAAGATGTTTAGCTTTGTTGGTGATACGGTACTTGATCCGTTCTTTGGGAGTGGAACAACTTCATTGGCCGCTAAAAATTTAAACAGAAATTCGATCGGATACGAAATAAACGAGGATTTCCTCCCTGTCATAAGAGAAAAGCTTGGCTTAGATAAACCCAATATTTTCGATGTTGCGAATTTTGAAATAATCAGACAGAAAAATACAAAAATAAACTTCGATGATATAATCGGCGGATTACCTTATATATTCAGGGATCACATCAGGTTTGACAAAAAGCTTGATGTCATGAAATTAAGGTTCGGATCGCGAATAGACAATTCACACAGTCAAAGTAGAGAGGAATATTATTCTGTAAAAGAAATAACTTCTCCGGATACATTGATTCTAAGCAACGGACTAAAAATCAAATTGCTTGGAATAAAAGCAAAACCTAAATATGCTTTGAAGGCGATCGAGTTTTTGAAAGAAAGAATCAATGGACAAAAAGTGTACATAAAGTTTGACTCAACAAAATACGATCAGGAAAACAAGCTGCTCTGCTACCTTTATTTAAAAAACAAAACTTTTATCAATGCTCATTATGTCAAAACAGGATTTGTAGATGTAGACACCACATGCGATTACAAATTCAAGAACAAATTCATTGACCTTAAAAACCAGCTAAAGGAAATCCTCAACCATGAAAATAAAGCTTACAAGTAATGAGATTAGAAAAATTCTCGACATTGAAAGTCCAGAATTTCCTAAATATGTCGCCCAGATACTGAACCTCGCAAATCGCAATGCACAGGCTACGAGGCCTAGAGTCGTAGGACAAATGAGCGAACTTATAAAGGAATTTGATGGTCAAACCTTCCGCCAATGGGAGGAATGGTATCTAAGGAAGAATCCAAAGGCGATCGAGAATGCAACAAGCAAAGTAATGGAAATGGTCGATAATTTCAAGGAGGTTATGGAAAAAATTAATAGAGAAATGGTGACTAAATGGGTAGAAGACCTTGTTATTATAAAAACCTTCCTTGGACTTAGATTCCAGGAGGCCATTTTAAAAAAAGGAGCCGAACTTAAAGGGACAACATATCGGTTGGCATTGCCTGATGACGAATCGAAAGGAATAGACGGATATATCGGTAGCACACCCGTCTCGATAAAGCCTGAGACATACAAATTAAAAAAGGAATATGCCGAAAGGATAAGGATAAAATTTATCTATTACGAAAAGATAGATGATGGAATTGAAGTTGATTATAACACAATAGTATGACCTCGAAAGGTCTATTGGCTGGACTACGTCAATTCTATTGAATTAAAGATCTGGAAATTTAAAACAATAATCTCGGACTCAATTTTATACACAAATTCTCCCTATGCCCAAACGCACCGACATAAAGAAGATCCTCCTGATAGGAAGCGGCCCCATCATAATCGGACAGGCCTGCGAGTTCGACTACTCGGGGACCCAGGCGTGCAAGGCGTTGAAGGAAGACGGCTACACCGTCATCCTCGTCAACTCCAACCCGGCCACCATCATGACGGACCCCGCAATAGCCGACAGGACCTACGTGGAGCCCATAACTCCCGAGATGGTGGAAAAAATAATAGAGCGCGAAAGGCCCGACGCGCTGCTACCAACCATGGGCGGGCAGACCGCCCTTAACGTATCGGTAAAGCTCGCAGAATCGGGAGTGCTCGACAGATACAACGTGGAGATGATAGGCGCGAAGCTACCCGCCATAAACAAGGCCGAGGACAGGGAGCTATTCAAGGAGGCCATGCACAAGATCGGTCTCGAGGTCCCGAGGAGCGAGTACGTGAAAAACATCGCTCACGCCCTCGAGGCCATAAAGAAGATGGACTTCCCCGTAATCCTGAGGCCCTCCTTCACCCTCGGAGGCACCGGCGGAGGCATCGCCTACAACATGGAGGAGTTCGAGGGGCTCGTGGAACACGGCTTCGATTCGAGCCCGGTGCACGAGATCCTCGTAGAGGAGTCGGTGATAGGCTGGAAGGAGTTCGAGCTCGAGGTGATGCGCGACCGCATGGACAACGTGGTCATCATCTGCTCCATAGAGAACTTCGACCCCATGGGAGTGCACACGGGAGACTCCATCACCGTCGCCCCGGCCCAGACTCTGAGCGACAAGGAGTACCAGGCCCTCAGGGACGCGGCCATAAAGATAATCCGGGAGATCGGGGTGGAGACGGGGGGCTCTAACATACAGTTCGCAGTGAACCCGGATAACGGCCGCATATACGTGATAGAGATGAACCCGAGGGTGTCTCGCTCCTCTGCCCTGGCAAGCAAGGCCACGGGCTTTCCCATAGCCAAGATAGCGGCCAGGCTCGCCGTGGGCTATACGTTAGACGAGATACCCAACGACATAACCAGGAAAACCCCGGCCTCCTTCGAGCCCACCATAGACTACGTGGTGGTGAAGGTCCCGAGGTTCGCCTTCGAAAAATTCCCCAAGGCAGACCCCACTCTCACCACGCAGATGAAGTCCGTGGGAGAGGCTATGGCCATGGGCAGGACCTTCAAGGAGGCGATGCACAAGGCCCTTCGCTCCCTCGAGATAGGAAGCTCCGGGTTCGAAAGGAAGATAAGGCCGGGTAGAAGCGAGCCCGCCCTCGAAGCCACGGAAGAGGAGCTCGACGCAATCCGTACGAGGCTCAAGGTCCCGGGGGCCGAGAGGCCGTGGTACCTATGCGAGGCCTTGAGGGCCGGGCTCTCCGTAGACGAGATATTCGAGCTCTCTAAGATAGACCGCTGGTTCCTGAGGAACCTCGAAGATATCGTGAGGCTCGAGGAGGGGATATATTTCCAGGCTAAAAAGGAGGGGGGCATCACTCCCGAGCTATTGAGGAGGGCGAAGGAGTACGGCTTCTCCTTCAAGACCCTCTCGACTCTTACGGGGTTGACGGCGGAGGAGTTGAGGAGAAAGGCGAAGGCCGCAGGGATAGAGCCCGTCTTCAAGACGGTGGACACATGTGCCGCCGAGTTCGAGGCCTTTACGCCTTATCTATACTCCACCTACGAGAGGCCCTTCTTCAACGTCTCGGATAGACTCAAAAAAGCCGCCTGCGAGGCCGCGCCCACGGACAGGAAGAAGGTGGTGATACTCGGGAGCGGCCCCAACCGCATAGGCCAGGGCATAGAGTTCGACTACTGCTGCGTGCATGCGAGCTACGCATTGAAGGAAGAGGGTTTCGAGTCCATAATGGTAAACTGCAACCCCGAGACAGTGTCCACTGACTACGACACCTCTGACAGGCTCTACTTCGAGCCTCTTACCTTCGAGGACGTCATGGCCATCGTCGAGAGGGAGAAGCCCTACGGGGTCATCGTCCAGCTCGGCGGACAGACGCCTCTTAAGCTCTCGGTGCCCCTGGAGAGGGCCGGCGTCAGGATACTCGGGACATCCTCGGACTCCATTGACATAGCCGAGGACAGGGAGCGTTTCGACAAGCTCCTCGACAGGCTCGATCTAAAAAGACCGCTGAGCGGCACGGCCCGGAGCATAGAAGAGGCGGTCCGAGTCGCCGGAAAGGTCGGCTATCCCGTCATGGTAAGGCCCTCCTACGTGCTCGGCGGGAGGGCCATGGAGACCGTCTACGACGAAATAAGCCTCATGGGCTACATGACGCGCGCAGTGGAGGCCTCGCCCGAGCACCCCGTGCTCCTCGACAGGTTCATCGAGGGCGCCGTTGAGGTGGACGTGGACTGCATAAGCGACGGGACCGCGGTGGTGATAGGCGGTATAATGGAGCACATAGAGGAGGCGGGGGTCCACTCAGGCGACTCGGCCTGCTCTCTTCCGCCCTATTCCCTCGACGCCCATATCATAGACGAGATAAGGAGGCAGACGGTGCTCCTGGCAAAGAAGCTCAACGTCGTGGGCCTCATGAACGTCCAGTACGCCGTGAAGGAGGATACGGTCTACGTCATAGAGGTGAACCCGAGGGCCTCGAGGACGGTCCCCTTCGTGAGCAAGGCGATAGGCAGGCCGCTAGCCAAGCTCGCCACCTCTCTCATGGTTGGAAGGACCCTTAAGGACCTCGCCTTCACCGAGGAGGTCATACCGGCGTATACGTCCGTAAAGGAGGCCGTCTTCCCCTTCATAAAATTCCCCGGAGTGGACACTCTCCTCGGCCCGGAGATGAAGTCCACGGGAGAGGTCATGGGCATCGGGTACGACTTCGGCGTGGCCTTTGCCAAGGCCCAGCTCTCAGCTGGCAACAACATAGCCCTCGAGGGCACGGTCTTCATAAGCGTAAGGGACGAGGACAAGCCGGGGATAGCCCCCATAGCCAAAGACCTGACCGAGCTCGGTTTCAGGATAATAGCTACCTCCGGGACGGCGAAGTTCCTGAACTCCAACGGGATAAGGGCCGAGGGTGTTTTAAAGGTCACCGAGGGCAGGCCCCACATAGTGGACAGGATCAAGAGCCGGGGCGTGGACATGGTGATAAACACCAGCTTCGGCGCCCGCAGCGTGAGGGAGTCCTATACGATAAGGAGGACCTCTCTGGACTTCGGGCTCCCCTATTTCACCACCGTGGCCGCGGCCAAGGCGGCGAGCCTCGGCATAAGGGCGGTATTGAAGGGCGGGCTTGAAGTCAAGACCCTTCAGGAGTACCATAAGGAAAATCTCACGGCACCGAAGACCGTTCCCGTTAAATGACAGTGCCCCGGGTGTGCTCTCGCTCCACCTTGGCCCGGACCTTCATTATCAAGCGATGAGACAGATAATAAAATCCCTCGGCGTGGTATTCGGGGACATCGGCACGAGCCCCATATATACCCTTACCGTAATCTTCCTCTTTGCCGCGCCTACCCGGGGCAACGTCATAGGGGTCCTCTCCCTTATATTCTGGACCCTCATAACCCTCGTCACCGTGGAGTACGCCTGGCTCGCCACGAGCCTCTCCAAGAGGGGCGAGGGCGGGGAGATAGTCCTCCGGGAGATACTCCTTCCCTACCTCAAGGGCGGGCGACAGGTGGCCGTCGTCTCCCTTCTCACATACATCGGGGTATCTCTCCTCATAGGCGACGGCGTCATCACGCCGGCCATAAGCATACTGAGCGCCGTGGAGGGCTCTCTCCTCATCCCGGGGTTCGAAGGCACGAGCCAGGAGAGTTTGATATTCATATCGAGCATGATAGCCATCGTACTTTTCCTCGTGCAGAGAAAGGGCACCGAAAGGGTCGCAAGGGCCTTCGGCCCCATGATGCTCGTATGGTTCGCCGCGCTCGCCCTCTCGGGGATCGTATCCATCGCCCAGGTCCCGGAGGTCATCAAAGCCGTAAACCCTTACTACGGACTGAAGTTCGTCTACGACCACGGATTCGCCGGGTTCTTCATACTCTCCGAGGTGATACTGTGCGCCACGGGCGGCGAGGCCCTTTACGCGGACATGGGTCACCTCGGGAGGATCCCCATAGTAAAGGCCTGGTACTTCGTCTTCTGCGTCCTTGTCCTCAACTACTTCGGACAGGGCGCCTATCTCATAGCCCACCCCGATGCTACCAACGTGCTCTTCGAGATGATATTCCACCAGGCCCAGGTTCTCTACGTGCCCTTTCTCCTCTTGAGCATAGCCGCGACGATAATAGCCTCTCAGGCCATGATAAGCGGCCTTTTCTCCGTAGTCTACCAGGGGATAACCACGCACATATTCCCGCTTCTCAAGGTGGAATACACATCCCCCAAGCTACGGGGCCAGATATACATAGGTTTTGTCAACTGGTTCCTCCTCATATTCGTCCTCATCATCATGCACGAGTTCAGGCAGTCGAGCAACCTCGCCGCGGCCTACGGGCTCGCCGTTACCGGCTCCATGTCCATTACCGGGATCATTATGACCTGGATATTCTACAAGAGACGCGAGTTCATAAAGATGTCGGTGTCCGTGGCGATCACGCTCCTGGACCTGACCTATTTCGCATCCAACACCTTCAAGATACCCCACGGCGGCTACTGGTCCATACTCATCGCCATGATACCATTGGTCATGATACTCATATACACGAAAGGCCAGAAGAAGCTATACAGGGCGCTTAGGCCGCTTAAGCTCGACACCTTCCTTCTGAGCTACAACCAGCTCTACAGGGCGCTCCCCAAGGTCCCGGGCACGGCGCTTTTCTTCGCGAAGGACGAGAATGAGATCGCCCCGTACATAGTACACACCATGTTCAAGAACTCCATAATCTACGAGGACAACGTCATCGTATCCGTCGTGAGGCTCGAGGACCCCTACGGCATAAACTATTTCTTCAAGGAGCCCCTCGCCCCGGGGCTAAGGGTCTTCGAGATAAGGGTGGGCTACATGGAGGTCCCGGACGTGGAGGGGATTCTGAAGACCGCCGGGCTCAACGAAAAGGCTATTTTCTACGGACACGAAGAGATCTCCACGAACAACGTGGTCTGGAAGGTCTTCTCCTTCATAAAAAAGGTGACGCCCACCTTCATGCAGTTCTACAAGCTCCCTGCCAACAAGCTCCACGGGGTCATTACCCGGGTGGAGATGTGACCGTAGGGGGGGATGGATTATTTCAAACCCGGTGCAACCGATGCAGGACCCCGGTAAAAAGATCTCCGAGATAATAGACGCCCTCTCGAGACCGCTCGTCTTCGCCTCGAAGGACGGCTTTTCCCGCATAGGGGCCGTAAAGGGCCTTGAGGGGCTCGTGGCCCGGCTGTGCCTGGAGGCCATCTCCAGGAACCCGTCCGGGGAAATGGGCGAGAAGTTCGGCGAGCTAATCGACCTCTTTACCGGCTTCGACTCCCTCGGAGCCACCGAGAAGAAAGAGAAGGTCTCAAGGGCCATGGAGCTCGTCGGTTCCATGACCTGCCGCGGCGAGGAAAAACCCCTGACCGTGGGCGCAAGTGGGGACAGGGGGGGCAGGGGGGCAAGGGGGGGCAGGGGGGGCAGGGAGGCGAGAGATAACCTTGAAAGGCTCAGGACCCCCGTGGAGCACGTAAAGGGGGTGGGCCCGAGGCTTGCCGAGAGGCTCGAGAAGAAGGGCATCGCCACCGTTGAGGACCTCCTCTACTTCCTGCCCTTGAGGTACGAGGACAGGAGGAGGATAAAGAAGATAAAGGAACTGACCCCCGGGGCCAACGAGGTCGTCTCGGCCGAGGTGATGGTCGCCGGAGAGGCCCGCTACGGAAGGAGGAAGACCTACGAGATGGTCGTCTCCGACGGGAGCGGACACCTGAGGGTCAAGTGGTTCAACTTCAGGGCCTCCTACATGAAGAGGTACAAGCCGGGCCAGAGGCTCATAATTTTCGGAAACGTCACGAGCTTCGCTCACCAGCTCGAGATGATCCACCCGGATATCGAGCTCGCCGACGACTCCGATAGCGCGGCCGCCTCCATACACTTCGGAAGTATAGTACCCATATACTCCCAGCTCGAAAACCTCCACCAGAAGACCATAAGGAAGATAGTGAGGAACGCGGTAGAGGGCTACGCCGGGTGCAACGTCGCGGGCACGCCCCCCTCCGTGAGGTCGGGCCACGGCCTCCTCGACCTCCCGGAGGCGATAAGGCAGGCCCACATTCCTCCCGAAGACGCCCCTGCGGATGGGGAGCCCTTCACCGCCTCTCTATCGAAAAAAAGCCTCGCCTTCGACGAGTTGTTTCTCCTCGAGCTCGGCCTCGCCCTGAAGAGGGCTAATCTAAAAAAAGAGGCGGGTATACGGTTCTTCTCAAAGGACGGGAGACCAGAAGAGCTCGAAAGGGGGCTAAGGGCGCTACTTCCCTTCAAGCTCACGGGAGCGCAGGAGAGGACCCTCGATGAGATAAGAAAGGACATGGGTTCTCCCCACCCGATGAACAGGCTCATCCAGGGGGACGTGGGCTCGGGAAAGACGGTGGTGAGCCTCATCTCTTCCCTCTGGGCCATAGGCTCGGGCTTCCAGGCGGCCGTCATGGCACCCACAGAAATCCTGGCCGAGCAGCACTACCTCACGACCCACGCCTACTCAGAGGCCCTGGGCATAAGGACCGTGCTCCTTACGGGAAAGATGCCGAAAAAAACGAGGGAAGAGGCCTTAAGGGGGATAAGGGACGGGACCGTGGACATGGTAATAGGCACCCACGCCCTCATCCAGAAGGACGTTGAGTTCAACTCCCTCGGCCTCGCCGTCGTAGACGAGCAGCACAGGTTCGGCGTGGTGCAGAGGGCGGCTCTAAAAAAGAA
>DATEAM010000015.1:0-11648 GCA_035288385.1 Thermodesulfobacteriota bacterium
TGTTGCTTACCTCGCCTGAAGCGATGATAAGGTTGGAGCCGTAGTCCGTGATAGCGGGGGCTTTGAGGGATGAGTTTACCTTCCGAGGGGTCCTCGCCGTCCTGAAATCGTCTCCGCAATATGCCGAGTTCACGGCTATGGAGGGAGGCACAGTCAGGTCCTGGCCGTAGATGCAGTATATGACCACCGTGGAAGGGTTCGCCGGAATGGAAGGGACTATGACAACCCATGTGGCGCTGCTCCCATCCGCCTTGATGGGAATCATCTCAAGGGGGTTTCCGCTCCCGTCCTGGAACCGCACGTCTGCGTAATCGGACCTCATGTCCGAGTCATAGTTGACGGTTATTGGGAGGGGGTAGTTGGTCTGAACCCCCGCCGTGGAGCCTGTTATGGTAATGGGCCGGAGCCTCTTCTGTGACCGGACGATGGTTGCTGTTCCACCGACGATAGCACCACCAAAGGCACTTACGACTTTGCGTCTTGTGTGCGGCCCCACCCCTCCTGCTACGGCCCCACCCACGGCAACATACTCATAGGATTGTAACGTGGTTTCATTGAAGTCTGAATCCTCAACATAGCCGCTTATCTCGTAGGTGGCGTTGCCGCTGTTGTAGGAGTTAACAGCGTAGATGTAACGGAAATCACTCAAGGCATGAAGAGTGACGGAGCCGGAGTTTACGAGGTTTGTCCTCGCGGCATCAGAATAGATATAGAAGTATAAGGTTCCGTAGGTCCCTACGGCCTCGTCCCTTACGACCCTTATGTAATAGGTGGTGTCCTCGTTTAAGTAAACAGCCGGACTGTTAGTATACTCATTAGCCCCTACTCTTTCTGAAAGTTTTAAACGGTATACTCCAGCACTATAATAAAGAGTGGAGATATTAAGAAAATCATAGCTATTGTCCTGATGGCCCTTATAATCGTCAATGTTATTGGAGAGCATCCATACGACATTCAACGATGAGCCTTCTATGAAGCTTAAATGCAGAGTGAATTCATGAGTGAAGTCCTCGCTGAAATGGGCTGCCCCCATGTCTTTGTAAACATAGGCGTCCTCATTCCTGTGCATGAGGGTAAAGGTCGTCCTGCCGCTTATCTTGCTTATGTGCGAGTTGGGGTCTACCTCGGTGTATGTAGTAAAATCCTCCTCTCCGGTATCCTCGCCATAAGTCCCCTGAGCAATCTGAGTCGCTTCCGTGGCAGTAAGGATGTCATTGGTTATAACAAGTTCATCTTCAAGGCCATCCATGCCCCATGTATAAGCACTTGCAAACGAACCTATCCTAAACGGAACATCAACTATACTTAGCTTGTTGGCGTCGAGGGTGGCTGTCCCCGTTAAGTCCGTACCTATCGTATTGCCATTGGTGTCCTTCAGCCGTATGGCGTAGCTCTTGTCGGAATTGTCATACGTGACGGTCACATGATACCAGGTGGCTATGGAGAGATTTGAACCATGGATTAACGTTTCATAGGAGAGGCCGGAGTTATAGCCGAGATACAGCCTAAGTTTCGTATTTCCGGCATCGTTGTACGCATTGAACATGAAAGAGCGTTTGTTTGCCGCTCCGTCATACTTGGAATAGAGGGTTCTACCAGTATCGCTTGCCGGCAGACTCTCCAGCTTGAACCATCCGGCAACGCTTATCTTCTTGTTTGTGTCTGTGCTTCTGAGGGGGAATTGCGGGTCGAGGTTGGCGTCGTTGATATAGAAGTAAGCAGAATTATTAGCTTCGATGTCTACACAAGCGGCTCCCTCCTTGTAATCAGTGGTTTTGGCGGTAATCCCTGCACTACCGACTATTGTAAGAGTATTGTCGTGCCTCGAATCAAGGGTTAAGGCCCCTGATTCAAACCGCCAGAGGGCACGACAATTTATGTCTTTACTGAAATTGTTGGCCATTTATACCTGTGGGCGGGGAAAATCCCCGCCCGGTTTTATTGAACCCTTTAGCTCGGCGTGCCTTTGGAGAGCTGGAACTTCGGGGTAATCTTCAACTCGTCTCCGTTGTTCGCCGGAGTGAAAGAGGCCGCGAGCTTCTCAGCCCAGAGGAGCGTACCGTCCGCGTCCACCACATAATAGCCGTAGATGGTGGGGTTGGTCGTAAGCGCCCCCGTGAAGGTCCAGGTCTGCTGTGCGTAGGCAGCGTCGCTGGGGTCATTGCCAACCGTAACCGTCCAGGAGCCGTTCGTGATGGTCTTGGCGGCATAACCCCCGCCAGTCGCCTCGGTGTAAGTACCAGCCGTGTCCGTATCCGCCGGGGTTACGTTGTTGGTGAAGAGCTTGATGGTGAGGTTGTTGCCTCCGGCGGGCCGGGCGTTGTTGAAGTAGGTCTTCAGTATCTCGTCCGCGCCTATATCCATGAGTGTTAGTGCCATTTAATGCCTCCTTGGTTTTGTTTTTTTCTTTTATTTTTTAGCCAGGACACCTTTTATATGATCCTCCACCATCTTCTCCAGGGCCCTTTTGTCAACTTCGCCCAGGGCGAAGAACTCACGCCTGGCCCCGGACTTTCCCGCCCCGGTTATCGAGTGGTAACGGGCCTTGGCGGCCTCGCTGTCATTCGAGAAATATACCCTGGCGGTGGCGGACCCCTGGTCTGTTTTTGTCTCCAACGCTGCGAGCATCCTGCCCTCGAACTCAAGGTCCACGCGCGAGGTCTTCCTGCCCCGTGCCGAACGCTCTTTCCTCCACCGCTGTGAATAAGGCTTGAAGCTCATTCCCCTGAAGTCCCTGCCCTCGGAGGTCCTCTGTAGAATTCTTTTTTTAGCCTCAATAGCGAGGTCTTCTATGAGTCCTCTGGTTACGAGGTCTCTTTTTATTCGTTTTATATATGACCCGAGAGCCGCGGGGCCTTTGATCTCGCCTCTTATGCCAATACTCATCTTCTTCTCTTCCTGTTCTCGACGACCTCGGCCGCCTTCTTGACCATCTCTTCCATCGCACGTTTCGTCTTTGCCTCAGGCAGTCTCCCCGTCGCCTTGAGGTGGTGTCTGTACATGCGGCCCACGACCTTCTCAACGGTCTTTCTTTCGCTCATTTTTTTGCCTTTTTGTTTATGACGGTGTTTGCCATGCCTTTGCCTATGGTGCGCTCGGCTCTCTTTCTCCCCGCCCCGTCCGGCCCCTTTTCTTTATCCGTCTCAACGGGCCTGAAGCCCCTCTCGATAAACTCCTTTTCCTGAACCTCCCCGCAGGCGGCTATCGTTATGGGTGTGCCGTCACTCATGCATGTGCCGTTGTAAAACCATCTTCTTCTATCCATGGACGGCCTCTTTCGTCTTTCTGTAAGCCTCTATTATCTTTTTAGAAAGCCTATCCCTGCGCACGAGTTTTCCTTTTTTATCCCCTGAGAAGCAGGGTAACCCGAGATACTCCCTCGCCTCGGGGCTCAGGTGCTCCTCCGGTATCGGGTCCGTAAGTTTCAGGAATGGTGTGTCCGGGAACCTTATACCCTGTCCCTTAAGGCCCCGGTGGCCTCTCAGCGCCGCCTCCATCCTCCTTAAGAAACCCTCGTCGACCGGTTTCAACGGGACCCAGCCGTCGCGCCAGTACCTCAGGGCGGCCTCCTTCATCTCCCTTACCCTTACCGTCTGGACGTGCCTTACGCCCCCTTCGTATTCGTTGTATTTTCCGTTCCACATCCAGAAACCATGGAGCTCTTCCCCGCGCCAGGATATGCCGCCGTAATTATTCGCCGCCAGTGGGTAGTAGCCCTTCTTAAATATCGAATCTTTTATTCCCGACATATAGAGCTCCTTTTGGAAAAGGCGGGGGGGACGGGGCTTTTGGCCCCTCCCACCTCCCCCTTGACTGGAGTAAGGGTCTCTTACTCGTGGTCCGTTACTATCTTCACTCCTCCGCCTGAGTCCGCGTTCACGCATCCGTGTCCGTACACTGCGGTTACCACTATTTCGGTAGCCCTCAGAGAGGCGTCCCTCTGGAACTCCGTCTTGGCCCCGGTCTTTAGCACGTAGGCGAGCCCGGACTGGTTGCCCATGGGCATCATCACGCCCTGACGATCGGCGTTTGTGTTAACGGAGGCGCATTTGGTGGACTGGAAGATGTCCACCCCGTAGAGACTCGCCATCGCCCCTATATCCTCTGCGGGCGCCGAAGGGCCTCCCCAGATCGACCCGGTCGTCGCCTTGAGCGCAATCCTCAGGTCGTGTATCTGTATGGGGTGGAGCACGGACACAAAGGGGCCCTTGGCGTTTCCGCTCTCGAGCGTGTACAGTGACTCGAGGAAGTTGGTCTCCGTTATATCCGCCCCCGAGGTGCCCACTGAACTGGTGAAGTCCGATACGGCCGTGAGCAGGTCGGTATCGATCTTGTTCGCAAGGGCCTTGCCGAGTTCAGCGGCGTAGGGCTCGAGCCCGCCGAGGACCGAGCTGTTAAGGAGCATGTCGGTCACCGTGATCATGATGCCCGCCTCGTCGGCGGTTATGTTCGTCGAGGTGGTGTTGACGGCCGTGTTGCTCATATCGGTGGCCTCGGTAAGATTGGAGGCCGCGAGGAGCGGCCACCTGGGAAACTCGACGGTGAGGGTGCTCTCGGCGCTTATATCAGCGACCCGTACAAGGGGCGGCATGACCGCCTCGGCATAGGCCGCGTCTATAACGAGCCTTGAGACTATCTCTGCGGCCACAAGCTCTCCTGCCGAGCCGGCAGCCGTGGTTACTTCGTTTGCCATGTCCTTTTATCTCCTTTTTTACTGTGCGTTAACCTTTGTCTTGGTCCCTTTGCGGAACCTCCTTTTGCGCGCATCGAGGAAGGGGTTCTTGACGTCCCTGAACCTGTAAACCTGTCCTGCCGAGCCGTGGACGTTGACGCCCTCCCTCAGGAGCCTGTCGAGTTCCTCCCTGGGTATGCTATGCCAGACCGAGGGGTCGGTGAGGTTGTGCCTCATCGAGCCGTCGCCGGAGAACCTGACACCCTGTGAGCCCGCTCCCGACGCCCCGGAAGACCTCAGGTGATGGGGCCTCTCGCTCAGCCAGTGCGCGAGGTGCTCGTCCATACCCATCGGATGACCGGAAGTGTTGATTACGGACGAACCCGCACCGTTCACAACGGTCATGTTTCCGCTCTCGTCCATCCTCACGGTCTCGCCTATGAGCTTGGCCACCTCTTCGGCGTCCACCACGTTGTATCTGGAGATGGCCCTGTAAAGGGCCGCCTTCTTCTTCTCCTCTTTGAGCCCATCTATCTCGGCCCTGAGATTTTCGACCTCGTCGGTTGCCGTTATGGTCCTGTGGGCCTTGGCATAGGCCTTCCTGTACGCCTCGTCGATGAGCTCCTGCACCCTGGACTGCTGGTCCTGGCTGAAGGATACCTTCGAGGAACCCGCTGTGCCTCCGCTTATCTGGCCGTCGCCCTCTACCGTTTTGAGTTCGTCAACCTGCTGCATGAAGAACCTCCTCTGTTTTCCCCCGGGTTGTATACGGCTGCCGGCCGGGCCTAAGTCACGGCCGGCACCCTGTGGCCTCCCGTCCGGGGTGGTACGGGCGGCATAGTATAAGACTCAGACGAGGGCCTTTCTCTCACCCGCCAGAAGCGCCGAGAGTCTCTCCCTGTCGAGAAGGTTTTTAACCACCTCCTGACAGACAAGGGCCTTGTCGCTGAGTGTCAGTTTCTGCCACTCCTGTGCGTCTGCCGCCTCGAGGATCGAGCTTCTCGCCTCTTCCCAGATAAGACTCGTTATCCTGAAGGCCGTTGGAAAATCCATATCGTATTTCCTGCAGACCTGGGCCGCGGTCTCGGCCGCCTTTGCCCTCAAGTAATCGTTAGACATCTTTCCCTCCAGCGGCGTCTTTTTCGTCGACGCCTGACTCTATCTCGCTAAATATCAAGGCCCTCGTCTTTTCGTCGGCCTTGGGGAGCACGGCCCCGGCGATCTTTTTCTGAAGCTCCCTCCTGAAGGTGAGCGAGTCCACCCTTGCAGACTGTGCCTTTATGGCGCTCCCCAGGTCCCTCTCCATGTCCTTTACGGAAAAATCGTCGGGGTAGTCTATGACGCCGTCGAACTCTTTGCCCTCCCACCTGGCCCAGAGGGAGAGGAGCTGGTTTTCCGCCTGCTCGATGTTGTCCGCCTTCTCGCTCAGGGTGGCATAGAGTTGCTGGTACTCGAGCTCGAGGGCGACCCCGGACCTTGCGGCGGAAAAGTCCTCGGTGGCCTTCACCCCTCCCATCTTCGCTATCCTGTGTATCTCGTTGATGTCCTGTTTCACCCATTCGCGTATCTCGGTAAGGGAGGAGTGCGGGGCCTCGAGCCAGTAGGGACGGGCATCGGCCTCGGATGGGTCGAACTGGAGGATGTTCCTCGGGCCGAGCTCCTTCTCCTCGTCGCCCCCGCCCTTCGCGTATGGTACGGCGAGCATGGGGAAGGCGGTGTTCTCTATGATCTCCTTGGCGTCGCTGCAGAGGTAATATATGTTCTTGTTTATGTCCGCTATGTCCTGCAGGTCCGAGGTGCCTATCATCGGCATGCCGGACCTCTTGTTATAGAGGGTTACCACCGGTACACTGCCCAGGTCGTGCTCTGCGGCGCCGAGGAGCCTCACCTCGCCTCCCTCCTTTTCCACCTCCCAGAGCTCCCAGCCCTCACGCGTCCAGATGCGGTAGGTCCCTCTCGACTCCTTTATCTTTACGCTCTCCAGGACCGATTTGCCAGACGGCAGCCTCGTAAAGGACCAGTCAACGAGGTTCTCGGGGGTAACGAGGGTTACATAGGGGCGTATGTCGGCCGCTATGGCCTCGGCCCTGGTCCTGGCCGCCGTCGCCGGTCTGTCCACGATGATGGAGACCCTCCCGTAGATGGAGGCGAACCTCTGCGAGTCCCTCATGAACTGGGCGAGGCTCGATCCCTCGAGGTCGGCGTTTCCGGTAAAGGATTTGAAGAGCTCGTCCGAGCCGAGCGAGCCGTAGTCGCTCCTGGCGGTCTTTCTGAAGAGGTGCGAGACGAAGATGTCGACGATGGGCCCGCAGTAGTTGTAGTAGTAGGAGGTCTCTTTCCTTCTCCTGTAATTCGTCGAGCTCTCGAAGGGATGCTGGAGGAGATAATCGCCCTCCTTGTACATCTTTCCCCCGAGATAGGAGCGGATGTAAAACCTCCACTCCCTTATCCAGGAGTCGTAGTCGGGGTGCGTCTTTTCAAGCTCTTCTCTGATCACTTTTGCCTCTCTTCGGTATTGACGCGCTTTATTTATAAAACCTCTTTGCCGGGTCGAACCTTTTGAGCCTCAGGGGGAACTCGTATTCGATGAAGTAGCCGAGGGCGTCCGTTGCGTGAGTCCTCTCGTAGTTCGACTTGTCTATCTCAAAGCCGTTTTCCCTCCACACGACCGTCTCAAGGTCCTTTTTTAGAAAGGTGCACCTCGGGTGGTGAGACAGCCTCGACTCGAGCCTCGTGTTCTCGAGCATGGAGTTAACGGCGTTCACCCTGTCCTTGACCGAAGGGTTGGCCCTCCTCACCCTCTGGTTATCGAGCCCGAGCTCTGAAAGGAGCGCGTAGTCCGATTTGCCCGCCGTGCTCCGATTCGAGCCAGCCGCATCACCGTACAGGGTAACACCCGAGGGATGGCTGCCGTAGCGCATCAAGAACTTCTTTCCCATCTCCACGGTGTTGGTGTTCTTAAGGGCTACCTCGTCAAATACCTTCACCCTCTTGCCGTCGCTCTGGGCGAGGACCCACACGCAGGGGCTTACGTTGAAGTCGCAGCACAGGATTATTGGAAGCCCCGGGTCCACTTCTATGCCAGGGTCCTCGTGTCTGGCGGAATCATAGGCGTAATAGACCCTGCCCGTTGCGCCCTCGAAACTCGCCTCAAACTCCTGGCGAAAAGTCCTCGCATCAAGGATCCTCTTTGCCGCCTCTATCTCCTCGTAAGGCAGGATATCGGCGGAGTGCCAGGAGTAAAACCCCCAATCCTCGTCTGCGCCGGACCTCGCGTAATCAGCGATCTCCTTGAAGTGGTTAAAACCCTCCGGCACTCCGATGAACCAGCACCAGCCTTCCCTGTCGGCGAGGGCGGGTCTTATGTTCTCCGTCCACGCCTCGGGCTTCATGTTCCCGTACTCATCGAGCACCCCGCCGTCCCATGGCACGCCCTCTATCCTCTGGGGCTTGTCGAGCCCCACGACCCAGAGCTCGCTCGAAAATCTCGTCCTTATGCAGAGGTCAGTTTCGTACACCCTCTTTATCCACCCCCCCGGCACCATGGCCTTCATGTCGTTCCAGAATATCCTCTTTGCCTGGTCCCTCGTCGGCGCGGCGGCGAAGTACCTCGGATCACTCCACGCTTTTTCCGCCGGCAGCCCTATTACGAGCCTTCTCTTGGCGAGTTCCGTTTTGCCGCTCCTTCTTCCCGCGGGCACCACCTTGAAGCGCTTCTTTTCACTCCAGAGTCTCGTCTGTTCCGGATGGGGCCGTAAGGGCTGCCATCTCTTTGACAATCTCCTCGATCTCCTCCGGCACCCCCTCGCCGTCGTTATCATTGAGCCCCCAGACCTCCCTCTCTCCCCTTACAACGTGTGTAAGGACCTCGCCGGCGACCTTGGCCACCTTCAGTTCTTCGAGACCGAGTTTCAGGTCCCTGCTCTTGAGGCCCCTCTGGAGTCTTTTCTTTACGCCCCTCCACAGGTGCCTGTGGGTGCCCGTAATGTCATCGCGTTTTTTCCCTGACCCTGCGGGACCTTGTCCGGTCTTTCCGTCTTCGGAGCCGGGCTTGCTCCAGCCCTCTCTCCTGGCCCTCTTTCTTATGGTGTCGGGATGACAGCCGTATTCGTCCGAAAGCTCCCTGAAGGTTTTTCCGCCGGCCAGAAAATCCCGTTTAACCCCTTCCCAGTCGATCGCCACGCTCGGACCTCAAAACCCTTCTGTATAGTCTTTTTTAGAAAGCACACGCCCGTTGAGCTCGCCAGCCGGTGTCAAACTATATCTCCTCCAGACCGTCGTGGTCGGCGCATGCCCTCAGGGGGTAGAGGCTTATGTAGACGTGGCCGCATTCCCAGCACCTCTCGGGCTCCCTTAACAGGACGTTGTTCCTCGTCCTGTGACGGAACTTGAACCAGTCTTCCCTCTCAGCTCCAAACCGGGTAGTATCAGATTCGTATCTCATGGATGCCACCTCCAGGTTGTATTCACACCCTATGGTGTTTTTTTTCTACCCCCTGGAGCACAACCATTTGTTTTTACGGTAGAAATACGGCGATTTTATTCTACCCCTCCCCTTTTTACGCCCATAAAAAAGCCGGGCCGAATTCAACTCGGCCCGGCTTTTATCGCCTTACAAATATTTTTTTCCTCAGCCCGGAAGTCGGCGCGGCTTATATCCGGTGGAGAGCAAGCAGGTCATGGTTCGTGTTTTTCCGGCTCCACCGTAAGCCACCTGTGTCCGTTCTCGTTATCAAAGACCCAGTTCCTCTCGATCAGGTTCTCCACCCCGGCGCTGAACCCGTAGATCCTGAACTCGTCGAGCATATCCCCCATTGACTGGTACTGCCTCAATGTCTTGTACTCGATCCAGCTGATCTTCACCTCCTGGTCCTCCCGGCCCCCACCGACCCCCCCGGCCTCCCCGGCCCTCACTGCCTCCACTGCCCCCCCTGCCCCCCCTGCGAGTTGCGCTGCCGCCGGGGGAGTCGGTCTCCTCCTACGCCTCCTGTGCCCTGTAAGACGCGACCTTTTCCTCGGCCCTGTAGAGTATTTCATAAGCCCTCCCGAGTGAAATTCTGTGACTCTCCGCTATGGTCTTCATATGGGTGCTCCAGTAATGGTACTCGACAAAGACGGACCTCTCCCTCGGACTAAGGTCTGAGAGGGGCCAGAGAAGGTTTCTCAGTCCAACACCTTCGTCCTTGAGCCCTCCATAAAAGAGATCCGGTTCGAGCTTTGTCTTCCTCGACAATTTTACCCGTAAATTGAAAAAGCGGAAAAACAGGTTCCGTACGACGTTACTAATGAGCCGAATGTTCAAGATGCGTGCATCTATTAGTCAACGACTTCACGGCGCGGCAAGACGCTTTACTGTTTTTGCTGAGAAAGGGTTTGCTGAAAAGTACTGCTCGGTTGGAGCTGCTCTGACTAAAAAAATCCTTAATATGAAAAAACGGTCGCTCCAGGGGGTTGCTGCCTCCGCCCCGGGGACCTTATTATGAACCCGTCAAGCTTAAGTGATATATAGTATACTATAACTTTATATAATTGTCAAGGCTTTATTTCAATAATATTTCTTTGGTTAAGTTTTGGACAGCTAATGAAATTATTTATTGCCATAGTTTAAACCGTTAGGTTAATAAAGGGCGGGATATCTAAATATGGACTTTTGGGAACGACCCCGACCGGTATGGCGGGGTGTAAATCGGAAGGTTTGAGGAGCGGTCAGACCGCGAACCTGAAGAGTATGATATCGCCGTCCTTTACGACATAGTCCTTTCCCTCTACCCTGAGCGAACCCCTCTGCCTGCATGCGGCCTCGGAGCCGAAGGCTACGAAGTCCTCGTAACTTATGACCTCCGCCCTTATAAAGCCCCTCTGAAAATCCGAATGGATAACCCCCGCGGCCTCAGGGGCTTTTGAGCCCCTCTTTACCGTCCATGCCTTGAGCTCCTTGGGCCCGACGGTAAAAAATGTAATGAGCCCGAGGAGCCGGTACGCCTCTCGTGCGAGCCTGTCAAGGCCGGACTCCTCAAGGCCGAGGTCCTCGAGGAACTCTGCCCTCTCGGTCCCGGAAAGCTCGGCGAGCTCGGATTCTATCTTTCCGCATATGGCGACAAAACCCGCGCCGTTTCTCCCGGCGGCCTCTCTTATGGATGAGGCGGCCCCTTTCTCTGCCCTTAAGTCGTCCTCTCCGACGTTTGCGACATATATGACGGGTTTTGCCGAGAGGAGATTTAAGTCCTTTACCTCCCCAGCGGTTTCTTCCGTGAGAACATCCCTTGCGGGACGCCCCTGCTCAAGAGCCCTTTTAAGCTCTTCATAGAGCGGCAGTATATCCTTCGCCTCCTTCTCTCCGGTACGGGCCAATTTACCCAGCCTCTCAAGGCGCCGCTCAACGGTCTCGAGGTCCGCAAGCATAAGCTCCGTTTCTACGACCTCGATATCCCCGACCGGGTCCGTCCTTCCGGTGACATGGGCGACCTGCTGGTCCTCGAAACTCCTTACCACATGGGCTATCATGTCGACCCCGCGGATGTGCCCGAGGAAGCGGTTTCCGAGGCCCTCGCCCTTGCTCGCCCCCTTTACGAGCCCCGCGATATCGACGAACTCCACGGCCGTGGGCGTGATTTTGGCGGGCCTGGCGAGCTCGGCGAGCCTATCAAGGCGCTCGTCCCTCAATACCACCATGCCCACGTTCGGGTTTATCGTGGTAAAGGGGTAGTTGGAGGCCTCGGCGCCGGCCGAGGTCATGGCGTTGAATATGGTGGACTTGCCCACGTTGGGAAGCCCTATTATCCCGCAGTTGAATCCCATTTTTTCTTGAGGGAAACTTTTTGAAAAAAGTTTTCCTCAAACTCCTTTCAAAAACTTTTGGCTATCCTGAGGAGCGAGACCCCCCCGGGAGATGAAATTCGCGCAAGAGGGGGGTCTCGCTCCTCAGGATAAATAGCAAAAAGTCTTTGGAAAGGGGGTCTGGGGGGAAACCTTTCTT
>DATEAM010000016.1:0-2796 GCA_035288385.1 Thermodesulfobacteriota bacterium
ACTACCTTGAGGCCCGGGACGTGGGTGAGGAGGCCCTGGAGGCTCTGCGAGTGCTGGGCCGCCGAGCCCCAGCCCCTTCCTATTATCGCCCTTATGGTCAACGGAACCTTTACCGCCCCTCCGAACATGTAGTGCCACTTGGCGGCGTGGTTTATTATCTGGTCGAGGGATAGGGGGATGAAATCTACCCTCATGTGTACGAGTACGGGCCTCATCCCGGCAAGCGCGGCGCCGGCGGCCACTCCCGTTATGCCGTTCTCGGCCAGAGGGGTGTCGATAACGCGCCCTCGGCCGAACCTCTCGCAAAGGCCCTTCGTGGTGCCGAAGACCCCCCCAACGTCGTCCACGCCCTCGCCCATGACAAAGACCGACCTGTCCGCCTCCATAACCTGGGAGAGGGCCTCATTCAGGGCCTCTCTGTAGGTGAGGCCCCTTAAGCCCTTGTCCGCGGCGAGGGTCTTTTCAAACTCCTCTCTGTTGCTGTAAACCTTTGTCCAGGGCATCTCTCAAGACCTCAAGGGCTCAAAAGCTGTAAAGGTGCTCGAACAATTCATTCTTCTCGGGATAGGGGCTCGATCTCGCGAACCTTACGGCCTCGTCTATCTCCCGGGCGAGCCCTCCTGTAATATCCTCTACGTCCTTGTCCGCGATGACCCCCTTTTCCCTCAAGAGGTCCTCGAAGTTCTTAACGGGGCACCTCTCCATCCAGTAAAGGAGCTCCTCCTCGGTGCGCGCTCCCTTTTCATGGTCCGCCTCCGGCCCTACGTGCCCCTTCCAGCGATATGTCCGGGCCTCTATGAGCGATGGCCCCTTGCCTCTTCTCGCCCTTTCCACGGCCTCCTTGGAGGCCTTGAATACGGAGACCACGTCGTTTCCGTCCACGCAGGAGCCCGGGGCCCCGAAGGCTGCCGCAGAGCTCGATATCCCGCACACCGGCTGGCGCGCGCTCTGGTGGGAGTTGGTCGCGTAAAAGTTGTTCTCGCATACGAATACGACGGGTAGTTTCTTCAGGGCGGCGAAGTTGAAGGACTCGAAAAAGGCCCCTTCGTCATAGGCCCCGTCTCCGAAAAAGACGACGGTCACGCGGCCGTCTCCCTTCAGGACCGAGGCGAGGGCGGCGCCCACGCCCATGGGTATCCCCCCGCCGACGATGGCCGAAGTGCCGAGTATGCCCCTTTCAACGTCAACGAGGTGCATGGAGCCCCCTTTGCCCCGGGAACAGCCAGTGACGCGGCCGTAAAACTCCGCCATGAGTGGCTTCATACCAGAGCCCTTGGCGAGACAGTGCCCGTGCCCCCGGTGGTTGGAGAAGACGTAGTCCTCTCTTTCGAGGTTGGCGCATACCCCCGCGGCCACGGCCTCCTGGCCTATGCACAGGTGGACCGGGCACTTCATCTCCTGCTCGGGGTAGAGCTCGACTATCCGCTCCTCGAAGAGCCTTATCCTGAGCATAGTGGAGTAGAGCCCCTTGAGAACGTCCCCTGGTATCTCCTCGCAGCCCTCGAATAGTATCTTCTTGTCCATGGCCCTTAAATGAAGTTTACGTGCATGGGAGGGTTTTTCAGCTCCCAGAGGTACCTGTTCACCTCGTCCATACGGCAGTTCTTCCTGCACTCCGATGTGTCGAGCCCGCGCTCGACGAACTCGAGGGCCCTTTTCCTCTTATCCCCGCCCCAGACCTCCTCGAAGCTTGAGGAGTTTATGTTGCCGAATAAAAACCTCTCGTCGCCTAACCAGGCGCTGCACCCCCAGACCCCGCCCTCGGAGTCTATGTAGGACCAGAAGGGCAGCGCCATGCACCTCTCGTAGCCCCTTACGGCGCGCTCGAGCTTCTTCATCGTGTTTATCCTGAAGACCACGTTGAACCTGTCGCCGGATATGGCGTCAAGCTCGTCCTTCAAGCGGTAATACCCCTCGTATCCGAAGTCCTTGTACTTCCTGGTAATGCTCCTTGAGTGCTGCGAGTAGGGCTTGACCACGAGGTAGTCGGCCCCTATCTCCCTGGCCTTCCTCGCGAGGGGGGCCACCTCGTCGACGTTTTCGGGCAGGAGGATTATCTGCATCCCGATGGTGGCGGAAAGCCCCGAGGCGTTGCGTAACTCCACGGCCCTGGAGATGTTCCTGATCACCCTCCCAAAATCCTCTTCGCCCGTCCTGTGGAGCCTGGCGTAGGTCTCCTTCGTGGCCGCGTTTATGCTTATCTTTATCCATGTGATGGAGGGGAGGGTGGATTCGATGAGTTTTTCGTTAAAGAGCACGCCGTTGGACGTTATCGCGACGTCTATGCCGGAGCTTTTGGTGTGGTTTATGATAGAGGCGATGTCTTTGTGGAGGAAAGGCTCGCCCTCGCCGGCGAACATGATGCTCCTGACGCCGAGGCGGGCCATCTCGGAGATTCTCTCGTTGAGGACCGGGGTGGAGAGAAAGCGGTGCCTGTACCCCATATAGTCAAGCGCACAGTAAGTGCACCTGTGGTTGCAGGCACCGGCAGGCGAGACCTCCAGGTACAGGGGGTAGATGTCTCGTCCGTCAAGCCAGTCCGTTACGCGCCTGACATGGTAGATGAGCTTGTGACTGTCGATCCTGAGTTCGTCCATAAGAGCGCTGGAGGAGCATGAGCGTCAAGCAACCCCACACTAACATAAATATCTCGAAATCAAAAGGCTTTTTTTGCTTTTTGAGGGAAACTTTTTGAAAAAAGTTTCCCTCAAACTCCCTTCAAAAACTTTTAGCTATCCCTGGGAGGGGGACCCCCCTCTTGTGCAAATTTCATCTCCGGGGGGTCCCCCTCCCAGG
>DATEAM010000017.1:0-9376 GCA_035288385.1 Thermodesulfobacteriota bacterium
GAGGGAAACTTTTTGAAAAAAGTTTCCCTCAAACTCCCTTCAAAAACTTTTAGCTATCCCTGGGAGGGGGACCCCCCTCTTGTGCAAATTTCATCTCCGGGGGGTCCCCCTCCCAGGAATAATAGCCATAAGTCTTTGGAAAGGGGGTTTGGGGGAAAACCTTTCTTCAGAAAGTTTTTCCACCAAGCCCTTTGACCCTTTTGTGTCTTTGTGCTAATAATTGACATGGAGGACACAAAAATGGGACGACTCAAGAACCGCGTGCTCCCCAAGCTCTTTACGAGGTTTCCCGGAATATTCAAGCTCGAGAAGTACGCCGAAAAGGCCGTTCCCCTCGAGATAGAGGGGACCCCATGGACTGATTTTACCGGAAAACTCCATGAGTCCACCGTAGCTATTGTCACAACGGCAGGGGTGCACCTTAAGGGCCAGAAACCCTTCGACATGCAGGACCCCGACGGCGACCCCTCCTACAGGGAGCTCCCCTCGGATACCCCCCGCGAAGACTACACCATAACCCACGACTACTACGACCACAAGGACGCCGACGCCGACTTAAACATCGTCTATCCCATAGACCGCCTCGAGGAGTTCGTGGCAGAGGGCCTCATAGGAGGGCTCGCTCCAAAAAACTACGGCTTCATGGGACACATAGACGGCCCCCACATAAAGACCCTTATCGAAAAAACCGCGCCCGAGGTGGCCGCGAAACTCAAGGACCAGGGCGTGGACGTGGTGATACTCACCCCCGGGTGAGGCCTTTGCAACCGGTCCGTGGGACTGATACAGAGGGAGATAGAAAAGAGGGGTATACCCACCATAAGCATCTCCATAGTGAGGAAGTTCACCGAGGAGACAAAGGCGGCGAGGGCCGTCTTCCTCAAATGGCCCATGGGCCACCCCCTCGGAGAACCGGGCAAAACCGAACAGCAGAGAATAGTGCTAAAAAATACCTTCCGCGCCTTCGAGGAAATAAAGACGCCCGGGACCATAATAGACCTCCCCTTCCGCTGGAAACGCCCCGAAGACCTGAAGAAGGAATTCTGACCGGACAAGAAAAACCTTGAGGGAAACTTTTTGAAAAAAGTTTCCCTCAAACTCCCTTCAAAAACTTTTAGCTATCCCGGGGAGGGGGACCCCCCCGGAGATGAAATTTGCACAAGAGGGGGGTCCCCCTCCCCGGGATAATAGCCATAAGTCTTTGGAGGGGGGTCTGGGGGGGACCTTTCTTCAGAAAGGTCCCCCCCAGGGTCTTTCATGGTCTGGTCAGCAATCCATCTTTGGGTTCTTCGGCGGGTCTTGAGTGGCAGCGGTTGCAGTCGGCGAGTTTGAAGGATGCTTTTCCGTGGCAGAATCCGCATTGGGTTCCTTCGGCCATTTCGCGCATGGTGATTTTGTTGGCCCCGAGTTCGTCCTTGAGGGGTTCGGGGTGGCACGACGAGCAGTTTATCTGTTGGGAGTGGAGCGAGTGGCTGAAGGGTACGCCATTTATGCCGGCTATCTTCGTTTCGAAGAGTATGGAGTTCTCCCTCTTGCCTTCGTCGGTCTCCCTGTCGAGAGTTGAGACGGGGCGATAGGCCCCGGTTTTTCTTAGCTCCACCCAGTCTATGAAGCCGAACTTGTCGTGGGGCAGTGTCGAGCCTTCGAGTTTTTCCGGTTCGAAGGTGGAGCCCGTGCGCGCGGCCGTCTTTTTTATGGCCCCGAGGTCGGCCTTCTTCGAGTCGAGTACGCCCTCCTCGTGCTCGGTGCCCACAAGGTGGCACCTGTTGCAGTTGTCCTTGGCGGCGAAGGCCGTCTTCCCGTCATGGCAGACCATGCAGAACCTGCCCTCGGCCATGGCGGCCCGTGTAATCTCGGCCTCGCCGCGTCTCATCTTGAATATGGAGTTGTGGCAGGCCTTGCAGTCGTAGTAGAGGCGGTGAGACCAGTGGGGGAAGACCACCTGGGAGAGACCCTCTTTGGAGTATTCCGCCTCCTTCGTCCTCATGAGGATGTTGCCCGGGTATTTTTCGTACCCCTTCCACTTCTCGATCTCGGCGAGCCTCTCGGACTCTTTCCCGAGCTCCTCCTTCTGAAGGGCCTCTACGGCTTTGAGGGGTCCCGGGTCGCCGTGCCAGTGCGCGTACATTGACGCCATGGCGCTCGCTATGTCGAGGATGTCCATCCTCTCCTCGAAGCTCTTGCCTTCGGCCATGGCCTCCCCGGTAAGGGCCCTTACCTCGCCGGGTATTACGGACCTGTTGTTCTTTACGAGGTACTCGAGCTTCATGAAGTTGTGCGCCCTGTAGCTCTCCATGAAGTCGTCGCGGAAGGCCCCGGCCAGCGCCACCGTGGCCGCGAAGGCCCCGAGGACGAGCATGAAGGCGCAAAGGCAAAGGGCAAGAGTCTTTTTCATTAATAACACCTCTGTTGTTTATCTTTCCGTCATGGACGCGGTATTGCGGGCAGGGTTCTTGCGTTATTTTTTACATGCAGATTGGGAGAGGGCAGGGGGTTTCAGGTATGTTATCAAGGCGAGCATTAAAGTTTCATGAGAAAATACCCTGAGGCGCCGCGACGGGCGGAAAACACCCTAAATGTTCCACCTCAGGAAGGCCGCTCCCGTAAGGATTACAACCGCGAGAAAGAACAAAATCCACAGAAGCGTCTCCCTTGACCTCCGGAGCCTGAGGGCCTCGTCGGCCCCGGCCTTGCCGGGGCCCTCGCCTGAAGAGAGTCTTTTGAGTCCGGGAACAATCCTTGCGCGCATATAAAAGGAGATCGCAAAGGCCGCCAAGGCGCCGAGTATCTTTACGGCGAGGGCCGCCCTGGCCACGGGCGCTATCTGGGGCAGCGCCCCCTCGTAGATGAGGCTTATGAGGCCGAAGGACGCGCCCGAGATGGCCTGGACGGCTATGGCGGCCATCCAGAGTGTTACGGCCGTTGAAAAGACGGCCTCGACCTGATCGTCGAGGGGCGCCGTGATGTCCACCGTCGCCCTCCTTCTCTTCAGTATGAAAAGGAGGAGGTAGAAGGGGCCGGCCCCGAAAAGGACGGCCCCGAGGTTGTGGACGGTCTGGTTTATGGAGAGTACGGTGTTAAAGTCCATGTGCGACCATCGGAAATGACGCCCTCACTTGACGGTGACCTTTGCGCTCGCAGAGGGGCCGAGCAACACGTGGTTCTTGGTGACGAGTTTAACCTCTATGGTGTGCTCGCCCTTTGAGAGCCCTTTGACGGTGTAGGTCTTGGTGTAGACAGGGTCGAGGAGCTTTCCGTCGAGGAAGAGATGCACATGGTCTCCCCGACTGCCCTTGTCCACTATCTCGAAGGCTACCTCAACGGTCTCCCCCACGACGGCGCCGTCCTCGGGCGAGCTTATAGCCACCGCTCCATCTGCCTGGACGGCCTCCGCGGCGGCCACATCGTATCCCCCCGTCAGATACCCGCCGAAAACAGTGAAGAGGCCGATGCACGCCATTAAGACGAAAGTTCTATAGACCTTCATTTCCATCACCTCTTTTCATGACATTTTTTCTGGATTAATTATGAGTTTAGCACTCTTTTGCCACCTGTCAAACGGCCCGAGCGGGTAAAATTACGCGCTTGAAAGACCCCCCGCACAAAGCCCTTGACAACACGGCACGTTTAAAACTAATATGTAATTATAAGGCGTATATTATAAGAATCTTCGGTGACTGACGGGAGCAAGGTGGACAACCACCGGGGAGCCGGAGACCATATGACCACTCAATAGCCGACCGTCTGGGCGAATCTTAGCGGACCTGAGTTCGAGGGCCCTTGATTTGTCGTGACGGTTTTTTATTGTCTGGAATATGGCGCGAGTTAAAAAAGGCTTGATAAAAGAGCTCCAGAAAGTTATCAACATTGGGATTTTCCTCTTGAAGACAGTCCTTAACAAAAAGAAGTCCTGACATGAAGCTTAAGACATTCGACAAGGGCATACACCCGGAATACCACAAGGAGCTCACCTCCTCGAAGAAGGTGGAGCCTGCAGAGCTCCCGAAGAGGGTGATAATGCTCCTCCAGCAGCACCTCGGGGCTCCCTGCGAGGCGCTCGTCAAGAAGGGCGATGCCGTGGAGGAGGGCCAGAAGATAGGCGACGTAAAGGCCTTCATCTCCGCTCCCGTGCACGCCTCGATAAGCGGCAAGGTCAAGGAGGTCGACTACTGGAGGCACCCGGCGGGCCTCCGTGTCCCGGCCATGGTCATAGAGGGCGACGGCGCCAGAAAGGAATGGGGTCCCGTGGAAGGCGGCGTGGACATAGAAAGCCTTACCCCCGAGGAGATACGCACGAGGGTGCGGGAGGCGGGGATAGTGGGCATGGGCGGGGCGGCCTTTCCGACGTCCGTAAAGCTTGCCGCCCCCAAGGGGAAGTCGATAGACACCGTCATATTGAACGGCTGCGAGTGCGAGCCCTACCTCACCGCCGACCACAGGATAATGCTCGAGGAGGCCGACAAGGTCGTCTGGGGCCTCAGGGCCCTCATGAAGGCCACCGGCGCCAAGAGGGGTTATATCGGCATAGAGGAGAACAAGACCGACGTCATAGCCACCCTTCAAGGGGCGATAAGGGGCGCGGCCAATATAGCTGTGATGGTGCTCGAGACGAAATACCCCCAGGGCGCCGAGAAGATGCTCATAAAGGCGGCCCTCGGAAGGAAGGTCCCCCCGGGAAAACTCCCCTTTGACGTGGGCTGTGTGGTAAACAACGTGGGCACGGCCGTTGCCGTATACGAGGCCCTGAACTACAGGAAACCGCTTATAGAGAGGGTCGTGACGGTGAGCGGCAACGGGGTCGTCGAGCCCAAGAACTTAAGGGTGCGCATAGGCACGACCTTCGAGGAGATACTCTCCTGGTGCGGGGGGCTTAAAAAAGACGCCGGAGAGCTCGAGGTCCTGAACGGGGGACCCATGATGGGCATAGCACAGACCTCTCTGGACGTGCCCGTGGTCAAGGGCACCTCGGGCATAACGGTATTAGCCGCCAGAGAGATAAAACCCATGAGGTACGAGGCCTGCATAAGGTGCGCGGCCTGCGTGGAGGTCTGCCCCATGGGCCTCATGCCCTACAGGCTCGGCGACTACGGGAACTTCACCCGCATCCCCGAGTTCAAGGCCTGGGGGGGGCTTAGCTGCATAGAGTGCGGCTGCTGCTCCTATATATGCCCCTCGAAAAGACCGCTCCTCCAGTGGATAAGGGTGGCGAAACTCAGGGTGCGGCAGGAATCCAAAGCCGAGAGCGCTTAGCGCTCTGCGGAAAAAGGCTTTGAGGGAAACTTTTTGTAAAAAGTTTCCCTCAAACTCTCTTCGAAAACTTTTAGCTATTGCCATGGAGAGCCCCCCGTTTTTTGGGGGGCTCTCCATGGCAGCCATAAGTCTTTGGAAAGGGGGTTTGGGGGAAGACCTTTCTACAGAAAGGTCTTCCCCCAAAAACCTGTTTTCGAAAGAGGTCATGCAGGAAAATACGCCTGAAAAGCCGACGCCGGGGCCGGCGGCGAAGCCTCCTCAACCGGGGAACGAGAAGCTTATCGTATCCTCCTCGCCGCATTTTCTCTCCGACGAGAGCATCCCGAAGATAATGCACAACGTGGTGATGGCCCTGTTGCCCGCCGTCGGGTTCAGCGTTTATTTCTTCGGTCTCCGGGCGCTTCTGCTCGTGCTCGTGTGCGTGGCGACGTGTATTGTGGGCGAGTACTGGGTTCAGAAGACACGGAAAAAGCCGATAACGGTCTACGACGGGAGCGCCATAATAACGGGGATCCTCCTTGCCCTTACGCTCCCTCCCGGTTTCCCGATATTCGGCGCGGTCCTCGGTTCCCTCTTCGCAATCGTCGTGGGAAAGCAGCTCTTCGGGGGCCTTGGCTACAACATCTTTAACCCGGCCCTGCTCGGGAGGGCGTTCCTTCAGGCCGCATACCCGGTGCTCATCACCACGTGGGTCGAGCCGAGGACGGTTGAGAGGGCCGTGGACGCGGTATCCGCCGCCACACCGCTGGCGCTCCTTAAATTCGAGGGCGAGATGGTGCCTTTGATGGACCTCTTCGTGGGCAACGTGGCAGGCTCCATGGGCGAGACCTCTGTCATAGCCATAGTCATAGGGGGGCTTTATCTCAGGTACAAGGGTTATATCAACTGGAAGCTCCCCCTCGGGTACCTGGGCTCGATGGTCTTTTTCTCCGGCATATTCTGGCTCTATGACCCCGGTACTTACGCAAGCCCGCTATTCCACGTAATGGCCGGGGGCGCTATGCTCGGGGCGTGGTTCATGGTGACGGACATGGTCACCTCCCCGGTAACGCCATTGGGGCAGTGGATCTTCGCCGTCGGAGGAGGAGTGATGGCGGTGGTAATAAGGCTTTTCGGCGGATTGCCCGAGGGGGTAATGTATTCGGTACTCTTCATGAACGCCTTCGTGCCTCTTATAAACAGGCACACGAGGCCGAAAATTTTCGGAGAGGGGTTGTAAATCCCCCCCATGAGTTTTTCAGGATCAGGGAGATTTCGGGAGCTTGAATAACGTAACAAAAATGTTTTTGAACCTCATCATCGTGGGGGCTTTTTCAGGGGCCGTCCTTGCGTGGGTATTCCATCTGGCAGACCCTCTTATACAGGCGAACAGGGAAAAGGAGCTGAAAGAGTCCATATTCAAGGTGCTCCCCGAGGCAAAGGATTACAGGAAGGCCGAAAAGGGATTGGCCGGCGAAAATATCGTCGTCTATCTGGGGCTCGATGAGGATAAAAAGCCCGTCGGGGTCGCCTTCAAGGCGGACGGCGGCGGCTTTCAGGGAAACGTCGGCGTCATGGTGGGACTCGACCTCGAATACCAGAGTCTTAAAGGTGTCGAGATACTGGACCAGCTTGAGACCCCCGGGCTCGGAGACAGGATCAGGGAGACGGAGTTCAAGGAGCAGTTCAAGGGCGTTGAGGTAAGGCCGAGGCTGGAGTACATAAAGTACAGGAAGCCGGAGAAGCCCAACCAGATCCAGGCCATAACAGGGGCGACGATCTCCTCCAAGGCCGTGGTGACGAATATCAACAAGGCGGTGGAAAAGGTTTTGGCCGCGTTCCCTCAGGGAGAGATTTCCACCATCCCTGCCGAAGCGGCGGCCCCCGAGGCTTCACCCCATGAAACCGGGGGGGACAGGTAAGGATGGCTGAAAACAACACATCGTTATTCCATGAGTTTAAAAAAGGTCTCTGGCAGGACATCCCCCCTTTCAGGCTCGTCCTCGGCACATGCCCCGCCCTTGCCGTTACAAACTCCGTGATAAACGGGGTTTCGATGGGCCTTGCGACCCTTTTTGTCCTCCTGAGCGCGAACATCATCATCTCGGCCATAAGAAAGTATGTGACCTCTCAGGTGAGGATAGGGGTCTATGTCGTCATAATCGCGCTCCTTGTCACCGTTACCGACCTGTTCCTGGCGGCAGAGTTTCCGCCCATATCAAAGGCCCTCGGCCCGTACGTGCCCCTTATAATAGTCAACTGCATAATCCTCGGCAGGGCAGAGGCCTTTGCCCAGAGAAACCCCGTCGTGCCTTCGATCATGGACGCCCTTGGGATGGGGATAGGCTTCACCATGAGCCTCTTTACCATGGGCCTTATAAGGGAGCTCCTCGGTTTCGGGAGCATCCTTAAGGTGAAAATTCTGGGGGGCTGGTTCGAGCCCTGGATAGTGATGATACTCCCCGCAGGGGCCTTTATGGTATTCGGGGGTCTCGTCGCCCTCGTAAATTACATAACCCACAGAAGATCCGGCACGTAGGAGCGCCTCCGCCATGAAGCTTATAATGATATTCATCTCCGCGTCCCTTATAAACAACTTTGTCCTCACCTATTTCCTCGGCATCTGCCCCTTTCTCGGCGTGTCGAACAAGACAGAGAACGCCCTGAACATGGGGCTTGCCACCACCTTCGTCATGACCCTTACGGCCGCCGTCACATGGCCCATATACACCTATGTGCTCGTCAGGTTCAACGTGCCTTTCCTGGAATACGTCGCCTTCATCATAACGATAGCGGCCCTTGTGCAGTTCGTGGAGATGTACATAAGGAAGTCGAGCCCGGCCCTGTACAGGGCCCTCGGGATATATCTGCCCCTTATCACCACGAACTGCGCCGTCCTGGGTCTTGCCCTGTTCATGGTCCTTCGCGACTACAACTATCTTCAGAGCATAATCTTCGGCTTCGCGACCGGGGTAGGTTTCACCATCGCCATGCTCATGATGTCCGGGATAAGGGAGGAGCTCGAGTTCGCCGACGTGCCCAGGCACTTCCGGGGAACGTCCATAACCCTAATCATCGCCGGGATGATGGCCCTCGCCTTCATGGGTTTTGCGGGGCTTATGAGCGGATAAAAAGCAGGTTGTTTTATAACGCAGAAAATTATAAAATATAAAAATATGGGACCGATGGGTGAAATAGTCTTGATATCCGTTGTAAGCATGGGCGGCGTAGGAGGTGTCCTTGCCGCCTTCCTCGCCTTCGCCGACAAAAGGTTCAAGGTGGAGGAGGACCCGAGGGTGGAGAGGCTCGTGGAGATGCTCCCGGGCACCAATTGCGGAGGATGCGGGTACGCGGGGTGCAGGCTTTTCGCCGAGGCGCTCCTTAAGGGCGAGGCCCCTCCTACGGGCTGTGTGGCAGGGGGCCATGATACATCGGCCGGGCTCGCCGGCCTACTCGGGGTCGAGGTGGGCGACCACAAGAGGCTCTTGGCCGTGGTGCTGTGCAGGGGAGGGGAGGCCGAGGCCGGAAGGAACGCCGAGTACAGGGGAGAGATGACCTGTACGGCCGCGGATCTTACGGGGGCGGACAAGGCTTGCACCTACGGCTGCCTCGGCTACGGCGAGTGCGTTGACGCCTGCGACTTCGACGCCATGACCATGAGCCCAAACGGGCTGCCCGTGGTGTTCTACGACAAGTGCGTGGGCTGCGGGGCCTGCGCGAGGGCCTGCCCGAGGGACATAATAGAGATGCATCCCGAGGACCACAAACTCTTCGTCTACTGCAGGAACAAGGAGAGGGGCCCGAAGGCCAGGAAGGTCTGCTCCGTGGCCTGCATAGCCTGCGGGCTGTGCGTGAAGGACTGTAGTGTAGAGGGAGGCATAGCCCTGAAGGATAACCTCGCCACCGTGAACTACGAGCTCGCCCCCCAGACGGAGGAGTCCACGAAGAGGTGCCCCACCAAGTGCATCTTCGCCGGAATAGAGGAGCAGAACACGAAGGCCAACTACCGGGCCACACTCCCGAAAGAGGCCGTCTGACGCCGGGTGCGATCCTCTCCCATGAACAAACCACGCACCGGGCCCGGCATCAAGTCCCCGGGCCGCTTCCTTCCAAACCCTCTTAATATCCTGTACTGCCCCCCCCCCCC
>DATEAM010000018.1:0-3976 GCA_035288385.1 Thermodesulfobacteriota bacterium
CCTCAAAAACTTTTAGCTATTTATCCCATGGAGGGAGACCCCTCGGAAGAAAAATTCTTTCACGGGGTCTCCCTCCATGCGATAGCCATAAGTCTTTGGAGGGGGTTTGGGGGGACCTTTCTACAGAAAGGTCCCCCCAAAGTCCGCCACAAAGGGGTTCGTCTCCTTCTCTTCACCTATGGTGGTCTCCGGGCCGTGTCCCGGGAGGACCCTGACCGAGTCGCCCAGGGGGATGATCTTTTTCCTTATGGAATCCAGGAGGGCATCGAGAGAGCCCCCCTTCAGGTCGGTCCTGCCTATGGACCCGGCGAAGAGCGTGTCTCCCGTAAAGAGCATGCCCCCCTTTTTATGATAGAGGCAGACCCCGCCCTCGGTATGGCCGGGCGTGTGCAGCACCTCGAGGGTAACCGAGCCTACAGAGAGTGTGGAGCCGTCTTCGAGGAGCATATCGGGCCCGGGTTGAACCGACGTCCTTATCCCGAAGAGCTTCGCGTGCTCCGGGGCCTCGGCGAGAAGGGCAGCGTCTTTGGCGTGTATGGCCAGGGTGCCTCCGAGCGCTTCTTTCACCTCTGCGTCGGCGCCCACATGGTCGAAGTGTCCGTGGGTGTTTACGATGTATTTTACTTTGAGCCCCCTCGCTCTTATCTCCCTTTCAATCACGTCTGCGTCCCCGCCGGGGTCGATTACAAAGGCCTCTTTTGTCTCCGGGTCCCAGAGTATATAGGAGTTGACCTCGAGGGGGCCCACCACAATGGTTATAAGGTTCTCGTTCATCAGAGGTTTCTCGTTATTATCAGGAAGGGCCCGGACGTCAGGTCTGTTTCTGCCATTTCTTGATCTTGCCGGAGTACTTGTTGATGAGCTCCCTGGCGCCGCGTTCCGTGGAGGCCTCGGCGACTATGTGAAAATACGGCTGGTCCTGGCTCGGGTACGCCGCCACCCACTCCTCCTTGAAGTTTATCCTTACGCCGTCGAGAAGGACCGTGTCCTTTCCCGCCGAATCCTCGGCCAGGCGCCTCATGACGGCGCCTTTGCTCTCGAAGGAACAGGGGACCTTCTCCTTTATGACTATGCTCGGAGGGACCTCCCTTATGAGCCTGTGGAGACGCGCTCCTTCGGTGGCGAGCATCTCGAGTATCTTCGCTATGGCGTACATGCCGTCGAAGTTCGGCTGGAACTGGGGGAATATGAAACCCCCGTTGGGCTCTCCCACGAATACCATGCCATCCTCGCCGGCGGCCTCCATAAGCCCCCTCGGGGTCGTCTTGCACTTCCTCACGTCAAAGCCGTAGGTCTTCGCCATGCTGTCTATGGCCCTCGGTGACGTTACCGGGACGGCTATGGCCCCCTTGAGTCCGGCTTCCTTACTGCTCTTCAGGGTGAGGAGCGTTATGATATTCAGAGCCGTGTCCCCCTCCATCACCTCGCCCGTGTCGTCGACGAGAAAGACCTTTTCGCCTCCGGCGTCGAGGAGAAACCCCGCGTCCGCATCGAGGGACCTGACTATGGTGGAGAGCTGACCGAGGGCCTTCGTGAACTCCTCTTCCGTCCGCGTGGTCCTGGAGGCGTCGAGGTTGGCGTTCAGGGCGATTACCTCGCAGTTCAGATGGCCAAGTATGGCCGGGAATATGCGCGCCGAGCTCCCGTAGGAATAGTCGAGGACGATCTTGAACCCTGCCCTCCTCACCGTGTCGGCGTCTATGGCCGACATGAACCCGTTCTGGTAGTATTCGAAGCCGTGTATGGGGAAGACCATCTCGCCCGTCTCATCGAGGGACGCCCTCCTGAAGTCCTCCCTGAAGAAGAGCTTTTCGATGGTCTTCTCGTAGCCCGGGTGGAGGTCCATCCCCGTGTTGTCGAAGAACTTCAGGTCGAGGAGCATCGGGTCGAAGGGGGACCTCCTGGTGTGTATGCCCCCCACCTCGTTGCCGCCCCGGGCGAGGAACCTTACCACGGGCATGGGCGTTACGCCGTAGTCGTGGACGTTCACTCCCGTGGAGAGTATGCCCGTCATGACGGCCCTGTTTATCATGCGCGAGGTCTTGTGGGCGTCCCGGCTCGTGGAGACGGCGACACCCTTTTTGAGAGAGGCGCCGAAGGCCGCCCCGAGCTTCGCGGCGAACTCCGGGCTGAGCTCTATGTTGGCGAGCCCCGTGACCCCGTAAGTGGAAAAGATGCTCTTGCTCCACTTCTGCCCCCATATGAGGCTCGAGGCGAGGATGGCGTCGTCATCCACGGTCTTGTGGGGCCAGACCTTTACGTTCGCCTTTACCGTGCTCCTTCTGCCTATGCGGCAGTGGTCGCTCACTATCACGCCCTCGGAGAGGTGCGCCGCCTCGGCTATCTCGGTATCTCCCGCGATTACGTTCTCCTGCATGAAAGCACCCCTCGATACCTTGACGTTGTCCCAGATGACCGAGTCTATTATGACGGCGCCCTCCTCGACGGCGACGTTTGAGCCTATGACCGAGTTTACTATCCTCGTGTCGGCGTCTATCTTGCAGTTCGCCCCTATGATATTGGGGCCCTCGAGCTTCGAGGTGTAGTCTATGCGAGAGCCCTCGGAGACCCACACGCCCTTGTTCCCGATCTCCTCACCCGGCATCTTCACGCTCACCTCGCCGAGGAGTATGTCCATGTTCGCCTGCCTGTACTCCTCGAGGCTCCCCACGTCCTTCCAGTACCCCTCGGCTATGTAGCCGTAAATGGGTTTCTTCCTCTCCAGGAGGCGAGGGAAGAGCTCCTTGCTGAAATCGAACTCCGTGTTCTCGGGTATGAACTCGAGGATGTCCTTTTCGAGTATGTAGATCCCCGTGTTTATGGTGTCGCTGAAGACCTCTCCCCAGCCGGGTTTTTCGAGGAACCTCGTTATCCTTCCCTTCTTGTCGGTTATGACGATGCCGAAGGGCAGCGGGTTCTCCACCCTTGTGAGGACTATCGTGGCCACGGATTTTTGCTTCCTGTGGAACTCAACGGCCTTTTTAAGGTCTATGTCGGTCAGGACGTCGCCGCTTATGACAAGGGTCGTGTGGGTGCCGGGCTGCTTCCTCATGGCCCCGGCAACGCTCCCGGCGGTGCCCAGGTCGACGGTGGGCGTTATATAGTCGATCTTCACGCCGAAGGCCGAGCCGTCGCCGAGGTGGTCGGCGATTATCTCGGGCTGGAAGTAGAGGAGCGCCGTCAAGTCCGTTATGGAGTGTTTCCTCAGGAGCTCGACGATATGGTCTATGATCGGCCTGTTGGCCATGGGGACCATGGGTTTGGGCAGGTTGTTCGTCAGCGGACGAAGCCTCGTGCCGAAACCGCCTGCCATGATGACGCACTTCATTCGGACCTCCTTTTTCCAGGGGAAAGCTTAACGGGATATTAAATTTTATCAGCAAAACTTTTCGCGGTCAAGTTTGGGGGGGGACCTTTCTGAAGAAAGGTCCCCCCCCAAACCCCCCTTCCAAAGACTTTTTGCTATCCCCTGGAGGGAGACCCCCCGGGAGATGAAGTTCGAACAAGAGGGGGTCTCCCTCCAGGGGATAAATAGCTAAAAGTTTTTGAGGGGAGTCTGAGGGGGACTTTTTTCAAAAAGTCCCCCTCAGGTCTTGTTCTCCACGCCGGCGGCGAGGCGTTTTATGTTCTCCCTGTGCTTGACTATTATGAACAGAGCTATAATGACCCCGAGCCACACGTAGTACCTTGCCGGGGCAAGCAAGGTGAGGAAGACGGGCAAAGAGGCGGCCGAGAGCATGGAGCCCAGCGAGACGTACCTCTTTATCTTTACCACTACCGCGAATACCACTGCGCTTAAGACTACGGCGAGCGGGGATATGACGGCCATCACCCCGCAGGCGGTGGCCACGCCCTTGCCGCCCCTGAAGGAGAGGAAGACGGGGAAGAGGTGGCCGAGGAAGGCGGCGAGACCCACGGCGCTTACGAAAAGGGGTTCGCCTCCGAGGCTTAACGCAATGTAGGTGGGGGCCGTCCC
>DATEAM010000019.1:0-19849 GCA_035288385.1 Thermodesulfobacteriota bacterium
GAAAGGGGTCTTACACAGCAACATGTAGTACTGTGGATTTTTATTGTCATCTTAATATTTAATAGCGCCTGTGTCAGTTTGGGCCAGCTAAAAACCTTTCTACAGAAAGGTTTTCCCCAGTATCAATGAGCACCACTCGCCGGAGTCGTATCTCTTGAGCGATTTGAGTCCCGCTTTGGCGCAGGCGTCCACCACTGAGGCGGCCTCTTCCGTGAGTATGCCGGAGAGTATGACTAAGCCTGCGGGCCTCATTTTTTTGACGATGACCGGGGCGAGCCTTTTAAGCACGTTCGACACTATGTTGGCTACTATCAGGTCAAAGGTTCCGGGGACCTCTTCCACGGGTTTTGAGCTTACCACGACTCTTGCCCTGTTCAGCCTCGCGTTTTTCCGGGCCACCTTCAAGGCAACGGGGTCCGTGTCAACGCCCGTGCACCTTCCGGCGCCGAGCTTTTTTGCGGCTATGGCCAGCACCCCTGTGCCAGTGCCTATGTCGAGGACTGAGGGCGCGGGCCTTAAGGACCCGGTCTTAAGGAGCCGGAGGATCGCTCTCAGGCAGAGCCTCGTGGTGGGATGGCCTCCCGTGCCGAAGGCCATGGATGGGTCTATCTCCACGACCACGTCGCCCGGGGCTTTTCTCGCCCTCCGCCAGGTCGGTTTTACGACGAGAGAGGACCCCCGGAAAGAGAGCCTTACGGGCCTTATGCCCGAGCGCCACGCAATTGACCAGTCCCTGTCCCTGTACCTGGAGGTCGTGAAGGTCCATCCTATGGCCGAGAGGGCCTCTTCAAGCCGGCGGAGCGCCTTCCTCTCCTCTGGCCTTATGTAGGCGGTGCATCGGGCGGGTTTTTTATCGGAGAGCTCTTCTTCGAGGACCCCTGGGCTTCCTGCGTCCATGAGGCATTTAACGGCCTCGTCCTTTGCCTCGGGCCTTCCTCTTGCCTTAATCTCTATCCATTCCCCTGTCACGGCCTTACGATGTTGACCCCTTCGGGGAGCTCGAACTCGAAGAAGGTGTCCTTTATGGGGTTGTTGGTCTCCATGTGGGAAAAGCTCACGGTGGTCCTGTTGCCGAAATGGTCCTCCACCTCTGTCCTTACGACGAGCCAGCTCTCCTTATCTACGTGGAGGATGAGTCTTTTAAGGCCCTGATGGTCCTCCACGGAGGTGAGCTCAAGGCTGTAAGCGCCTTTTTCCTCGCCGAGGAGTTTTATGGAGAACTCTCTTTTCAGGTCCCCCATGCCGGAGAGGAAGTTTGTCGCCAGGGTGGATGCCCCGAGCTCGAAGGGGCTCACCACGACCTGGTTCAGGTCCGGCTGGTAGAACCAGACGGTGGAGCCGTTGCTTACGAGCTCGTCCCTCACCGGTATGAAATAGAGCCACTTCATCATGCCGGGTTTCTTGAAGTACACCTTGCCCTCGGAGACCTGTCTCGTCTCGAAGGCGTCTTTAGAGACCTGGGAGAAGTCGGCGACGAGGGTGATGACGTTCTCGTATTTATTCTGGAGCATGGAGACTATGCCGTCAACGTCGGTACTCCCGGCCCCCCCAGCCCCCCCGGCCCCCCCGGCCCCTGATGCCGGGGATGAGGCAGAGGCGGCGAGCAAGACGGCAAGGACGATCAAGAGTAAAGGGCGGTGGATTTTCATGGTAGAACGGCTCCGTTCCCGGGGTTATATCCCCTGATCTTTTTATTACTCAGCCCTGAGGGCGTTTCAGGACCTCTCTGGGGCGGCTGCCCTGCGAGGGGCCGACGATCCCCTCCGTCTCCATCATCTCTATCATCCGGGCCGCGGTGTTGTAGCCTATCCTGAACCTTCTCTGCAGGTACGAGGTGGATATCATCTCCATACCGGAGGCGAGCTCCACGGCCTCCCGGTACCTCGCCATGAACTCTTCTCCGAGGTCCTCTTCCTCGAACTCCCCCGGGGCCCTCTCGTCTATGACGACGGAGTCGTAGGAAGGGGTGCCCTGGTTCTTCCAGAACTCGGCCACCTTCTTTATCTCGGTTTCAGAGACGTACACCCCGTGTATCCTCTGGAGCTTCGAGGTATGGGGCGGAAGGAAGAGCATGTCGCCCTCGCCGAGGAGGGTTTCGGCCCCCCCGGTGTCGAGTATGGTGCGCGAGTCGGTCCTCGTGGGGAGCTGGAATGCTATCCTCGAGGGGAAGTTGGTCTTTATGAGGCCCGTGACCACGTCCACGCTCGGCCTCTGGGTGGCCACGATGAGGTGGATCCCGGAGGCCCTGGCCATCTGGGAGAGCCTCACCAGGCACTCCTCCACATCCTTGCCCGAGGTCATCATCAGGTCAGCGAGCTCGTCTATTATGACGACTATGTAGGGCAGCCTCCTGTGCGCCGGGTCCTCGGAGCCGGGTTCCGCCACCATGCGGTTGTACATCTCGATGTTCTTGGCGCCCTTTACGGCCATGAGCTTGTAGCGCTTTCCCATCTCGGCCACTATGCTCTTCAACGCCACGGCCGCCCTCTTGGGCTCCGTTATCACGGGGGTTATGAGGTGCGGTATCCCCTCGTAGGCAGAGAGTTCGAGCATCTTCGGGTCCACCATGAGGAACCGCACGTCCTCGGGCGTGGACTTGAAGAGTATGCTAAGGACCATGGCGTTTACCGCAATGCTCTTGCCCGTGCCCGTGGCCCCGGCTATGAGCAAGTGGGGCATCCTGGCCAGGTCCGCCATGAAGGCCCCGCCGGATATGTCCTTTCCGAGGGCGAGGCTCAAGCGCGAGCGGCTCTTTGAAAAGGCCTGGCACTCGACCATCTCTCTTAAGAGTATCTTCTCCCTCACGTGGTTCGGCACCTCTATGCCCACGACGGACTTGCCCGGTATGGGGGCTATTATCCTTATGGACAGGGCCTTCATGGCGAGCGCAAGGTCGTCGGAGAGGTTAAGTATCCTGCCCACCTTGACTCCAGGGGCCGGTTCGAACTCGTACATGGTGACCACGGGACCGGGATGCACCTCGAGGACCCTTCCCTCGATGCCGAAGTCAAGGAGCGTCTTGTTGAGTATCTTGGAGTTCTCAAGGAGGGCCTTGGAGTCCAGGCTGCCGGCCTTTTCAGGCGGCTGGTCGAGAAGTTCCGACGAGGGGAGCCTGAAGGAGCCCTTGGGGCTTGAAAACTCGAGCTGCTCTTCAACGGGCTCGGGTGTCTCTTTCCTCGCCCTGGTCTTATTGTCGTTTATCTTCGGCGTTACTATGGCGGGGTAAGCGGCCTTCTCCTCGGCGGCCTCTTTCTCCTCCCTCTTCTTTTTCTTCTTCTCCTCCCCCGGGGCGCCTTGAGGCTGCCCGGAGAGCAGTGCCCTCATCTCCCATATCCACGAGCCCATGGACTGTATAAGGGCGAGGGCCGGGGGGACTGTCCTTATCCCCGCCTGTATGAAGGAGATGCCCGTGGCCACGATGAAGGAGATGAGCACGACGGCCAGGAGTATTATCACGGCGCCCGTGGCGCCGAGCCAGGCGGATAGAAAACCTCCGAGCCAGCCCCCCAGGAGCCCTCCTGCCTCGGGGCCGAAGACCTCGCTCAAGAAGGCCGAAAAGGCCGGGATGAAGAGCGCGAAGCCCGCGAGCACGTTCAGGCTTATCGTGAGGATGCGCCTCAGGAGGAACTTGAAGGAGATTACGATCAGGAAGAATGGGAAGGTATAGGAGGTATAGCCTATCGAGGTAAGGAGCCCCCATGAAACGAGCCCCCCGACGAGCCCCCCCCAGTTCGAGGCGTCGGTGTAGGAGAAGAGGCTTATGGCGATGTAGACGGCAAAGGCCAGAAGCACTATCCCAGCGGCCTCTTGCTTAAGACCCGATTCCTTTACCCTGGAACTGGCCATCTCTTTTGTTTTAAAAACGCCTTTCCTCTCCCCGCCCCGCCGGGGCCGGAGAGTCACTGGTTCTTGAACTGCTTGGAGAGCGTTATGCCCTGGAACTGGTACGAGGAGCCGATCCTGGGGCCGTAGACCCTCTCCGGGACCTCCATCATCCTCTCGAAAAAGAGCTTGCAGAAGGTCTGTCCGTCGGCGATCATGAAGGGCACGTCGTGGGCCCTTACCTCGAGGACCGCCTTCGTCCCCTTGACCTCGCCCGCAGACCCGTAGCCGAAGCCAGGGTCGAAGAACCCGGCGTAATGCGTGCGGAGTTCCCCGGAGCCCGCCTCGTAGGCCGCCATCTCCGCGGCGTACTCCGGAGGTATCCTTATCTTCTCCTTCGAGGAGAGTATGTAGAAATCCTCTGGCTCGAGTATGAGGGTGCCCTTCTCGTTCCTGTGGATGGGCTCCCAGAAGTCACCGATATTATAATAATTTCTCTTCGTTAAATCAACCACGTGGCTGCTCTTTTTACTCTTGTACCCTACTATGCCCTTGTCGCCGTCGCCGCTTAGGTCCACGCTCATAAAAAGCCCCCTGGAGATGTTTATATCCCCGGGGCTAACGTGGGTGTCTCCCTCGTAGAGTATGTGGGCCTCGTCGTGGAGGCCCTTAAGCTCCTCGTCGGCAAGCACGCAATCGCCCGCCATCAGCCTCAGCTGCACCAGCGAGAGGCCCTGCTTCACCCTTATGGTAAAGGACCTCGGAAGGACCTCGAGGAAAAGGGCGCCGGTGTAGCCTGGAGCTATGTCGTCGAAGCGCGGGGTGCGGTCGGTAAGGACCCTGGCGAAGATGTCAAGCCTCCCGGTAGTGGACTTGGGGTTCGCCCTTCCCGCCACGCCCGGAGGGAGCGCGAGCTCCTCCATTATCGGTATGAGGTAGACGTGGCCCTTCTCGAGGATCCCGCCATTGGATATGTCGGTCTCGTACATCACGAGGTCGGAGCCGTATATGTCGGCGGCATGGAGCTTGTCCATCACCGAGTAGCCCTCGGGGAGAAAGCTCGATATCAGCCTGTATGCCTTGGAGCCGAGGCGCAGGTCCACGCTCGCCGGTTGAATCTGCTCCTCGGCCACGGACGCCCCCTCGCATCGTATCACGCCGTCGGCCACGGCGTCTTTAAGGCGCTGGAAGCTCAAGACCCCGCAGGTATTCACTTTCGCTGACCTCATATCCTCTTCCCTCTTAAATCAATAAATGTTATAGCACGCGGCCTCTCGCGTCAAGGTTTATGTTGGAGGGTATTCGGCCATCAGGCTTTATTTGACGGGCTTAGCGGTAACGCTTGTTGTTGGTTGAAAAACGGAATTCCGGGGGGTTGGGGGGGTAGGGGGTGATGAGGAAGGTTTGACTTAACTGAACCTGAGTCCTGCCCTCGATATGCCGTAGAACCTCCGCGTCCATACGACCCTGGCCTCTCTGGTGATATCGAGGTCGTTTATCTGAACCCTGACCGTCTCGTCCTCTTCAAAGGGGAGGTACCCGTTCATCTTTATTCCCACACCCGTCTTAGACACGTCAATGGTCTTTACGGGTATCCTCACCTCTCCCTTGAGTATGTCGCAGCCCTTCTGTATTATCTCCCGCTCCAAGAGCCTCCTGTTGGAAAAGAAGGAGTTCGCCACGAAGCCGCAGTATGGGCATGGCACCTGGACGTCGCGCGCCGCCGTGAAAAAGGAGTTGTCGCATCTCAGGCATTCGATTTTATTCATAAGGCACTTCTTTAACCGGTAAACAGGGCTTACAGTGACACGTCCGCGCATTATGCAACCCACAACAACTATAATATCAATATTCGCGAAATTGTCAATTTGTTTTCAAATAAAAATCGCGTATTTAAGCTTAAGTTTAGCTTTTTTTAATAAAACGGCCCTCCCTGTGCGGCCAGCTTCCCCCGGGGGTTGAATTCCACGGGGTTGACTTTTTCCTGGGTCTCTGATAAACGGTATATGTGAAAATGAAAGAGAGGAAAACCATCTCCGGTGTCGTAAAGAAGAGGCAGGTATTTTTCGCCGCCGTATTTTTTATCGCCGTCTTCGCGGTCTTCGGCGACAAGGGCCTTATGGAGGTGCTCCGGCTTACAAAGGAGAGGGACGGGATCCTCAGCTACAACACGGCCCTGGAGGCTGAAAACCTAAAGCTCGAAAAAGAGATCGCCGCCCTCAGGACCGACCGCCGCTACATAGAGCACATCGCCAAGAAGGAACTCGGGATGCTCGGCAAAAACGAGGTCGTCTACAAGTTCGAGGGTCCTGAGTAGAGGTTCACCGTCTTTTTATCCCGGACCTTGATATCAGCTCTTGCCTTTCCATGGCATCACGGCGTTCCCTTTAAAGACCTTCCTGCAAAAGGCCCCTCCCCCTTCTCATCTTCCCTTTGATTGACTATTACGTCAAAAAAAGTTATAAATTCCTAATCCATGAGAAAGATCGTAAAGACCGCAGGAATTCAGCTCGCCCCGGGCCGCGACAGGGAAAGGAACCTCGAGAAGGCGGGAAGCCTCATTTCGATAGCAGCCAGGGAGGGCGCGGCGATAGCGGCGCTACCCGAGCTCTTCAACACGCGCTGGTTCCCGGCGGCCATCGACAAAACCAACCTTGAGCTCGCGGAGTCCTCCGACGGCCCAACCGTAACGTATCTGAGGGAGCTCGCCTCGAAAAACCATATCCTTCTCATAGCGGGGGTATTTGAAAAGGACGGCGAGGATCGCTTCAACACGGCCTTCGTCATAGGAGGAGACGGCTCGATAATAGGGAAATACCGCAAGGTCCACGTCCCCCAGATACCCATGTGGGAGGAGAAGGCGTACTTTAAGCCCGGGGACCTCGGCTTTCCGGTATTCGACACCCCCTTCGGGAAGATAGGAGTTCAGATCTGCTGGGACGTATTCTTCCCCGAGGGCTTCAGGATCCTGGCGCTAAAGGGCGCCGAGATAGTCTTCTGCCCCACGGCCTCGGCCTTCTACCATTCGCACGAAAAATGGGAGCTCGCCATCGCGGCCTCGGCCCACGCCAACGGCATCTTCATCTTCAGGGTCAACCGCGTGGGAAAGGAGGACCGCCAGGAGTTCTACGGCAGGAGCTTCTGCGTCAAGCCCGACGGCGAATTCCTCACCCCCCCGAGCGGGGCCTCCGAGGGCATCGTGCTCGCCGACATAGACCTTAACGAGATAGCTTCCGCCCGGGGGGACTGGGTCTTTTTAAAGGACAGGCGGCCCGGGGAGTACAAGGAGATAGTGAAGGAGTGAGATGGCCTCAAGGATAAAAGGGATAATAAAAGGCGCCATCGAGGCCTCCATAGCCGAACACCTCTTCAAGAACGTTAAAGAGGCGCCCGATATCATGGTTGAAAGGCCCCGCAGGGGCGACTTCGGGGACTTTTCCACAAACGTGGCGATGCTGCTTGCGCCCGTGGAAAAGCGCTCCCCGAGAGAGATAGCCGGCGTCATATCCGAAAAGATCTCCACGGCTCCGGAGGTGGAAAAGGCCGAGGTCGCCGGCCCGGGTTTCATAAACATCTTTCTCGAGAAGTCCTACTGGCCGGGGGTCCTCGCTGAGGCGCTCTCCAGGGGTCCAGAGTTCGGAAGGCCCGACGTGGGCAGGGGCGAGAAGGTCCAGGTCGAGTTCGTAAGCGCCAACCCCACGGGCCCTCTCCACATAGGCCACGGCCGGGGCGCGGCCGTGGGCGACAGCCTCGCCAACATCCTCAAGGCCGCGGGATACGACGTGACCAGGGAGTTCTACATAAACGACGCGGGCAGACAGGTCCATATCCTCGGGGAGTCCGTGCGCCTCCGTGCCGAGGAGCTCCAGGGCGCTCAAGTGGAGTTTCCCGGGGATTTCTACAGGGGCGAATACGTAAAGGAGATAGCCCGCGATTATCTCTCCATGTGTCAGGCCCTCCATAAAGACGAGCCGATGCCCACATACCAGGAGTTCGCCTGCGAGGAGATGCTCAGGAGTATCAAGAAGGACCTCCTGGACTTCGGGGTCGAGTTCGACGTCTGGTACTCGGAAACCAAACTTCGTAACGAGGGGCTGGTAACGGATACCATACATAAACTCGACAAGATGGGGCATCTCTACGAGCTCGAAGGCGCCCGCTGGTTCAGGACCACGAAATTCGGCGACGACAAGGACAGGGTCATAGAGAAGGCCGACGGGGAGCTGACGTACTTCGCCTCGGACATCGCATACCACAGGAACAAGCTCGAAAGGGGCTTTACCACCATAGTAGACGTATGGGGCGCGGACCACCACGGATACGAGTCGAGGATAAGGGCCCTTATAAAGGCCCTCGGCCACGACGAACATGCGTTGAAGGTCATCTTCATCCAGCTCGTCACGCTCCTCAGAAAAGGCGAGCCCGTTCCCATGGGCAAAAGAGAGGGCGAGTTCGTCACCCTCCGTCAGGTCATGGACGAGGTGGGTGCAGACGCCTGCAGGTTCTTCTTCCTCATGAGGAAGGCCGACGCTCACCTCGACTTCGACCTCGACCTCGCGAAGAGCCAGGCCCCGGAAAACCCCGTATACTACGTCCAGTACTGCCATGCCCGGATCCAGAGCATATTCGAGTTCGCAAGGGAAAGCGGCGTCGAGGTGACGGAAAAACCTGAACGGAAGACCCTCGAAAGGCTCGAGCTGAAGGAGGAGACGAACATAATAAAACACCTCGCGGCCTTTGAAGAGGTCGTCGAAAAGAGCGCCCTGGCCATGGAGCCCCACAGGATAACCTTCTACCTCATGGAGCTCGCAGGGCTATTCCACCCATACTATAACCGCAACAGGGTCGTAACCGACGACATAGAGCTCACAAGGGCGAGACTATTCCTGTGCAGGGCCGTGGGCACCATCGTGGCCAGCGGCCTCTCCCTCCTCGGCGTATCCGCCCCGGCGAAGATGTAGTTTTTGGGGGAAACCTTTCTGAAGAAAGGTTTCCCCCAAACCCCCTTCCAAAGACTTATGGCTATCCCCTTTGGGCAGACCCCGTGAAAGAATACCTCAGAAGAGGGGTCTGCCCAAAGGGGATAACAGCTAAAAGTTTTTGAGGGGGAGTTTGAGGGGGAACTTCTTTCAAAAAGTTCCCCCTCAATAACAATTGACACTACGCAAAATCGTATGATAAATTTTAATATGACGGTGGGCGTGGCTCAACGGTTAGAGCACTGGACTGTGGCTCCAGGGGTTGGGGGTTCGAATCCCCTCGTCCACCCCATTTTTTATCTTTTAAATCAATTGATTGTCTACCCCATCTTTCAGCGTATCTTCCTTTAAAGCGCCGATTGCGCCCAAACTGTGCCTGTAAGGTTTTTTCATTGGTAATAGCTACCTTGCATTCCTTCCTGAACCACGCGGTTGGAATCACGGCAAGTTCGTGCGGATTACAACCGGTAATTGGCGGCTTCTCCTGAAACAGAGGTCAGCGGTTGGCAGGCGACTTTGAGTGGCGCAGAGTTCCTCCTGCAATCTTCATTTGAATCGCAATGATGAAGATTGTGAATTGCAATCGATAATGACCGGGTTATAATTGGAGGGAAGAGTATGGAGAGGACGACATAATGAGAATACTTCTTGTCTTACCTAAAACTCAAGGAGGCTTGTTAGGGGGGGTGTCATCAAGCGGGAAGGCTGGTATCGCAAGGTTGAGCCTTACGACCCTGGCATCCCTGATTCCAGACGATATCGAAGTAAGGATATTGGATGCCAGGGTAGAGGAGGTTGATTACAGCGCTCCTGTTGACCTGGTGGGTATTACCGGACTGACTCATGAGATTCCCAATGCATATGAGATAGCAGACGGGTTTAGACGGAGAGGGGTAACAGTGGTAATGGGCGGTGTCCATGTATCTTCCCTGCCGGATGAGGCCCTTCATCATGCCGACAGTCTGGTCGTTGGCGAAGCCGAGCTCGTATGGAAGAGACTGATAGAAGATTTCAAGAAGGGTGAACTGAAACCGATCTATCGGGCCGAAGGCATGGTGGATATGAAGGGCATGGCGATTCCGAGAAGATCTTTGCTCGACAAAGACATGTATACATCCTTCAGTACCCTCCAGGCCACCAGGGGCTGCCCCTTCACCTGTGACTTCTGCACGGTTACAACCTTCTTTGGCAATAAATACCGTTGCAGGCCTGTAGAGGATGTTGTCGCCGAGGTAAAAGGGCTTCCAGACAAGAAGGTGATATTTCTCGATGACAATATAGTCGGCCGGCCAAGCTATGCCAAAGAACTGATGAAGGCCCTCATCCCTCTTAAGATAAAATGGGGAAGCCAGGCATCCATAACCCTTGCCAGAGACGAGGAACTGTTATCCCTTTACTCAAGAAGCGGGGGGAGGTATGCTTTTATAGGTTTCGAGAGCCTCTCTCAGGAGAACCTTAAAGAACTAAAGAAGGCATGGAATGCCGTAGGAGACTATGAGACGGCCATAAGGAAGATCCATGACGCAGGGATAGACATCATCGGAAGTTTTATCCTGGGCCTTGACAACGACGATATATCTTCATTTAGAACCCTGCTGGATTTCGTCACCAGAAACAATATAGACGCCGCCCAGTTTCATATCCTGACCCCCTTCCCCGGAACGCAGCTTTACGACAGGCTCGAGAGAGATGGGAGGATAATAGACCGGAATTGGGCCAACTACCATACAAGCAAGGTTGTCATTAAGCCCCTTCTGATGACTGCGGATGAGCTTCAGAACGGGTATTACTGGATATTCAGAGAGATTTATTCCTATCCCAATATCCTCAAGAGGGTCTTCAGGTCACACAGGAATATTCTTGCCAGGGCTGCCCTTAACTACAGCTATCGTCGAAAGGTGTTAAAACACCCTCAACCTGAGCTGTCTTTTTGAAAACCACCAAAGGTTTTTTATGCGCAAAAACCATATATGACCGAAGGTGCCTGAGGAATCTGCGGCTCCAACCGGACCCGGACCCCATCTCGCACCATTATCTCCGACAGTAACAGGTACATTTGCAATCTCTTTGAACGCACGCCTTGCAGGTGAAAGGCGCGCATTGTGCACGCGGACCTATGGGCTGCCGGCTTTGCTTTTACACCTTCAAGGGGTTCCCGGACTTCTGCGCTCTTAAAGTCCTCCCATCCCGCACCTTCCCCTCGTGACATTGCGCTACTTTCCCGGATTTTTCATGGGCCCGCAAGAGAGCTCAAGGCCCTTGAATTATCCGAGTCTTTGTGGTATGAAATCGCTTAGTCGGGTATGACGGGAACCAACACCTTTTACCAGGATTCGCACTGTGGCTCCACCTGTGACCGCGTGTTTTCAGCCAAACTCATTCTCTAAGTCATTCGGATGCGGACGTTGTCGCTAAACTGTCTGTTTAAACAAAGCCTCCCGGCGCATCTTTCCGTAAGGAGCGCTTATTTCAGCCCTTTGAGGGATATTTTCACGGAGGGAAATCCCCCTGTCGCAAGGCCCTTTTTTCCGACAAAAAGGGCCTCTTTTTTTGCCCGGGAAGACGATTTTTTTGGTGGTAAAACCCGGAGCGTTATGTTATTATAAATTGTTGATATTTTTGCCTTTTTCCCTTTATTAAGGCCTTGAATTCACTAACTAATTTTTAACTCTTAAAGAGGGGGTAACGACTTGGAAGATAACCTTGTTGCCAAGACCCGGGGCGCATCCGCAGTGGGGGCCGAGGGGGCCGAGGGGGCTGGAGTGCCGGCCTATTATGACGAAAGATCCATAAAGGTCCTCGGCGGGCTCGAGGCCGTAAGGAAGAGGCCCGCCATGTACATAGGCTCGACCGGGCCCACGGGCCTCCATCATCTGGTCTACGAGGTCGTGGACAACGCCATCGACGAGTCGCTCGCAGGGTACTGCAAGAACATAGACGTGACCATTCACGTTGACAACTCCGTGACCATAACGGACGACGGCCGAGGCATCCCCGTTAAGAAGCACCCCGTCAAGAAGAAACCCACCGTGGAGGTGGTCTTAACGGAGCTCCACGCCGGGGGCAAGTTCGAGAACAAGGCCTACAAGGTCTCCGGGGGCCTGCACGGCGTGGGCGTAACGGTGGTGAACTTCCTCTCCGAGTGGCTCGAGATCGAGATAAAGCGCGACGACACGGTCTTCGTCCAGAGGTACGAGGGAGGCAAGGCCGCCACTGCTCTGAAGGTCGTGGGCAAGACCAAGAAGACCGGCACCTCCATCACCTTCAAACCCGATTCGAAGATATTCGAGACCATGGACTTCAGCTTCGACACCCTGAGCCAGAGGCTCCGCGAGCTCTCCTTCTTGAACGCCGGGATCAGGATAAGGATAAAGGACGAGAGGAAGGACCGGTCCCACGAGTTCCAGTACAAGGGCGGCATCACGAGCTTCGTGGAGCACTTGAACAAATCGAAGGTCCCCATCCACCCCAAGGTCATATATCTCTCGGGAGAGAAAGAGGGCGTGCAGATGGAGATAGCCATGCAGTGGTCCGACGCCTACAACGAGAACATCTTCTCCTACGCCAACAACATCAGCACCACCGAAGGAGGAACCCACCTCATAGGGTTTAAGAGCGCGCTGACGAGGACCGTAAACAGCTACGCCTCCTCGAAGGGGCTCACCAAGGATATAAAAGAGGGGGCGCTCCAGGGAGACGACGTGAGGGAGGGGCTAACGGCGGTCATAAGCGTTAAGCTCCCGAACCCGCAGTTCGAGGGGCAGACGAAGACCAAGCTCGGCAACTCTGATGTCGAGGGCTATGTAAAGACGATATTGAACGACAGGCTCGCCACCTTCCTGGAGGAGAACCCCGCGGTGGCGAAAAAGGTCATCAAGAAGGCGGTCGAGGGCGCCAGGGCCCGCGAGGCAGCGAGGAAGGCGAAGGAGATAATAAGGAGGAAGGGCGCCCTCGACTCCACCACCCTTCCTGGAAAGCTCGCCGACTGCCAGGAGACGAACCCTCTTCTCAGCGAGATCTTCATCGTGGAAGGCGACTCCGCCGGCGGCTCGGCGAAACAGGGGCGCGATAGGAGGTTCCAGGCGATCCTTCCGATAAAGGGCAAGATCCTCAACGTCGAGAAGGCCAGGTTCGACAAGATCCTCTCGAACGAGGAGATAAGGACGATTGTGACGGCCCTGGGCTGCGGCATAGGCGCCGAGGACTTCAACCCCGATAAGCTCAGGTACGGCAGGATCATCATAATGACCGACGCCGACGTGGACGGCTCGCATATAAGGACGCTGCTCCTTACCTTTTTCTACCGCCAGATGAAATCCCTCGCCGAGGGCGGGCACCTCTATATCGCCCAACCCCCGCTCTTCAGGGTAAAGAGGGGCAAGGAAGAGAGGTACCTCAAGAACGAATCCACCCTCGAGGACTTTATATTCGACTCGGTGCGCGAGGACATATCCGTGACACCCGCCGGCAGCAGGGCGGCGATCCAGGGCCAGACGCTTATTACGCTCTTAAAGAAAGCATCGAGGCTCCAGCGCCTGCTCTCAAGGCTCTCCAGCAGGGGCAAGGACCCGGACGTGGTGGGCACCCTCGCCTTCTACGATTCCCCGGTGCCCGAGACCCTGAGGAAGGAGGCGGACGTAAAAAAACTCGTCGATTACCTGAAGAAGAGCCTCGCCGACGCACACCCGGAGATCGACTCCGTGGAGTTCTCAACCGGAGTGGACCCGGAGCACGAGACCCACTCCGTAAGGTGCACTTCCAAGCGAAATGGTCTGAAGACGGAGACCCTTATCGACAGGACCCTCCTGACCTCACCCGAGTTCCAGGATCTCAAGACTCTGGTAAAGGGCATGACGGAAGCGGGGACCCTGCCCTTCGCCATCAAGTACAACGGCACGGAATCGAAGATAGGGACCTACAAGGGGTTCATGGACTACGTACTCGATCTCGGGAAGAAGGGCCTGTCCATCCAGAGGTACAAGGGCCTCGGCGAGATGAACCCGGACCAGCTCTGGGAGACGACGATGGACCCGGAGAAGAGGAGCCTTCTGCAGGTGACCATAGAGGACGCCGTGGAGGCCGACGACATATTCACGAGGCTCATGGGCGACAGCGTGGAACCGAGGCGAGAGTTCATAGAGAGGCACGCCCTCGAGGTCTCCAACCTCGACGTATAAAGGACTGGAAATGGCTCTGCAGAAGACCCAACGCATAGGCCTCTACATAGACGTGGCGAACATAAACCGCAACGGCGGCTACGGCATGCGCTACGACATCCTCCGGGACTTCGCCTGCCGGGACTCGGGCGAGCCCATACGGCTTAACGCCTACGTCGCCTACGACGAGGAGCGCACCAAGACCGACCACGACTACAGGGAACGGACCTTCAACTTCCACTCCACGCTTCGGGACTACGGCTACAAGGTGATAGAGAAAAAGGTCACCTGGTACACCGACGAGTCGGGGAACCGCTTCGGGAAGGCGAACGCCGACCTCGACATGGCCGTTGACGCGCTCCTGCAGAGCGAGAACCTCGAGAAGGTGATAATGGCCACGGGAGACGGGGACTTCGTCCAGGTCGTCCGGGCGCTTCAGAACAAGGGCTGCCGCGTCGAGTCCGTGGCCTTCCAGAACGTAAGCTCGAACTTGAAGCGCGAGGTGGACCTCTTCATGTCGGGCTACCTCATACCCAACCTGTTGCCCATAGACGGCACCGACAACAAGAAGCACTGGGGCGAGGAGGGCTCCAGGGTTCGAGGCATCTGCTACACCTTCAACAAGACTAAGAAGTTCGGTTTCATGCGCTACCTCGTAAGTGTGGCCCCTGGCCTGTGGATAACGGACACCAGGAGGCCCGAGTCCCCCTACGACACCGCCTTCGCCCACGAGTCCAACTTCGACCCATCCATTGAGATGAGAAACCTGCCGAGCAGGGACATGATCTTCGAGTTCGACCTCACAAAGGGCGAGAAGGGCATGCAGGCCTCGAAGATAGCCAAGATATACCCGTAACGCCTCCCAACCGCCGTTCTTACCCGTAAAAGAGAACCTCCGGCAGACCCGGGCCTTCGCCCCCACCATCCCGCAATAAACATCCACAAAATCTTACAGGAATGCCCGGGTAACCGCCGGGAAGCCCTTAAGTCACGGTCGCCAATCTATTCAAGGCATTGACTCCCGTAAAAAATATGTTAATTTGGAAGAATCAGGGTGTTATAATTTAAATTAAACTGATACTAACCCGGGGCCGTGAATACATACGAAGGCGGTTCCCGGCGCGCATCGCCTCAGGGGTCTCATCTTTAAGGACATGAAAAAGGCAAAAAAGCAACTCGAAGAGGAACTGGCTGGGCTGCGCAAGAAGGTCTCGGAGCTCGAGGGGCAGGAAATCAGGGGAACGCCTTGCAACAAGGACCTGCGCGTAATGAATAACGCGTTGGAGTCGTCCATTACCGCGATAGCCTTTGCCGACCCCGAAGGGAATATCACGTACGTCAACCCGTCGTTTCTCGGGCTCTGGGGATATGAGGACAGGGACGAGGTCATAGCCAGGCCCGCGGTGGGGTTCTGGCAGAGTGAAGAAAAGGCTCGGGAGGTCATAGATAGACTATACGCCGAGGGAAGCTGGGCCGGGGAACTGGTCGCCATGAGGAAAGACGGCACTTTTTTCGACGCCCAGGTCTCTGCAGGCATTGTCAAGGGCGAAGAGGGCAAGCCCGTATGCATGATGGCGTCCTTCGTGGATGTCACAGCTTTCAGGCGCTCCGAAAGGGATCTCCTGGAAAGCAAGAAGCTCCAGCAGCGGGTCTTTGACGACGCGGCCATAGGGATGGCCCTTGTAGGCACGGACGGCACCTTCCTGCAGGTAAACGGCGCCATGTGCGCCATGCTCGGCTACTCCAGGGCCGAGCTTGCTGGAAAGACCTTCCAGGACTTCACCCGCGACGAAGACAAGCAGATAAGCATGGAAGTCTTGAGGGACCTCCTCTCCGGCAAACTTGACAAGGCAAGGTTTGAAAAACGTTACCGCCACAAGGACGGTCACACGGTCTGGGTCGCCATATTCACGAAGCCTCTTTTCGACGACGAAGGCAGGCCGTTGTATTTCGTCACCCAGATGGAAGACATTACGGAACGCAAATTTGCGGATGCAAACCTGAGGACCGAGAGGCAACGTTTATTTGACCTCTTGAACAGCATGCCGGTGCTTGTCTATCTTCAGGCCCCGGACCATACCATACGATTCGCCAACAGGTATTTTATCGAGAAGTACGGGGACCCGGGCTCGAGGCCGTGCCACGAAGTCATCTGGGGACGCGCCGAGCCCTGCGAGGAGTGCCCCACCTTCCGGGTCTTCGACACAAGGGAGCCCGCGGTGTGGATTTCCGAACACGGACCTGGCGGAGAAGTCTTCAAGGTCTATGACTATCCTTTCAAGGACACGGACGGCTCGCCGCTCGTCCTCGAGGTCAGCCTGAACATAACCGACCTGAAGCGGGCCAACGAGGCCCTGAGCAGAAGCGAGGCCCTCCACCGCGTACTCGTGCAGACCATCCCTCACGGGGTCCAGGAAAACGACACCTCCGGCGTCATCACCTTCAGCAACCCGGCCCATGCGAGGATTCTCGGCTACGGAGAAGGCGAGCTCGTGGGCAAGCACATCTGGGGCTTCCTGGATGCGGAGAAGGAGCGCGAAAAGCTGCGCCGATACCTTGAAAGGCTCGTAAGGGAGGAGCCGCCGCCCACCCCTTATTTCACAAGGAACAGGACCAGGGACGGAAGGCTCATAGACGTGCAGGTAGACTGGAACTACAAGCGGGACGAGACCGGGGAGGTCGTCGGCTTCGTAAGCGTGATAACGGACATAACGGAGCGAAAGCGCGCCGAGGAGGAAAAAGAACGCCTTATGACCCAGCTCATGCAGTCGCAGAAGATGGAGGCGATCGGGGTCCTGGCAGGCGGCATAGCCCACGACTTCAACAACATCATGACCGTCATAATGAACCTTACGGGCCTGGCCCTGAACAAGGTTGAAGAGAACGACCCGATGAAAAAGTACCTCGAACCTCTGCGCGACACTACCGAAAGGGCAACGAACCTCGTCCAGCAGCTTCTTATCTTCAGCCATAACAAGCCCGTAGAGCTCGTAAGCTTCAACCTGAACGAGACCATAGACGACACCCTGGGCCTGTTGAAGAGTCTCGTCAGCGAGGACATCTCCATCGAAAACGACCTCGAATACGAGCTCTGGGACATAATGGCGGACAAGGGGAGGATCGAACAGGTATTGACCAACCTGATTATCAACTCCAGCGACGCGATGCCGCGGGGCGGCAGAATCACCATCGGCACCAGGAACGTCCACATCACGAAGGAACAGTCGAGGACCGTCCATGGAGCGACCCCTGGAAACTTCGTCTGCCTGACCGTCGAGGACACGGGCACCGGGATGGACCACGAGACCGTCAGGCATATCTTCGAGCCCTTCTTTACCACCAAGAGCCCCCGCGGCACCGGGCTCGGCTTGTCAGTCGTTTACGGCATCGTAAATGATCTCAAGGGATGGATAGACGTGGCAAGCGAGCCCGGAATGGGGTCGAGCTTCAAGGTCTATATCCCGGCGTCAACGGAGGGGAAAGAGGCAGGAGAGAAAATGCCCGACAAAAGGCCGGCTGCCGAAGGAGGGGGGAAACGCGTACTCCTCGTGGAGGACGACAAGTGGGTGCGCAAGTCCACCGCGATGGCGCTCGCCGAGAACGGTTACGTCGTTTTCGAGGCCGCTAACGCCGAAAACGCGATAAGCCGCTTCTACAGGGAGAAGGGGCGGTTCGACCTCGTCTTGAGCGACGTCGTAATGCCCGGGAAGAGCGGCCTTCAGATGCTCGACTCCCTCCTTGACATCAATCCCAGAATTCCCATACTGCTCTTCAGCGGCCACCTTGACGACAGGGCGCAAATGAAAGAGATAATAAAAAAGGGGGTCGCCTTCATACATAAACCTTACGATATTCAGGACCTGCTTAAGGCCGTTGAAGAGACCATAGACCAAAGTTCGTAAAAGAAGGCCGGAGGGTCTGGTTTGCCGCGGCGGCCATTGCCCGGGATTCATGGAGGCCCTTCCGGGACCGTTAAGGGCCCTGGCTACGGCCCTGGCGACCTCGGGGGGCTTTTCAGGCCCTATCACTACAAGGGCCGCTACCGACGATTAGAACGAACTCTCCAAAACCTGCTCCGAACATTTCCGCCACACCTGTGTAAGGGATTCATTTGACCGTCCCGGAGGCCTCACGCCTCCGGCGGGACCACGAGGACGGGACGGTCGAGCTTTCTCATTACGCGCTCGGCGGTGGAACCGAACAGAAACCTGTCCACTCCGCTCTTGCCGGAGCTACCCACCACGACGACGTCTATGTCGGCGTCCTTTACGAGCCTTATTATCTCCTTGTAGGGCTCTCCCGCCACCACATGGGTCTCAATGTCCTTGATGCCCTTGAAGACCCTCCCCGTAAACCGCTTCAGCATCTTCTCGGCAGAGGCCTTCATCTCCTCGTTGAGTTTTTCGTACGAGAGGTGGGGGACATAAAAACCCGAAGGCTCGTCGGTAAGGTCCACCACGTGCAGGACGTGGAGCTTCGCGCCGTAACTCCGGGCGAGAGAGAGAGCGTAGGACGCGGCCTTTTCCGATGCGTCGGAAAAGTCCGTTGGCAGGAGTATCCTCTTGAAGTCTTTTTTAGCGTTGGCGGCCATACCGTCTCCTTTCGGACTCTGTCGGGGATATATCATATTATTATAATAAAAACCAATTTTTCAACCAATTTATGAATTTCAAAAAAAAATGCGCAAATACTATTGACAAGCGCGCCCCAAGATGTTAAATACGGCGCAAAATGATTCACCGGGAAGCACCTTAGACGCTACACCAACAAAGATCACAGAAACCGGCGGAATAGATGTTCCTAAAAGCGCTTACTGCACTGTTCCGAAGCAAGCTCCTCCTGATAACCCTCGTGGCCCCCTTATCACTTCTGCTGGCGTACCCGGCGATCCACGCCGACGACCTGGGCAAGCAGGAAGGAGAGCGTTCCCCCTTCGTGGAAAGGACCGGGAACGAAGTCCACGTGAGCCCCCCCGCACGGGAACCCGCCACAGACGAAGAGACGAGCATCAGGTTCGAGAAAAACCCATCGATACCCCCGGACATAACGCGCGGGAACCCGGATAGCATGAAGCTATCCATCACCTTCGACGGAGGCTCCCACTCCGACGAGGCCACCGAGATACTCGACATACTCGAGGCCAGGGGCATAAAGGCGACGGTCTTCTTAACGGGCATATTCATCAAGAGGTACCCCCACATCACCCGGAGGATCGTCGCCGACGGCCACGAAGTGGCAAACCACCTGATGACCCACCCTCACCTCACCGAATACTCTACCACCTACGTCCAAAGGACGCTCCCCCTGGTTACCAGGGAATACCTCGTCAAACAACTCCGTGACACGGAAGAGCTCTTTACCGAGGTTACGGGGGCCCGCATGGCCCCTCTTTGGAGGGCGCCCTACGGCGAGATAAACAGGACGCTCAGGGCCTGGGCCTTCGGCGCGGGCTACCTCCACGTGGGCTGGACGCAGGACTACAGGAGAAGGGAGAGCCTCGACACCCTCGACTGGGTCTCTGACAGGTCCTCCAGGTACTACCTCTCCTCCGAGGAGATGAAAAGGAGGGTTCTCGACTTCGGAAAGGACAGGGACGGGATAAGCGGAGGGATAATACTCATGCACCTCGGGACCCAGAGGAAGACGGACAGGGCCGTTTCCATGCTCGGGGAGTTGATAGACGAGCTCACCTCGAGGGGCTACAGGTTCGTAAAGGTCTCCACGCTCCTTGAAGGCACCGAGGCCCTCGGCATGGTCGAAGGGAACAGAAAAGACCGCCACAGGTTAATCTCAAGGACCGAACCCCTCGACGGCCCCTCATGAGCGCCCGGTAAACTCCAGGGGCCACACCCATGAATACCCGTCAACGGGTAAAAGAACACGCCCCCCCCC
>DATEAM010000020.1:0-2546 GCA_035288385.1 Thermodesulfobacteriota bacterium
GGGGGGGGGCCGGGGGGGCCGGGCGGATACATTCTAAAACCGTCTCCCTGAATCCACTTCAAAGACTCCCGTAGTTATTACCCTGCCATTGGGTTTCATGCGGGGAAGCGCGCAAGGCTTTACAAACAGAAAAAAACCAAGGATGGTGAGAAAAGATGCCGAACCCTAAAAAAAGACACTCCAGGTGCAAGACCGGTAACCGTAGAAGCCACGACGCCCTCAGAAGGCCCGCCGTATCGCTTTGTTCGCAGTGCGGTGAGCCGAAGCGTCCCCACTATGTATGCCCGAGCTGCGGCACTTACAGGGGCAGGACGGTGGTTAAGAAAGAGGAGGAGCTTTAGGGCCTTGACCGGTGCCTCACGGCCCTGCCGTCCACTGATCAGCCTTTGATCGCGCTGACGGGGGGCGGTACCCGGCCTTTATGGATTATCCTCTAAAACCATTATGATAAAAGTAGCTGTAGACGCAATGGGCGGGGATTACGCCCCTGCGGCCGTTGTCGAAGGCAGTGTGCAGGCAGCCTCCGAGCTCGGAGTACCCATAATACTCGTCGGGGACCGCGAGAGGGTGAGCGACGAGCTCGGAAGATATGGCCCCGGGGCGGTGAACATCTCGGTGAAGCACGCCTCCCAGGTGGTGGGCATGGACGAGTCCCCGGCCCAGGCCATAAGGAAGAAGAGGGACTCTTCCTTGAGGGTCTGCTTCGAGCTCGTAAAGAACGGTGAGGCGAGCGCCGTGGTGAGCGCCGGGAACTCCGGGGCCGCAATGGCCGCGGGGATACTGCTCTTCAGGAAGATAAAGGGCGTGGACAGGCCCGCCATAGCCGTCACAGTGCCGACGATGAAGGAGCCGGCCGTGCTCCTCGACGTGGGGGGGAACGTGGACTGCAGGCCCGTTAACCTCCTCCAGTTCGCCATAATGGGCGACGTCTACGCCAAATACGCGCTCAAAAAAGAGCGCCCCAGGATAGGGCTCCTCTCGAACGGAGAGGAGGAGGCAAAGGGCAACGAACTGACGCGCGAGAGCCACGCCCTCATAAAGCAAACGCCCCTTAACTACCGCGGTTACGTGGAGGGCAGGGACATCTACCAGGGCGAGGTGGACGTGGTGGTGGCCGACGGCTTCGTCGGAAACGTCGTCTTGAAGTTGAGCGAGGGGCTCGTCGAGGCCGTTACCGCCATGCTCACCGAAGAGATAATGTCGAGCTTGGGCTCGAGGCTCGGCTACCTCCTGGCAAAGGGGGCCTTCAGGAAGTTGAAGAAGAAGATAGATTACGCCGAATACGGCGGGGCGCCGCTTCTCGGAATAGACGGCATATGCATGATTAGCCACGGCAGGTCCAGCCCCAAGGCGATAAAGAACGCGATCTTCAAGGCCTACGAATACTCCAAGGGCAGGGTAAACGCCCATCTCATGGAGGAGATAGAGAAGAACTCCGACATCATGAGACTCGCGGCCCGCACCCAGGGCCTAATCTCGGGGATTTAAGGATATGATAAGGTCAAGGATAACCGGCACGGGCTCCTACGCGCCGGAGAAGGTGATTACCAACCATGACCTCGAGGCGATGGTCGACACCACCGACGACTGGATTTCCATGAGGACCGGGATAAAGGAGAGGCACGTCTCGGACAAGGAGACCTCGACGGATATGGCGGTAAAGGCCTCTCAGGCAGCCCTTAAGTCCGCCGGGGTAAAGGCGAAGCACATAGACCTCATTGTCGTGGGCACCGTCACCCCCGATATGACCTTTCCATCCACGGCCTGTTACGTGCAGGCCGGCCTCGGGGTCAGGGGAGGAGCCGCGGCCTTCGACGTCTCGGCGGCGTGCTCCGGGTTTCTCTACGCCCTCGACATAGCCGACAAGTACATGAAGGCGGGGGCATCTAAAAAGGCCCTCGTCATAGGCGTGGACCAGTTCTCGAGGATCATAGACTGGCAGGACCGCTCTACGTGCGTGCTCTTCGGCGACGGCGCCGGGGCCGTCGTGCTCGAGGCCGCAGAAGACTCGGAGAGCGGGATACTATCGAGCCACATACACTCGGACGGGCGCCAGTGGGAGCTCCTCTACGCGCCCGGGGCCATACAGCCGAGCCCCTTTGAGACCCGGCCCGCCGTGGCCCCTTATCTGAAGATGCAGGGCAACGAGACCTTCAAGATTGCCGTAAGGACGATGGAGAGCGCCGTGGCCGAGACGCTTAAAAGGAACGGGCTGAAGGTAGACGACGTGGCGCTCGTCATACCCCACCAGGCGAACCAGCGGATAATAAAGGCCACCAGGGAGAGATTGAAGCTCCCCGACGAAAAGGTCTTCATGAACCTCGAGAAATACGGGAACACGTCTGCCGCGTCCATCCCTCTCGCCCTCGACGAGGCGGCAAGGGCCGGGAGGATAAAAAAGGGCGACCTGGTCGTCTTCGTCGCCTTCGGAGGGGGACTGACCTGGGCCTCGGCCGCCGTCAGGTGGTAGTTTTTGGGGGAAACTTTCTGTAGAAAGTTTCCCCCAAACCCCCTTCAAAGACTTTTAGCTATTATCCTTTGGGGGG
>DATEAM010000021.1:0-8685 GCA_035288385.1 Thermodesulfobacteriota bacterium
GTCCTCTTTATGTAGCCCCCGTGGGTTATGGTGACCACCATGTCCTCTTCGGCGATGATGTCCTCGATGGTAATCTCCCCCGTCTCCTCGAGTATCTCCGTTCTTCTCCCGTCCCCGTAGCGGTCCTTTATCTCGGTGAGCTCCTTAACGATTATCTCCATGAGGAGTTTTTCGCTCTTCAAGATGTCCTCGAGGGATTTTATGAGCTTCAAAGTCTCCTTGTACTCCTCGATTATCTTGTCCCTCTCGAGGGCCGTAAGCCTCTGTAGCCTCATGTCGAGTATTGCCTGGGCCTGGGGCTCGGTGAGCCTGAACTTGTTCTCAAGGCCCTCTCTGGCCTCCTTGGGGCTCCTGGAGGCGCGGATGAGCTTTATGACGGCGTCGAGGTTGTCCAGGGCGATCTTGAGGCCCTCGAGTATGTGGGCCTTTTCGCGCGCCTTCTTGAGGTCGAAGACCGTCCTCCTCGTTACGACCTCCCTGCGCGACTTTATGAACTCCCTCAGGAGTTCCGGAAGAGCAAGGACCCGGGGCTGGCCTCCCACTATGGAGAGGTTTATTATCCCGAAGGAGGTCTTCATCTGGGTGTGGAGGTAGAGGTTGTTCAATATCACCTCGGCGACCTCGTCCCTCTTCAATTCCACCGCCACGCGCATCCCCTCCCTGTCGGACTCGTCGCGCACGTCGGATATCCCCTCTATCTTCTTCTCCCTCACGAGGCCCGCTATGGACTCTATGAGCCTCGACTTGTTAACCATGTAGGGGATCTCGGTTATGACTATGGACTGTCTGCCGGTCCTCGGGTTCTTTTCTATGGCGGCCCGTGCCCTTAACTGGATTACGCCCCTTCCGGTTGCGTAGGCCTCCCTGATCCCCTTTGTGCCGTGTATGAAGGCGCCCGTTGGAAAGTCTGGCCCGGGCACGAGCCTCATGAGCTCCTTTACCGTGGCGTCGGGTTTTTTTATTACGTGTATGAGGGCGTCTATTATCTCGGTAAGGTTGTGGGGCGGCATGTTGGTGGCCATGCCCACGGCTATGCCCGAGGAGCCGTTTACCAGGAGGTTGGGAAAGGCCGCCGGCATGACGAGGGGCTCTTCAAGGGACCCGTCGTAGTTGGGGCCGAAGTCCACGGTCTCTTTCTCTATGTCGCCGAGGAGCTCTCCTGCGAGCCTGGACATCCGCACTTCCGTGTAACGCATCGCCGCAGGCGGGTCGCCGTCTATGGAGCCGAAGTTGCCCTGCCCGTCCACAAGGGGATAGCGAAGGGAAAAGTCCTGCACCATCCTCGTTATCGCGTCGTAGACGGCGGCGTCCCCGTGGGGGTGGTACTTGCCGATGACGTCTCCGACGACTCTCGCGGACTTCTTGTAGGGCTTGTTCCACTCCACGCCCATCTCGTGCATGGCGAAGAGAATCCTTCTGTGGACGGGCTTGAGGCCGTCTCTGACGTCAGGAAGCGCCCTGCCGATGATTACGCTCATCGCGTAGTCGAGGTAGGACTTCTTCATCTCGTCTTCTATGTATACGGGAATCTTCTCCTGCGCCACGTTTCCTCCGTATTTTCGGGGAAGACCTCATGGACGGTAACCTGCGTCAGACCGGCCCTTTCGTCGCCCCTTGGCCCATAAAGTCATTTTCGGCCAACGTCAACTGGTAATAAGGTTTTTCCCCGATTTCAAGTCTTTTATAATATGAAGCTTTAGGGCGACTGTCAAGAGAAGAAAACCGCGGCAGGGGCGCTCTTAAGGGCATCTGCGAGCGACCGGCGCCGGGTATGGAAAGTGCTTGATTCTTAACGACAAATCACGCCCACGGCGGCCATGGAGCCCTTCGGTCTTTTGCCCTCCCACAAAAAACGAATTATTTGATGACATTTCTTCATTTTTTTGTTAACCTCTCTTGTCCGGGGCCGGGGGGCCGGGGGCAGAGGGCAGGGGGAAAAAGACCTGGCGCGATCTCCCGTCACTTCCCTTCTTCAGTTGATGTCGGACTTGTCAATATCTAATTTTTTTAACAAACTCAAATAGTCTTAGATCGATATTTCCGGAGGATTGAATGGAGAGCAAAAAATTCGTTTATTTCTTCGGCGGAGGCAAGGCCGAGGGAAAGGGCACCATGAAGGAGGTCCTCGGCGGAAAGGGCGCGGGGCTTGCGGAGATGACCAATATCGGGCTCCCCGTGCCGTCCGGTTTCACCATCACCACCGAGGTCTGCGACCACCATTACAGGAACGATAAAAAATATCCGCGGGGTTTTTCCCAGGAGCTCGAGAAGAACCTCAAGAGGCTCGAAAAGCTCGTGGGAAAGAAGCTCGGGGACCCCGAGGACCCGCTCCTCGTCTCCGTGAGGTCCGGGGCCGCGAGGAGCATGCCCGGGATGATGGAGACCATATTGAACCTCGGCCTTAACGACACCTCCGTGGAAGGGCTCGCAAGTAAGACGAAGAACAGGAGGTTCGCCCTCGACGCATACAGGCGTTTTATCCTCATGTACGGCGCGACCGCCATGGGGGTGGCCAGACACAAGTTCGACTACGAGTTCGACGACATAAAGGAGAGGGTCACCCGTGTGAGGCTCAATACCCGGAAGGCCCGGATACTCGACACCGAGGTGAACGAGGAGGAGCTCGAATCCCTCATACCGAGGCTCAAGAAGGTTTACAGGGAGAATACGGGAGAGGACTTCCCCCAGGACCCCATGGAGCAGCTCTGGGGGGCCGTGGGCGCGGTCATAGGCTCCTGGATGGTGGAGAAGGCCGTCACATACAGGAGGGTGGAGAAGATAACGGGGCTCCTCGGCACGGCGGTAAACGTGGTGCAGATGGTCTTCGGCAACAAGGGCGACAACTCCGGCACCGGGGTGTGCTTTACAAGGGACCCGAACACCGGGGAGGACCTCTTCTACGGCGACATGCTGATGAACGCCCAGGGCGAGGACGTGGTAGCCGGCATCAGGACACCCATACACCTCGATGGCCTCAAGAAGATACTGCCCCATGTCTACGGCCAGCTCAGGGACGTGAGAGGAAAGCTCGAGCGTCACTACAAGGACATGCAGGACATAGAGTTTACCATTGAGGAGGGCAAACTCTACATACTCCAGACACGCACTGGAAAACGCTCTCCCATGGCCGCCTTCCAGATAGCCGTGGAGATGGAGAAGGAGAAGCTCATCTCAAGGGATGAGGCGGTCATGAGGGTTACGGAGAGGGACATAGAAGGGCTCTTCTACCCGGTAATAGACCCTTCGATACCCGAGGATGAGCTAAGAAGAGAGCTCTTCGCCACGGGCATAGGGGCCGTGCCAGGGGCGGCCACCGGCTCCATCGTATTCTCCGCGAAGGACGCCGAGGACTGGGCGGCCCGGGGGGAGACCACCATACTGGTGCGCCAGGAGACGAGCCCCGAGGACGTGGGAGGGATGCACGCCGCAAAAGGCATACTCACGGCCACGGGAGGGAAGACCTCCCATGCGGCCGTCGTCGCCAGGGGGTGGGGCAAGTGCTGCATTGTCGGATGCGAGGACCTTTCCATAGACTATAACGAGAAGACGGTGGCCGTGGGCGACACGGTTCTGAGGGAGGGCGACCACATTACCCTTAACGGCTCCACGGGAGAGGTGTTCAAAGCGGCCCTTCAACTCAAAAAACCGGAGCTCCCCGGGTCCTACAACACCATCATGAAGTGGGCCGACGAGATACGCACCCTCAGGGTCAGGACGAACGTGGACACCCCCTACGACGCGGAGAACGCCGTAAGGCTCGGCGCCGAGGGCATCGGGCTCTGCAGGACGGAGCACATGTTCTTCGACACCGAGGAGAGAAGGATAGCCATACAGAGGATGATAATCGCCGGGGACGAGGAGACCCGCAAAAAGGCCCTTGACGACCTCCTGCCCTTCCAGAGAAGGGACTTCGTGGCAATCTTGAGGGCCATGGAGGGTAGACCCGTGACAATAAGGCTCCTTGACCCCCCGCTCCACGAGTTCGTGCCTCACGCAGAGGGGGAGCAGAAGCGCCTGGCAAGCACCCTCGGCGTGCCCTTCCACGAGGTCAAACGCAGGATCGAAAGGCTCCACGAGGCGAACCCCATGCTCGGGCACCGCGGGTCCAGGCTCTGCATAACCTACCCCGAGATACTCGACATGCAGGTGCGCGCCATAATCGAGGCGGCCTGTGAATGCAGGAAGAAGAAGATAAAGGTCCTGCCCGAGATAATGCTCCCACTTATAATAGACGCCAAGGAGCTTAAGATACTCGCCGACAGGGCCCGTAAAGTCGCCGACGACGTGATGAAAAAGCAGAAGGTGAAGGTCAGTTACCTCGTGGGCACCATGATAGAGGTCCCCAGGGACGCCCTCCTCGCCGACCAGATCGCCGAGGTAGCCGAGTTCTTCAGCTTCGGCACAAACGACCTTACACAGATGACGCTTGGCATGTCGAGGGACGACGCCGGAAGGTTTCTGCCGGACTACGTGGACGAGAAGAAGACCGGGATACTGAAGGCGGACCCCTTCCAGAGCCTCGACCAGGACGGGGTGGGGCTCCTCATAAAGATTGCCATTGAAAAGGGCAGAAAAGCGAAACCGGGGCTCAAGATAGGCATCTGCGGGGAACACGGCGGGGACCCGGCTTCAGTGGAGTTCTGCCACCTGAACGGCTTCGATTACGTCTCATGCTCGCCCTTCAGGGTGCCCATAGCAAGGCTCTCAGCGGCACAGGCGGTCCTCAAACACCCGGTGGAGGCAAAGCCAAAAAAGGCCGCGAGCAAGTGATTGAGGAAACCTTTTTGTAAAAAGGTTTCCTCAAACTCCTTCCAAAAACTTTTAGCTATCCTCCTGAGGGAGACCCCCCGGAAGATGAAATTAGCGTAAGAGGGGGTCTCCCTCAGGAGGATAAATAGCCAAAAGTCTTTGGAAGGGGGGTCTGGGGGGAGACCTTTCTTCAGAAAGGTCTCCCCCCAGCGCAACATATAGTATTTTCAATGAATATTTGACACTTTCCGTTGTATTTTTTCCTTTACAAAGCCCCCGAACTCTGCTAATATCCGTGGAAAAATCGGACGTTCACACGCGATTTCCAATAGCAGAGCTGAGCTGAATGCGGATCAAGAGTCTGACAATCCACGGTTTCAAGTCCTTCGCCGACAAGACCATCCTTCATTTCCCCACCGGCACCTCCGCCGTTATCGGCCCCAATGGTTGCGGAAAAAGCAACATAGTCGACGCCATAAGATGGGTCATCGGCGAGCAGAACCCCAGGCACCTGAGGGGCAAGCTCATGGAGGACGTTATCTTCAACGGCTCGGAGAGCAGAAAGCCCCTGGGCATGGCCGAGGTGGTCCTCACCTTCTCCAACGAGAGGGGCAGGGCCCCTGCGCGCTACGCAAACTTCACCGAGATCGAGGTCGCCAGGCGTCTTTACAGGTCCGGGGAGAGCGAGTATTACCTTAACAAGGTCCAGTGCAGGCTGCGTGACGTCGTCGACCTCTTTGCGGACACCGGTGTTGGAAGGCGCGCGTACTCCATAGTGGAGCAGGGGCAGGTGGGCTGGCTCATAAACGCCAAGCCCGAAGAGCGGCGGATAATATTCGAAGAGGCCGCCGGGATAAACAAGTTCAAGCAGAAAAAAGATGCGGCATTGAGGAGGCTCGACGGCACGAAGGAAAACCTCACCCGCGTCAACGACATCATAAGCGAGGTCAAGCGCCAGCTCAACTCCCTTAACCGCCAGGCCAGGAAGGCCGAGCGTTACAGGGCCCTCAAGGAGGAGCTTAAGGGCGTGGACCTCCTGCTCGCCTCCGTGGACTTCCGGAATATCAGGAAAAAAATCGAAGAAATCTCCATGAGGCTCGACGTCATAAAAGACTCCGAGGCCGAGCTCTCGGCGCGCATGGCGACGAAGGAGGCGCTCTCGGAGGAGATAAGGGAGAAGCACTCCGCCGTGGAGACCGAGTTCAACTCCATAAGGGAGAGGGTCTACCATCTCGAACGCCGGATTCACGAAGAGGAGAGCTCTGGAAAACTCGCCTCCATGCGCGCAGACGAGCTCTCCAGGACCGAGGAGAGGCTCAGGACGGAAATAGAGGGGCTTAACCGCAGGAGAGAGGCCGCCTGCGAGGAGATAGCCAGGCTTAAGTCCTCACTCGTTGAGACCTCGACGTCCATGGGCGAGGAGAACCGTAGGTTCGAGGCCCTCTCGGCCGAGTTCGAGGCCCTCTGGGCACGGATAAGGGAAAGAGGTGAGCTCGAGTCCTCGCTTAAATCCGAGGTCGTCTCCTTCGGGGCGACCCTCTCGGACATAAGGCACTCGATACAGGCGGTAATAAAGGACGAGGAGTTCCAGAGGATAAGGCAGGCCCGGGCCCTCTCAGAGTCCGAAGAGATAAAGAGGACGCTTGAGGGCAAGGAGGAGCCCGTAAGGGTCATTAAGGAAAAGCTCGAGGAGTCCGGGAGGAAGAAGGAGTCCGCCGAGTCCGGGTTTCTCGGCGTAAGGGAAAAACTCTCGGCCCTCGAAGACAAAAGGACCCTCGTAGACGAGGAATTGAAGGCCCTGAAGGAGCGCCATACCGGTCTCTCCTCGAGGCTCAAGACCCTCGAGGAGATGGAGAGAAACCTCGAAAACGTAAAGGACGGGGCCAGGGCGGTCGTGCTCAAGGGCGAGGTCCCCGGAGTAGTCGGCCTTATGGCGGACGTCATAGAGACAAACCCCGGTTACGAGAAGGCAGTGGAGGCCGTCCTGGGCGAGAGGCTCCAGTACGTCATCGTCGAGAGCCAGGCCCGGGGCGTGGAGGCCATCGAGTACTTGAAGGCCCGCTCCTTGGGACGCGGAAGCTTCGTCCCGGTAAACGACTCCCGCCCCCTTGCGAGCCCCGTAGCCATACACTCCGGCGTGTACAGCCGCCCGGGCGCGAGGGAGCTATTGAGCGAGGTGAGGGTGAAGGAAGGGTACTCGGCCATGGTCAACTGCCTCCTCGGGGACACCCTCCTGGTGGACGACCTTAAGACCGCCGTCGAGATATGGAAGGCCAACGGCATGTACAAGACCCTCGTTACCCCTGAGGGCGACGTCATAAACCCTCAGGGCATAATAACCGGGGGCAGGGGCAGCGGTACCGACGGCGGTATCTTGCAGAAAAGGAGCGAGATAAAGGAGACGAGGAAGCTCCTTTCAGGGCTCGACGTTGAAATCCGTGAACTTGCCTCCGGGATGAGGGCCGCCGAAGGCGAGATAGAAAAGACGAGAGCAGAGCTCGAGGACTGCAGAAACCGGTTCCACTCCATCGAGATCGAGAGGGTTAACATCGCTTCAGAGCTCATAAGGCACGAGGAGGACATCCAGAGGCTTACCGGGAGGCGGGCCGCCCTCGGAGCCGATATGGAGGAGGCGGCAAGGGCCCTTGCCGATATATCGGAAAGAAAGCTCTCCCTTTCACGGGAAAGGGAAGAGCTCGAAGGGGTCCTCTCGGGCAAGGAAGAGGAGCTTAAGACCCTTTCCGCCGAAATTTCATCCCTCGCCGAAAACAAGGAGCGGCTCTCCGCAGCCGTAACGGAGACAAAGGTCCTGCTCGCCAAGATAAACGAGCGCCACGACTCCCTTAAGACCCAGGTCCTCGAAAAAGAGGGCTCCATCGGGGAGTTCGAAGGGGCCGCGGCGGCCAGGACCGGGGAGATAGAGAACGGCAAGGCCGAGATAGCCGAGAAGAGGGAGCTGGTGGAGGTCCTCAAGGCACGGGTCGAGGAGCTTCTTGCCGAGATAGGCGAGGCGAGGGAAAAGGAGGTCTCCAGGCAGGAGGCCCTGACCGAGCTTTCCGAGAAGATCAGGGCCGTCGACGCGGAGATAAAGGGGCTCAAGGCCGACCTCTCCGAGCTCCATGAACTGAGGGGCGAGCTCAGTATCGAGTCCAGGGAGATGGAGCTCAACTCCCGCCACTTAAGCGACAACATCGTCGAGAAGTACGGGGTGGAGATAGGGGGCTACACCCCTGAAGGGGAGGTCCCCGGGGACACGGCCGCCCTCAAGGCAAGGAGGGAGGACCTCAGGGAGAGGATAACGTCCATGGGCGAGGTGAGCCTCTCGGCCCTCGACGAGTATAACGAGCTCGAGGGCAGGTACAACTTCCTCCTCGAGCAGCAGCAGGACCTGAACAGCTCGGTGCAGAGCCTCCTTTCCGCCATCGCCAGGATAAACAGGACCAGCCGCGAGAGGTTCCTCTCCACCTTCGAGGAGATAAACGAGAAGTTCAAGGAGTACTTCCCGCGGTTCTTCAACGGGGGCCGCGCCGAGCTTCGGCTCTCCGACGAGGGCGACGTCCTTGAGTCAGGCATAGAAATCGTGGCACAGCCCCCCGGGAAAAAACTCCAGAACATAGCGCTGCTTTCCGGGGGAGAGAAGGCCCTTACGGCCACCTCCCTCATATTCTCCATCTTCCTCATAAAACCATCTCCCTTCTGCCTCCTGGACGAGGTAGACGCCCCCCTGGACGACGCCAACATCGACCGCTTCAACGGGTTCGTAAAGGAGATCTCGGAGCTTAGCCAGTTCCTCCTCATAACCCACAACAAGAGGACCATGGAGATGGCCGACACCCTCTACGGCGTGACGATGGAGGACCCAGGGGCCTCTAAGATAATCTCCGTCAGGCTCTAAATAAGGGCCGGGATTGCGAAGCCCCCGCCCGTCCCCCCCCC
>DATEAM010000022.1:0-10165 GCA_035288385.1 Thermodesulfobacteriota bacterium
TTCACTATATCAAACGACACTTGGTAAAGCGGCTTGTCGTATTTCTTGGTATTATTCGCCATTTGATTCTTATAGTCCTCTTTTAATTTACAAATTTTTTTATAACATAAACATATCATGGTGTAAAGGTCAAGCATCCCCGGACATTCAGCCCCTCTCCGGGTTTGAATGGAACTTTTCGCTGGCACTTTGTGGCACTTTAGTAATTTGAAGCTTTTTTGGTCCATAAGATTTTCTTTAACTGACGTTGACCAATAAAAAGTTCCCCTCAATACCAATCTTTACAATCAAAAACCCATCTGATAATATTATCTCAGCCATTCTCAGGGTTATTTCCCAAACATAACGGTTAAGGCTATTAATCGAGAGGTATTTTTATGCTCAGAAGGGCCTGTGTGGCCGGGCAGTTCTACCCGGGGGGCGCCAAGGAGCTTCAGGAGGAGGTACGGGGGTTTATAAAGGAGGAGGCCAGGGAAAAGGCCACGGCCCTTATAGCCCCGCACGCGGGCTACATATACTCGGGCTCCGTTGCTGGCGCCGTCTATTCGGCAGTGGATATACCCGACGACGTCGTGCTCCTGGGTCCTAACCACACGGGCCTCGGGGCACGGGCCTCGGTAATGACCGAGGGCGAATGGGAGATCCCGACGGGCACCGTCGGGATAAACACCGAGCTTGCTGGCATGATAGCCGGGTCAACGAGACTCTTCTCCCCCGATACGTCGGCGCACCTTAATGAGCACTCCCTCGAGGTACAGCTCCCCTTCATTCATTGCCTGAACAGGGGCGCTCGGTTCGTGCCCATAACGGTCATGCAGGCCGACCTTGACGAATGCATTGAGATGGGCAACGCCCTGGCCGGGGTCATCAAGGATTACGGAAGAGAGGTCCTCATTGCCGTAAGCTCTGACATGAACCACTATGAATCTGATAAGAGGACCCGGGAGAAGGACAAACTCGCCATCGACCAGGTGCTCTCCCTCGATGCCCGTGGCCTCCTCGAGGTTACGGCCAGAAAGGATATCACCATGTGCGGTGTTTTTCCCGCGGCCATCGCCATAACCGCCGCCAGGGCCCTGGGGGCCAGCCGGGCGCGCCTCATAAAGTACGCCACCTCCGGCGAGACGAGCGGCGACTACGACCATGTCGTCGGGTACGCGGGCATAGTCATAAGTTAAAAAAACCCATCTTCTTTTGAGGAGGTTCGAGAGTTGACCGTAAAGACACGCTTCGCCCCGAGCCCCACGGGGTATCTCCACATAGGGGGGGCAAGGACGGCTCTCTTCAACTGGCTCTTCGCCAGGCACAATAAAGGGCAGTTCGTCCTGAGGATAGAGGACTCGGACGTGGCCAGGTCCACCGAGGAGTCCGCACAGGCCATACTCGAGGGGATGAGCTGGCTCGGCCTCGACTGGGACGAGGGGCCTTTTTTCCAGAGCAGGCGCTTCGATATTTACAGGGTGCACGCCGAAAGGCTTCTTGACGAGGGGGTACTCGCCTACCGCTGCTACTGCACCCCCGAGGAGCTTAAAGAGCGAAGGGAAGCGGCCATGAAGGAGGGCAGGCCCCCCATGTACGACGGCAGGTGCAGGCAGAGGTCAGACGCCCCGGCGCTCCCATACGCCGTGAGGTTCAAGGTTCCTCCCGGTGCGACCTCCTTCAAGGACCTGGTAAAGGGGGGCGTATCCTTTGATAACTCCCAGATAGAGGACCTCGTCATATTAAGGAGCGACGGCACGCCCACCTACAACTTCTGTGTTGTCGTGGACGACGCCACGATGAATATAACCCACGTTATAAGGGGCGACGACCACATAAACAACACCCCCAAGCAGATGCTCCTTTACAGGGCCCTCGGCTACGATGTCCCGGAGTTCGCCCATCTGCCCATGATACTCGGCTCGGACAGGACGCGTCTTAGCAAACGCCACGGCGCCACTTCGGTCACGGCCTACAGGGAGATGGGCTATCTGCCCCATGCGCTGGTTAACTACCTCGCAAGGCTCGGCTGGTCCTTCGGGGACCAGGAGATATTCAGCCCCGAGGAGCTGATTGAAAAATTCACCCTCGAGAACGTGGGGAAATCCTCGGGTGTTTTCAACCCCGAAAAGCTCCTCTGGCTCAACCAGCATTACATAAAGTCGTCCCCCTCCGGGGAGCTAAGGGAAGAGTTTCTCTCCCGCCTCAAGGCCCTCGGGGTGGACGCCTCCGCCGACCCGAGGCTGGATGCGATAATAAAGACCCTCCTTGAGAGGTCGAAAACGCTCGCAGAGATGGCTGAGTCCGCCCTCTTCTACTTCGTAGAACAGGTGGCCTTCGATGAGAAATCGGCGCGAAAGTTCCTCACCCCCGAGGCGGCCCCTCTCTTCGCCGAGTTGGCCGAAGGGCTAAAGGCCCTCGACGCCTTCACCGAGGAGGGTATCGAGGGGGCCTTCAATGATATCCTCGACAGAAAGGGATTGAAGCTCGGGAAACTCGCCCAGCCCGTGCGCGTGGCCTTGACCGGGGGGACCGTAAGCCCGGGGATATTCGAGATGATAGCGGCCCTCGGAAGGGAGCGGAGCGTAAAAAGGCTCGAAGGGGCCGTGGAGTTTATAGAGTCCGCGGGGGGCGGGGGGGCCGCGGGGGGCGGGAACTGACCCCTGCCCCCCTGCCCCGCCGCCGTTTTTCGCATCCGGCCTGGGGAGTTATTTACTTGACATATAAAGACAATACTGGCTAAATAATAGGTTGCCAAGGGAAAAAGCTATGTTCAAAAAGGTGCTTGTAGCTAACAGGGGCGAGATAGCCTCGAGGGTAATCAGGGCCTGCAAGGAGCTCGACATCCCCACCGTCGCCATATACTCGGCGGAGGACTCGACCTCCCTTTACGTCAAGAAGGCCGACGAGTCCTACATGGTGGGCCCCGGGCCCATCCAGGGCTTTCTCAACATCCACAGGATAGTGGACCTCGCCGTAAAGATAGGCGTGGACGCCATACACCCGGGCTACGGGTTTCTCTCGGAAAACCCGAGGTTCCCGCTCCTTTGCGAAAAAAAGGGGATCACCTTCATAGGGCCGACGAGCAAGACCATAGCCGAGATGGGCGACAAGGTCATGGCCAGGGAGATGATGAAAAAGGCTGGCTTACCCATTCTCCCGGGGACCGACCACTCTCTTAACGACGCGGACGAGGCCGTAAAGTGCGCCCAGGAGATAGGCTACCCGGTAATGGTCAAGGCCTCGGGTGGAGGGGGCGGGAGGGGCTTGAGGGTGGCGAGGGACAAAAAGGAGCTCATAGACTCCATCTCCACGGCCAGGAAGGAGTCCCACTCGGCCTTCGGCGTCTCGGAGGTCTTCCTCGAAAAGTACCTCGAAAGGCCTCATCATATCGAGTTCCAGATAATGGCCGACAATTTCGGCAACACCGTGCACCTGGGCGAGCGCGACTGTTCAATACAGAGAAGACACCAGAAGCTCGTGGAAATAACGCCCTCTCTCATGCTCGACGACGACATGAGGACCCGGATGGGCGAGGCGGCCGTAAGGGCGGCGAAGGCCGCGGAGTATACGAATGCAGGCACCATCGAGTTCCTCGTGGACGCAGAGAAGAACTTCTATTTCCTCGAGATGAACACCAGGCTCCAGGTCGAGCACCCCATAACCGAAGAGGTCACGGGCATAGACCTGGTGAAAAAACAGATAGAGATAGCCGCCGGGAAACCCCTGGGCTTCAGGCAGGAGGACGTAAGGATAAACGGCTACGCCATGGAGTGCCGGATATGCGCCGAGGACCCGAAGAACAACTTCCTTCCGAGCTTCGGCCGCGTCACCTCCTATTACTCCCCGGGCGGCATAGGGGTAAGGATAGACGGCGCCATATACAAGGACTACGTCATACCGGGGTTCTACGACTCGCTCGTCGTAAAGCTCGTAGTCACGGGCTCCACCTGGGACGAGACCGTAAGGAGGATGCACAGGTCCCTCGATGAGTTCATCATCAGGGGGGTAAAGACCACGATACCCTTCCTGAAGAAGATAATGAAGGACCCCGACTTCAAGAGCGGCAACTTCGACACGGGGTACATAGACAGGAAGCCGGAGCTCATGGACTATAAGGAATACAGGGAGTCCTCCGACCTCGTGGCCGCCATATCGGCGGCAATAGCCGCCCACCACGGCCTGTGACGGGATGACCCGGCTGATTTTTTCAATCAACAAAAGCGACGACGGCCCCCGGAGCAGGACCAGGAGTCTTCTTATATATAAACAAGGAGAGATTGATGCCCTCGAGCAGGAAAAAGAAGAACGAAGACCATAAAAACCACAGGGTCCTCATTACGGACACGGTCCTCCGTGACGCGCACCAGAGCCTTCTCGCCACGCGTATGCGAACCGAAGACATGCTCGAGATGGCGAAGCTCCTCGACAGCGTGGGGTACTGGAGCCTCGAGGTCTGGGGCGGGGCCACCTTCGACACCTGCCTGAGGTTTTTGAGGGAAGACCCCTGGGAGAGGTTGAGGCTCCTGAGGAAGGCCATCCCAAACACAAGGCTCCAGATGCTCCTTCGGGGGCAGAACCTCGTGGGCTACAGGCACTACCCCGACGACATAGTCAGGAAGTTCGTCGAGAGGGCCGCCAAAAACGGCATAGACGTCTTCAGGATCTTCGACGCTTTAAACGACACGAGGAACCTCGAGGTCTCCATAAAGGCGGCAAAGGCGACGAAGAAACACGTCGAGGCCGCCATATGCTACACCACGAGCCCCGTGCACACGCACGAGGGTTTCGTGGAGATGGCCTTGAGGCTCGAGGGCCTGGGCTCTGACACCATCTGCGTAAAGGACATGGCCGGGCTCCTTACCCCGACCGCGGCCTTTGACCTCGTCTCCAAGTTGAAGGATAGGCTGAAGGTCCCCGTGCACCTCCACTCCCACGACTCCTCTGGGCTCGCCTCCATGAGCTACCTGAAGGCCATAGAGGCCGGGGCCGACATAGTGGACACCGCCATATCGAGCCTCGCCTCGGGCACCTCGCAGCCCCCAACGGAGAGCCTGGTGGCGGCTTTGAAGGACACGCCCTACGACACGGGCATAGACCTCTCGCTCGTCTCCGACATCTCTGACCGCTTCAGGGAGATAAGGAAAAAGTACAGCAGGTTCGAGAGCGAGCACACGGCCATAAACACGAGGATCCTCGTCGTGCAGATCCCCGGGGGCATGATGAGCAACCTCGCGAACCAGTTGAAGGAGCAGAAGGCCCTCGACAGGATGGGCGAGGTCCTCGAGGAGATCCCGAGGGTAAGGAAGGAGATGGGGTATCCGCCGCTCGTTACCCCCACGAGCCAGGTCGTGGGCACCCAGGCCACCCTCAACGTCCTCACCGGCGAGAGGTACAAGGTGATAACGAGCGAGACCCGTGGCTACTTCAAGAACATGTACGGCGTCCCGCCCGGCCCCATCGACGAGGAGGCCCGGAAAAAGGCGATAGGAGACGAAAAACCGATTACCTGCAGGCCCGCGGACCTTCTCGCACCGGAACTCGACAAGCTCATGCGCGAGCTCGACGGAAAGGCCAAGTCCATAGAGGACGTCCTCTCCTACGCCCTCTTTCCCGCCGTGGCCCTCGAGTTCTTCGAGCAGCGCGAGGCCGGCAAACTCGAGCCCGAACCCCTTGAGGCCCCACCGGAGGAGGTCGGCGGCACCTCCGCGGTGCCACATTTCGCGCCCACCGAGTTCATCGCCACGTTACACGGCGAGAAATACCACGTGAAGGTCTCTGGGGCCGGACACCTCGAAGAGGGAAAGAGGCCCTTTTTCATAATGGTGGACAACCTCCTCGAAGAAGTCATGCTCGAGACCCTCACAGAGGTGCTCCCCACCACGGCGGGCAGGATCGAAAAGCCGTCGATGGCCGAGTCCTTCAGGCCCAAGCCGAAAAAAGAGGGCGACGTCACGACCCCCGTGCCCGGCAAGGTCACGTCCATAAAGGTAAAGGCCGGGGACCGCGTCTCCGAGGGCGACGTGGTGCTTACCGTCGAGGCCATGAAGATGGAGAACGAGGTCCACACCCCGGTGAGCGGGGTCGTAAAGAAGGTCCTCGTAAAAATCGGCGACACCGTGAACCCGGACGAGACGCTCGTGGTGATAGAGAAAGAGTAGTCGGCCTCTGGGGATTTCCTTGCCATGCCCCTTCTTCTAAAAACCCTCTCCGTCGCATTCCCTGTCTTCTCCATAATAGGGATCGGGTACCTCTTCGCGAGCTTCAAGAGAATAAGCCTCGGACCGATAATAGAGGTCCTCCTCTACCTGACCATCCCGGCCCTCGTAATGTCGTCCCTCTCGCAGAAAAGGCTCCTCGCAGTGGAGCTCCTTACCGTGGGCTTTGCCGCAGTCTTCGTGGTGCTCGGCATCGGGCTTGTAAGCTACATATTCCTGACGGTCGTCAAGAGGCGGGACCTCAAGGGCTTTTACCTGCCCACCATGTTCATGAACTCGGGGAACATGAGTTTCCCGCTGGCGCTCCTGGCCTTCGGAGGCGATGGGCTCACGGTGGCCGTACTCTACTACATTCCCGTGAGCCTCCTCGTATACACCATCGGCATATACATCGCGAAGGGCGACGGGGGGCTCTCGGAGATATTCAAGCTCCCCCTCATCTACGCCGCCGCGGTGGGCATAGCGTTGAACCTATGGGAGGTAACGATACCCGGCCCGGCTCTGGTCACCTTCGAGATGCTCGGCGCCGCGACCATCCCCCTCATGCAGTTGAGCCTCGGGTACAGGCTCCACTCGGCGCGGCTCTCCTATCCGGGGATGTCCGTCGCAGGTTCCGTCATTAGAATTGGCGGGGGGTTCCTGCTCGCCTGCCTCGTCACCTACATCTTGAACATAGACGGGGTCCTCGCCAAGGTGATAATACTCTCCTCCACTATGCCCTCGGCCGTAATAAACTTCATCGTAAGCCACAAGTACAGCCTCGACAGCGACCTTGTGGCCTCCACCGTGGCGTTGAGCACCCTTATGAGCGTCTTCACCGTCCCCCTTGTCCTTCTCTGGATAATGTAGCCACCTCCCCACCTGGCCTCCCCCTGCCACCTTTCATCCGTGAGCCAGGTTACATTTAAACACCGACGTATACGTTAAAATAATAAAAACCCTTGGAAGGGCTCAGGGGAAAAATCCTTCGACCTTGAGACCTTTCCCCTGACTTTTGGTACGGGTCTTGCATTTAATATAATTAAAAACCAGGAGGTGGGAAAATGAAGACTGCTGAAAATCACACAAACATCATGAGCATGAGGTTGAGTCTTGTTGTGGTGCTCATTGCCGTACTTGCGTCCATATTCTATATAACGGCGCTGTAAGAGGACCGCAACATGTAAACGGCCTTTTCGGGGCCTCGCAAACCCACCATAGGCCCTGAAAAACCCCCTCTTAAGCCCTTTTGAAGGCTTCGGGTCCCGTTGTTGCCCATTGTTGCCCCGGTTTTACGCTGAACTCCTTTCCGTAAACGGGGCCCGAACGCCTTTAAAGGGAAAAGAGGGGGTTCCCCTTTTCTCCCCTCCCACCCCCCCCCCTCACGCCACCCCGCGCCTCAAAGGGCCTGGAAGACAACTGTGACGCAATTTGTCACCTGCTACGAAAAAATTTCACGCCACTGGCCCGGGCCGGGGCTCAGAGGACCAGCTCCGTCTCCAGTAGTATGGGGTTCGTGAGGCAGTATACGGCCGGGCATCTCTGCCTCGAGAGCTCCTCTATGGAGCGTATCTTCTCGGCAGGGGCGTCGCTATCGACCTCCATGGTAAACTTTACCTTCTCGGCTATGGGGTTTTCTGTGAGGCCGAAGACCTTCGAGAAATCCACCGAGCTCTCGGCCTTTATCTTCAGTCTCTTGATCTCAACGCCCTCTGTGGCGGCGATGGTGGCGAAGGTGGCCGCGTAGCACGACGCCGTTCCGTAGAGGCAGTATATCATTGGACCGGGCGCCGCCCCGCCTCCTCCGAGGAAGGAGGGCTGGTCGGCCTCGAGGGTCACGGCTCCTTTCTCGAAGCTCACGGTGGCGGAGAACTGGCTCCCCTCGCCCAAGTTCCACTCGCCCTCTACCCTGTTCACCTTCTTAGCCTTCGAGAGGTCTCCCTTCACCTCCGATACGGTCTTTCCCAGCCTGTCCACGTCCACGTTATTTACCTTCATGCCTTTCCTCCTATCTTTACTGAATTCTCTATTCCACCCTTATTGACGGGCCTTCGCGCTTCTCCACCACTTCACCGACAACGTGTGCATCTTTTACTCCCCTTTCCATTAGCGCCCCCAGAAGGGCGTCGGCACTTTCGCGTGGCACCGAGATGAGGAGCCCCCCCGAGGTCTGCGGGTCGAATAAGAGCATCCTTGTCCCCTCGTCCACGCCCGGGGAGCAGCTCACGTCGTCTTTGAGAAAGTCCATGTTAGGGCCTATGGTCCTCGGCCTTAAGGATCTTTTAGAGATAAACTCCTTTGCACGGGGGAAGGTCCTTACCTCTCCGGACCTTATGACGAGGCAAGCGCCGGAAGCTCGCGCCATCTCCATGGCGTGGCCCATGAGCCCGTAGCCGGTTATGTCGGTGCAGGCGTTAACGCCTGTCTCCTTCATCGCCTCCGAGGCTGCCTTGTTTAAAGTGGTCATGGAGGAGAAGACCTCTTCGGCCTCTTCGGGTCTCATCCTGCCCGCCCTCACGGCGCTCGCAATGACTCCCACGCCTATGGGCTTGGTGAGGACAAGGACGTCTCCCGGCCTCGCCCCCCTGTTCGTAACGATTCCCTCGGGGTGGACGAAACCCGTTACCGCGAGGCCGTATTTTATCTCATGGTCCTCCACCGAGTGTCCCCCGACGAGGAGCACCCCGGCCTCGCTCATCTTGTCAAGGCCTCCCCGTATTATCTCGTTCAGTATCCCGAGGTCGAGCTCCTTTGGAAAACCCACGATGTTCAGGGCGAGCCTCGGCGTGCCGCCCATGGCGTATACGTCGCTAAGCGCGTTGGCCGCGGCGATCTGGCCGAAGGTGAAGGGGTCGTCCACTATGGGAGGGAAGAAATCGAGGGTCGTTATGACGGCCGTCTCCTCCGAAATCCTGTACACCCCCGCATCGTCGGCGGTCTCTATGCCTACAAGGAGGTCCTTGTCCTTCACGTGGGGCAGCTGATGCAGGACCTGCATCAGGGCGTCGGCGCCTATCTTGGCCGCTCAACCCGCGCAGCTCGCGTAGTTCGTGAGCCTTATCTCTTTGCCTTTTTTGAACATCGTTGGCCTGTTAAAGTTTATAACACGACGGGGATCGATTAATAAGCCCCGTTTACCTCAACGTCCTCACGTCCCCCTTACGCAGCGTCACCCTCTCGCGGTCGAAGTACTCGAGTATCTCTATGGCGAGCTTCCTCCCGCAGCCGAGGATGTCGCGGAACTCCGAGGCCTTTATGGCCCCCTTGTTGTTTATGTGCTCGACGAGTCTCCTCTTCGCCTCGTCTATGGCGCCGCCCGATATGAAGCTGTCCGTCTTAAGCCTTACGACGGCGCCCTTCCTCATAAGATACTCCATGACCCTCTTTATGTCATCTTTCCCGTGCGGGGGTACGGTTATCTCCTCCATCCTTCTCGCAGACAACCCACCCGAGGAAAAAAGCCTCGAAAGCTCCCCCTCTATCCCGGCGTCCACGCCGGCAGAGGCAGGGGTGTGAGAGAAAAGAGAGAGAAGAGGGCCATGCCTCTTTATCCTCCTGCCTGCTACGAGGTCGTCGACTATCTCCTTAAAGAGCAGCGAGGCCCTCTCAACGCCCAGGCCCGAGGATACGTCGTCCTTCACCGCGTTAAAGACCTCTTCCTCCCTCATCCCCTCCTCCGCCGGATTGGTCTTGTGAAAGCCGTCAAGCAGAGCGGCTGTCCTCTCCCCCGCCTCTTCGAGCCTGTCGGTACTCACGATAAAACCGCCGAGCCCCCGAAAGCCCCCTGCCCCTCCCAGGACCCCCGGAAGAAACTCCTCCCTTATGTTCAGCATAAGAGAGAGCGTTCCCCTGTCAAATCCGAGCCCTCTTTCCGGAAGGACCCTCTTTAGCGTCTCGCCGGGGGTCTCGAATTTTTCAGGCGGCGTAAAATTCTTCAGAGCCGGCATCGAGACCTTCGTTGGATATGTCACGTAGACGACGCCCCCCCC
>DATEAM010000023.1:0-6016 GCA_035288385.1 Thermodesulfobacteriota bacterium
TGAGTAACCCTTATGACCTCGTCGATGCTCGTTATCCCGGCGGCGGCCTTATCAAGGCCGTCGTCCCTCATGGTCCTTATGCCCCTGGAGAGCGTATACTCCTTCAAGGTGGTGGAGTCGGGGTTCTTGAGTATGAGGACCCTCATGGTCTGGTCCACGGGCATGAACTCGAAAATGCCCGTCTGTCCGTAATAACCCGTGTTGAAACACCTCTCGCAACCGGCGGCCCTGTAAAGCCTCTCGGGGACGTTCTCCCTGAAAAGAGAGCGCTCTCTCGCCTCCGGCGCGTAACCCGCTTTGCAGTGGCGGCAAAGCACGCGCACAAGCCTCTGGGCCATGGCCGCGGCCAGAGAGCTCGACAGGAGAAAAGGCTCCACGCCCATGTCCACGAGCCTGGTCACGGCCGTGGGCGCGTCGTTGGTGTGCAGGGTGGAGAGGACGAGGTGGCCCGTAAGCGAGGCCTGGATGGCTATCTCCGCCGTCTCGCGGTCCCTTATCTCGCCGACCATTATCACGTCCGGGTCCTGCCTCAGTATGGAGCGGAGCCCGTTGGCGAAGGTGAGGCCTATCTTGGGGTTTACCTGTATCTGCCCTACGCCGGCGAGCTGATACTCTATGGGGTCCTCCACGGTGATGATGTTGCGCTCGCGGGAGTTTATCCTGTTAACCGAGGCGTAGAGGGTGGTGGTCTTGCCCGAGCCCGTGGGGCCCGTGACCAGTATGATGCCCTTGCTCCTCTTTAAAAGCCCCTCGAGGACCCTTATGTGGTCGCTCTTGAGGCCCACCTCTGAAAGGCCTATGAGGCCCACCTTCCTGTCGAGTATCCTCAGGACAACCCTCTCGCCGAAGGCGGTGGGCACTATGGACACCCTCACGTCGATGTCCTTTCCCGCCACAAGGAGCCGGATCCTGCCGTCCTGCGGGAGCCTCTTCTCGGCGATGTCGAGGCCGGCCATTATCTTGACCCTCGATGCCACGGCCTCATGGATTATCTTTGGAGGGGCGAGTATGGGGTAGAGTATGCCGTCCACCCGGAACCTCACCTCGATGGACTTCTCGAAGGGCTCTATATGTATGTCGCTCGCCCTGTCCTTTACGGCCTGGAAGAGGAGCGAGTTCAGGAGCTTTATTATCGGTGCCTCGTCCGTCAGGTCGAGGAGGTCCTTGGGCTCCTGCCACTCGTCGGCCAACGACTCGAGGCTCTCGCCTTCGAGCTCCTCCATCACATCCTTCGCGCTCCCCGAGAGCCTCTCGTAAAACCTGTTGATGGCGCTCGTTATCTCGGCGGTCGGCACAAGCACCGGTTCGGCGGTGACGGAGAGAAACCGGGCCACGTCATCGAGGGCGAAAAGGGCGGACGGGCTCGCTATGGCCACAAGCAGCCTGCCGTCTATTTTCCTGAGGGGGAAGACCCGGTTGGTCTTTACGAAACCGAGCGGGAGTTTTTCAAGATAGACGGGGTCGACTTCGTCGTCTTTTATGGATTCCCTGTATGCGAGCCCGTACCTGGAGGCGACCTCGGCGACAGGGTCATCCTTTTCCTTGCCCTTGCCCTTTTTTAAAATCTCCTCAGCCACTTCTTCGCCTCCGTCCCCGAGGACCGTTTAAAGCCCCTTGTCCGCTTCTTCTTTTGAATCCTTGTCGGCGTTATCGTCCTGGTCCGTCCCCCTGTACTTCTCCTCACTCTCCTCGCGGAGCCTGTCGAGGTCGTCGAAGTCCTTCACTATGGACGGTGTGAGGTATACGAGGAGGTTGGTCTTCTGCACCTGCTTCGATTTGAACCTGAAGAGCCAGCCGAGTATGGGGATGTCGCCGAGAAAAGGGACCTTGGTAAGGTTGTCGGTTTTCTTGTCCTGTATGAGCCCGCCGATGACGACGGTCTGCCTGTCCCTTACCACTACCGAGGTCTTTGCCGAGCGCTTTGTGGTGATGATGTCCGAGGCCTCGACGCCCCCGGTCTGGGTGGTGGTGGAGATGGAGGATATCTCCTGGTAGATATCGAGCTTTATGTAATCGCCCTCGCTTATCTGGGGTTTTATCCTCAGGGTGACTCCAACGTCCTTCCTCTCTATGGACTGGAGCACGGGCTGGTCGGAAGTGGAGCTTGACCTCTCGAACTTGCTCAGGAAGGGGACGTTTTCGCCGACGGTAATCTCGGCCTCCTTGTTGTCGCTCGTGAGGATATGGGGGGTGGACAGGACGTTGACCACGTCCTTGAACTCCTGGAGGCTGAAAAGCGCGGCAAAACCCGGGGCGCTTATGTCCATGGTCGAGCCGTCGGCGAGGGTGACGGAGAAATCGAGGAAGTTCGCCAAACCGCCCACGGTGAAGCCCGCCATGCCGCTTATTATGTCCGATATGGCCGAGGAGTCTATCGTGCCCACGCCCCCTATGAGCACCGGGTTGCCGTCCTCTGTAGCCGTCGCCCGCCACTTTGCGCCCACCTCGAGGGCCTTGTTTATCGACACCTCGACTATCATGGCCTCAACAAAGACCTGTTTCGGGCGCCTGTCGAGTTTCTTGATGACCTGGACCAGGTTCTGGTAGTCCTCGGGCAACGCCATGATTATAAGGGAGTTGGTGTCGGGGTCAGGCGTCAAGGCGATGGAACCGGTGAACTCCGACGATATGCGCCCCGCCGGCTCCCCCGGCTTCGAGGGGGCCGCCTTTATAAGCCCTTCGAGGACCTTGGCTATCTCCACGGCGTTGGCGTTCTCAAGGTAATATACGTTTATCTTGGAGGAAATCTCGGGAGGGGGCACGTCAAGGAGCGCGATGAGCCTCTTGTACTCGGCCTTCTCCTCGGGGGAGCCGAAGAGTATCAGGGCCTGGAGCCTGGTGTCCGCCACCGGGCTTATCGACTTGCCGGGGGCCTGGCCCCTCGCGCCCGGCGCCCCGGCCCCGGCCCCGGCCCCCCCCTGCGTCCCGTACTCCTTCAACAGCCTCGCCATGTTCTCGGCCTGGGAGTTTTTAAGGTAGACTACCTCGGGAGGGTAGGTGGTCGGCTCCACGTCAAGGAGACGCACTATCTTCATTATCTTGTCTATGTTCAACGAGGTATCGAGCACGAGCATGGAGTTCCCGTCGCCGAAGCCGGACATGTAGCCCTCCCTGGACACAAGGGGTTTCAAAACGGGCAGGACGTCCTGGGCGCTTACGTGGTCGAGGATTATGAGCCTGGCCACGTACGCGTCGCTCAAGCGCACCGCGTCTTCCCTCGATACGTCTACCGAGCTCTGCTTGATCGTGGCCGCGGGGATTATCTTGTAGGCCTTTCCCGTGTCGACTATGGTGAAGCCCTTGAGTTCGAGCACCGAGGTGAAGAGGTCAAAGGCCTCATCACTGGTGAGCTCCCTCGGGGCTATTATGGTAATCTTGCCCTTGAGCCTTTCGTCGTAGATGAAGTTCTTGCCCGTCTCCTGGCTTATTAGCTTGACGATGCTCGCTATCTCGACGTCCTGGAAGTTTATGGTTATCTTCCCGGACTTCTCCTGGGCGTGGGCCGGGCTTGCCCACGAGTCATGCATGGCGAGGATAAGGAGCAGGCACAGGAGGGTAGCGTAAAACCGGTGCAGGCCAGGGGTCTTTTCGGATATTTTTGCTCTCACGGCATCACCTTATCTCATAGTTTAGTTTCACCGGCTGACCGCCTCTTATGATATCGACCGTTATGCTCGACTCTCCCTTGAGGCCGCTCAAAAGCTGCATGCCCTTTTCAGGGGAGTCAATGGTAAAATCGTTGACCCTCATGAGTACGTCGCCGTTTTTAAGCCCTATCAAAGCGAACACCCCGCTTGGCCTAACCTCGCTAAGACGGAAGCCCACCACCTCTCCTTCCTCGGAGTAGGGCAGGAGCCTTGCGTCTGTAAGGACCTGACCCATGTTCTCAAAGGTCTTTTCAAACGCCCGCTGGTCTATTATCCACTGCCTCTCGCCCGTTTTCTCTGAGACGATAGAGGAGGTATCGCCTGAAGCCGGAGGCCCCGGCGCAACCCTTGCCGCAGAGGGCCTCGCCTCTGCCGGCTGGCCTGTCATGCTCACTATGGGCATGACGTAGGTAAAGGTCCTGCCGCCCCTCGATATGTGGACCCTGTCCTTTTCTATGTTCGTAAGGACCCCCGCGTCAAAGACCTTTTCGCCTTTCCTGAAAAGCTCCTGCACGCCCGAATCCTTCTTTTCGAATATGGCGTAACCGGTACCGGTAATGCCCATAACGGTGCCGGCCAAAAGGAGCGTGGAGTCCTGGCCCGGGGCGGAGCCCAAAGGGCCTTCGTCAATGTCGCCGCCACCTTCGTCGAGATAGGCGAGCTTCGTGGCCGGGCCGAACACCCCGGCCTCGAGGAGCACCCCGTAGTCGGCGAGCTTTTTCCTGGCAACGGGCTTGAGGGCTTCGCCCCCCTCGGAGGCCTCAACACTCTCCACCGGCATGTACCTTGAAAGGAGATAAGCCCTTACCAGAAGAGCCGCCACCAATATTATGCACAGGGAGAGAAATACGTTAACAGCCTTTATAACCTTTACCTTCATCTCTCGGTTTCGACCCCTGAATGTAACACAATTTTAATTATTTTTTTAGCACTTTTACTCAATTTCATTGTAATCCCATTCGGGCCCCGCCCTCCCCCCCTCCCCCGAGATACGCTTGAAATTACCTCGTGACCACCGGCCTTTGAAGCGAGCCCCCTATCTGCATCCGGTAGTGGTTGGAAGACCTCCGGTAGTTCGAAAGGGCCGCCAGGATGCCGTTCTTTCCCGCGAGCTCCCTCTCTGGCAGTAGTTCGGCGGTAAGGGCCATGGTCGTTGACGATAAGGGCTCCCTTAGCACAATGTCCCCGTAAAGCCTGCCCTTTATATCGTTACCTTCCACCCAGAGGTTTCTTATACTGGCCCGGCATCCCGGGAGGTAGTCCATTGCGAGGGTAAAGTCGACGTTCTTGCCGAAGAGCATCCCGGCGGCGGCATATTGGAAACCATCCAGGTCGACGTTCCTGCCCTTGAAGTTTAAAGAGCCCTCTGGGCAGGTCCCCCGGCTAAACACAAGACTGCCTTCTCCCTCCATGATGCCCTCTCCTGACAACCCCATATCCTTTAGCGGTCCGAGGCCTCTCATTGCGATGTCCTTTACATCCATCTCCACAAGCGCCCTCTCTCCCTTCAAGGTGGCCCTCAAGGAGACCGTGCCCTCGGCCACCGTCCCGCTGGCGAACACCCTCACCTCTCCGAAGATGACCCTCAGGAGGCTTACCCTCGCCCTGAGTCTGTCGATATGGAGGGTGCTCTCCTCTCCCACCAGCCTTGCCGCCTTCGTTCCCTTCCCCCCCTCTCCCCAGGCATTACTTATCTCAAGGCCCTTTGCCTCCACCCCCAGGGGGAAGACCTTTCTGAACTCTTCGACATGGAGCGTCATCTTCGAGTTCTTCTCCACAAAGTCGACGGCGAGGTTCTTCATGAACTCTCCCGGTATAAGGAGGAGGACGGCGAGGGCGAGGAGAAGGAGCCCGATGAACCCTGCCGCCGCCGCTAAAAGTATCTTCTTCTTCATGCCCCTCTCGTGACGAGAACCAGCTGCATGGTGACGTCGAGGAGGTCGGGGTTCTCGAAGTGCGCCTTCATGTCAAAGTCCTTTATCATGAGGACGTTCCTGTGGTATTCGACCCTGTAAAGGAGGTTCACCAGCTCGTTCAGGGTTATGCCCTCGACCTCGACCGCCACGGGTCTCTGCACATAGCCCTTGCCGGCAGCCTCTGATGCGGGTTTTACCGACTTAATCCTGTCCTTTATGCCGAGCCTGTTGCCGATATCCTCTATGACCGTCACGACGGAAGAAGCCCCGCCGGGCCCGCCCGATCCCCCCGGGCTGAGGAGTTTCCTCTCGAGGGGCAGGAAACGGGCCTTTTCGCCCATGTACTCGTCCCTGAGCGTATAAAAGGAGGCGAGCTCTTTTTTCTTAAGCTCCGCGTAGGTGTGCCTCTTCGCGACCATGCCCTGCGTGGCGGCGATAAAGACGACAAACGAG
>DATEAM010000024.1:0-11717 GCA_035288385.1 Thermodesulfobacteriota bacterium
GCAGTTAAAAGAAATAACATCAATCCTCCAATATAAAAAGAAATTTTAGTCTTGCTAGAAAAAGGTAAGGAATACATACAAAACTCAATCAAACTTATAATGAGAATTGGGAGCAAGGAAGCCAATATTAGTACACGATTATTAGCTGGTTTTACTTTTAGAAACTTCAATCCATTCCTTATAAACACAGCCAAAAGATATATTGATAAAAACAAATTTAACCAGGGAACGGCCTCTTGGTAAGAATCTATTGAATTAAACATGACTGGGAGAATTGAAAAAAAAAGCAAACCGAAGCTGTTTTCAAACATGAAATGTATCGCGGCTAATTCAGTTTCATCCCATTTAGCCTTTTGGTGTTTAAATATACTAATAATGGTAATAAAACCAACCAATGCTACTGCAATCTGAGCAAGAGTTAGAAAAAGTCCTGAATTCCTCATAGTCAGCCCCGTAGATACCGTCTTGACTGTCTGCTGTCAAGCGATATCTATCTCATGATTCGCGATGAACGGTTTGCCGGTTTATACCTATCCCCTTCAGTTAATTCCGGGGACACCTTACTTAATTATCTTTAAGTAAACCTATAAGCTCTTTTAAGCTTGTTCTTTTCCTCCCGAGGTAACTCAATCCCTTCAACCACCTTCACCGCCAAATCCGAGTCTCAGAAGCTCGCGTTACCCACCTGCACGTCTGGATGGTTGCTCAGTCCCGATTATATCAGCTTTTCATCTCCCTCAAAATTTAAATATTAGCCTGAAAAAAAGGGCCCGCCTTGATATGGGCGGGACGTTGCGGAGGTGTGGATGGAAAAGTGCTTGACAGCGTGAATCCGATAAAGTATATTAGCACTAACTTAATAGGATGGTATGGATATGGCCATGAAGGAAACGGCGGAACTCTTCAAACTGCTCTCCGTCGACAAGAGGATAGAGATCGTCGAACTCCTCAAGAAGGAGCCCATGAGCGTTAACGCCCTGGCGAAGTCTCTCGGGATAACGCAGTCCGCCGTATCCCAGCACCTCAGGGTGCTAAAGGCCTCAGGCCTCGTGAAAGACGAAAGGCAGGGGTACTGGATATATTACTCCCTGAACCGCGAAGCCCTCGAAAAATGCCGCCAGAGACTTAACCGCATCTGCACCTGCGGCTGCCTTGGGCAAGGTACACGCAAGAAAAAAGAGCCAACTGCCAAGAACAAGAAAGTTACCAAAAAAGGCTAATATTTTTTCCCATTTACTTTAGTTTATACGCATATTCTTATTTGAAAGGAGGTGAAGGGGATGGCTGAAGAGACCGGGAAAAAGCCCGAGGAAAAAGAGTCCGACCCCAGGACAGAGACGAAGGATTCCTGCGGCTGCGGCTGTGTACCGCCCGTGAAGAAAGAGTAGACGGAAAAGGCGGGGGATTGGCGCCCGGCCAATCCCCCGCCTCGAATTCAAAAATCCGAGGAGAGAAATATGAAGGAACTTGTATTGATAGCGTGCTACTGGCTGCACCTCGCCGTGACGACCATGTGGGTGGGAGGGATTTTCTTTATCCTTTTCATCCTGATGCCCTCGTCAAGGCAGGTCTTCGGGGCGGGGGCGGGGGCGGGCAAACTCATGGGCGACGTTTCCATGAGATTCGCCCCTCTGGTGAACTACGGCATATTGCTCCTCGTCGTTACCGGGGTTGTATTGGCTTCGATGAGCAGGCAATTCACGGGCACGGGGGCCCTTGAAAACAGATGGACTGCCCTATTGATGCCTAAAGTCGTTCTGGCCCTCGTAATGATCGGGGTCCATTTTTACAGGGGTCTCATTTTGGCCCCCAGAATCAAGAGAGCGCCCGAGGCTAAAAAAGCGGCCTTGCAGAGATTGTCCCTCAATCTTGTCCATGTGAATCTTGCGTTGGGCCTGCTGGTGTTGCTCCTGAGCGGGGCTCTGTCGGTTTACAGGGGTTATTGAGAGAGGAGGCCGTGAGGCCGCAAACTTCGCTCGAATTGTTATCAGGAAGCGATATCGGGAACCATGCCGCCTGATAAAAAACCGACCTCTCAATCCCTAAAACTTGAATACGAGCTTGAAGAGTATCTGGAGTATTATGGGGGCGAGGTCCTTTGCGAACTCGCCAGGCTCCATGGTGAGGTCTTCGAGCTCTAAAGTCTGCGGGTTTGCTACACCGCTCGTATCGAGGGCCTTCTGGAGGTTTTTCAGGGCCTCGAGCTTATCCGCACCGGCTCCGGCGGCATCAACGGATACCCCCTTAAAAGACGCCCTGTGCGAGGCGTACCTCGTTAGCTCCCCTCGGTTCAGCCAGAGGCCCTTGCAGCCGGTGCATCTCTTTATGCTTGCGTCCGGCGGAAGCGTGGGGTCGTTGAAAGGGACGAGCTTCAAGTCGCATACGGGGCACTTTCCACTACCCCTTCGGGCGGGGTTAAAGGCCCTCAAGGCCTCGACGTCAACTCCTTCGAGCCTCCGGGCCTCGCTCTCCTTGAGGAAATAAAGCTCCCACCTGTCAAACCACACGCTGCCGCACCTTGCGCACTGGTCGAGTAGAAGGACCCTTCCGTAGTTCGCCTCGGCGTATACTTCCTTTAAGACCCCGCTGCAGCCGGGACATTTTTTCTCCCTGTTATCCATGCGGGGACTCAAGGTCCTTTCCCGTCTTCTCCCAGATATAGGCCATCTTCCTGAGCCTCTCTATCCTCTTCTCTATGGGAGGGTGCGTTGAAAAGAGGTCGGCTATGCGCCCTTCCTTATTATCCAACCTCCTCTTCAACGGGTCGCTTATGAAGAGGTGCGCAGTGCCCCTGTGGGCGGTCCTCACCATCGAAGTGCTCGCCGCCATCTTTTCAAGGGCTGAGGCCAGCGCCGCGGGGTTCCTCGTAAACTCAGCGGAGCTCGTGTCGGCCTGGTACTCCCGGCTCCTCGAGACGGCCATGGCTATTATCCGAGAGAGTATGGGCGAGATCGCCACGAGGAGGACGATTACTATAAGGACTGCCGCGTTGCCCCCCTTGCCCCCCTTGCCCTTGCCGCGCCTGCCCCTTACACCCCCGTACTTCCACGTCCTTATGGCCCAGTCCGAAAGGATCGCCACGGTCCCCACGAGGACGGCCACCACGGTCATGGTGCGTATGTCGAGGTTTTTTATATGGCCCATCTCGTGGGCGACCACGGCCTGGAGCTCCTCTCTCGTCATGACGTTAAGTAGCCCCTGCGTTACGGCCACAGTAGCCCTCTCCGGGTTCCTGCCCGTTGCGAAGGCGTTGGGTGCGGGGTCCGGGATGACGAAGAGCTTGGGCATGGGAAGCCCCGAGGCCAACGCCATCTCTGTTACGATGTTGTGGAACTTCTTGTGGGAGAGGTTCTCGAATTCCGGGGCCCTCGCTCCGAGGGACCTGACGACGAGCCTGTCGCCGTAGAAGTAGGCCGTGAAGCCGTTTATCGAGGCAAGGGTAAAGGCGAAGGCCGTGGCTACGGGGAACCTGAGGCCCTCCACGGCCCCGAAGGAGTAGACGTCTACGGCGAAACCGAGGAGTGTTATGAGCGCAAAAAAACCCAACATGAGAAGAACCGTTATCCTCCGGTTTCTCCTCTGCTGGGAGTAGATGTCGGTCATGGGATTTTTTCAGTCAGTTTATGGATAGAGACGTCCGCCGCGGATTAACGGCCCTTCACCATCACTTGATGCTCAGGTCCACCTCGGGGACGGCCTTTGCCGCCTCTTCGGCCTGGAAGTAATCGGCCTTCTTGAAGCCGAAGGCCCTCGCTATTATTATCGTCGGTATGACGTCCTGCCTTATGTTGAAGTTCGCCACGAGGTCGTTGTAGAACTGGCGGGCGAAGCCTATGCGGTTCTCCGTGGAGGTGAGCTCTTCCTGGAGCTGGAGTATGTTCTGGTTGCTCTTTAGGTCGGGGTAGTTCTCGACGAGGGCGAAGAGGCGGCCGAGGGCCGCTGTGAGGAGCCCTTCTGCCATGCCCTTGTCCTTTACCCCATTCGCGTCGACGGCCCTCGACCTCGCCTCTATGACCCTCTCGAGGGTCCCCCTCTCGAACTCCATGGCGCCCTTTACGGTCTTTACGAGGTTGGGGATGAGGTCGTGGCGCCTCTTCAACTGCACGTCTATCTGCCGCCAGGCGTTCTCAACCTGGTTCTTGAAGGTCACGAGGCCGTTATAGGCGAGGAAGGCCCAGATTATTATGATGATGAGTATCGCTACGATTATCCAGGTATACAAGGCTCGTCCTTTCCAGCCGCCTTTTTCACGGGAGGCTTAAGCGAGGGGTTAAAGTCTCTTTGAGCTCACGCCCTTAACGTCCGAAAGAACCAAAACACCTAAGGAGCCGCACCCTGAAGAACAAAATTTTTATGCCGGTCACGAGGCGTTTTTATCAAGGCCCGGCGTCAATATACAACGTTTTCAGGAAAGTTACAATGCGCAAGGTCACTTCGTAGAGTGCGCTCTCTTAGTTTACCTCAAGGGAGCCGGTAAGTTCCTTAAGAGTCGTCCTGTGTCTGCCGAGGTAGCCCTCTATCCCGTCTACGACCCTTACGGCCGAGTCCGGGTCTATGAAGCTCGCCGTGCCCACCTGCACGGCCGCTGCCCCGGCGATTATGAACTCGAGGGCGTCGCCCGCCGTCATTATGCCGCCGATGCCTATAAGGGGGAGCCTGGTCGCCTTTCTCGCCTCCCATAATAGCCTCACCGCAACGGGCCTTATCGCGGGCCCCGAGAGCCCCCCTATGGCGTTTGCGAGCACGGGGCGCCTCTTTTCCACGTCCACGACCATTGCCGGGATGGTGTTTATAAGGCTTATGGCATCGGTCCCGGCATCCTCTACGGCCTTTACCATAACCTTAATGTCCGTCACGTTCGGCGAGAGCTTGGTTATCACGGGGAGCCTCTTCGCGGCCTTCCTTACGGCGGAAACCACCCTAAAGGCCTCCTTTGGGTCCGTGCCGAAGACTATCCCGCCCTTTTTCACGTTGGGGCACGATATGTTGACCTCGACGGCCGATAAGCCCGGGGCCCCGTCGAGCCTCTTGGCCACCTCGGAGTACTCGGCGACGGTCTCGCCGAAGATGTTGGCCACGATACGGGTGTCTATCTTTTCAAGCTCAGGGAGCTTTTCCGTTATGAAGGCCTCCACCCCCACGTTCTGAAGCCCGATGGCGTTTAGCATGCCGCAGGGGGTCTCGACGATCCGTGGGGCCGGGTTCCCGGTCCTCGGCTTCAGCGACAGGCCCTTTACCACAACCGCTCCGAGCCTCTCAAGGTCCGTAAAATCCCTGAACTCGAGACCGTAGCCGAAGGTCCCCGAGGCGGTCCAGACCGGGTTCTTGAACCTGACGCCGGCTATTTCCACGGAAAGGTCTTTTTTCATTCAAGCCGCTTTCTTTGGGGGGGACCTTTCTGAAGAAAGGTCCCCCCCAAACCCTCCTCCAAAGACTTTTGGCTATCCTGTGGAGGGAGACCCCCCGGGAGATGAAATTCGCGTAAGAGGGGGTCTCCCTCCACAGGATAAATAGCTAAAAGTTTTTGAGGGGAGTCTGAGGGGAACTTTTTTCAAAAAGTTCCCCTCAGAGCTTTTCCCAGTCTATGAGGGTGCTGTCGAATACCGGCCCCTCGGAGCATACCATCTTGTAGGTCTTTTCTTTTTTCCTCGTCTTTACCGCGCACCCCAGGCAAACTCCTATGCCGCAGGCCATGGCGCGCTCTAAAGAGACGTAGCAGCGCGAGCCCTCCCTTAGCGCCATCGCGGCTACGGCCTTGAGCATCCCGGGAGGGCCGCAGGCGTAAATGACCGAGCCCTTGGTTATCTCTTTTTTGAGGAGGGCGGTTACCAGGCCCTTGGTCCCCACGCTCCCGTCCTCGGTAGTTATCTTGAGCTTTCTTCCCATCCCCTTGAAATCCGAAGCGAGTCCCGCCTCCACGGCTCCCCTGGCGCCGAAGAGGAAGAGGGCCTCGGGGAAGACCTTTCTCAGGAGATGGAAGGGCACGATGCCCATGCCCCCTCCTACCATTATGACCTTCGTGCTCTCGACGCCGTTTATGACGGGAAAACCGTTGCCCAGGGGGCCCAGTACGTCCATGGTCTCCCCTGGCTCCTTAGTAGAGAGAAGGTGGGTGCCCCTGCCGACGACCCTGTAGAGGAGCTCCACTCCCGTGCCCTTGAAGGCCCATTTACCGCGGGAGCCGAGGACCTTGTAGACGCCCAGCGGCCTTCTCAGCAGCGGGTCGAAGCTTTCGGCTACGCGGAGCATGACGAACTGGCCGGGGGCCACCTCGGGGGTGGCGAAACCCACGCCCATCCTGAAGTAGCCGTCCCTTATCTTCCTGTTGTAAAGGAGATGTGCCTGCCTGTTGATGCGCGTCTCCATCGCTCTCCTCTAAAAGGCAAGGGTCATGACGATTGCGTCCTCGTCCCCGTAGTAGTTCTTGCGTTCATAGGCCTCGGTGAAGCCGAACTTCTTGTAAAGGTCTATGGCCGCGCGGTTCGACTTCCTTACCTCGAGGAAGACCTCGAAGACCTGTTTGGCCCTCATCTCCCTCAAGACCCATTCGAGGAGCCAGGTGGCTATACCGGTGCGCCTCAGCTCCGGGCGCACCGCGATATCGAGTATATGGGCCTCCCCATATACTATCCAGAAAACCGTGTACGCGGCAAGCAGGTCTTCGTCACCGTGCAAGACCCGCACGGTGTATGCGGAGGAGACGGGGTTTTCAAGTTCCCTTTCGAACTGGGCCCTTGTCCATGGTATGGGAAAGGATCTTCTCTCTATGGCCAGGACCTCTTCGAGGTCCCCTGCTGTCATTGGCTGGATGCTTAGGCCGGATATGTCCTTCTTCGTGGCATGCAAGTTTTTTACGTTCCGAAGACCCGCGGCGGAAATCGTTATCCAGGAGTATTATGGGGCCGGGGCGTCCTTATTTCTCGTTCGTCGCGAAGACTATGTGCCAGAAGTCGATTTTTTTGAGCATGTACTGCCTGGAGACCCTGAGCCCAGAGCCCTTTATGAACTCACTCAGGCTTAAGTCCGTCCTCCAGCCTATCTTCTCGAAAAAGGGGTTCATCACGCACTCGAGTTTTTCGAGCATCTTGTTCCTGCTCTTGAAGTGGTTGACGATGACGACCTGGCCGCCCTTCCTGCACACCCTCCTCACCTCGGACATCATCTTGTAGGGGTCCGGGACCACGCTGACGACGTGGGATATGAAGACCCTGTCGAAGGTGTTGTCCCCGAAGCCTATGTTCATGGCGTCCATGGAAAGGACCTCTATGTGGTCGAGGCGGTTGGACTCGATCTTCTCCTTGGCCTTCCTGAGCATCTCGGCGGAGAGGTCTATGCCTATGACCTTGCAGTGCTTCGGAAAGAGCGGCAGCGAGAGCCCTGTGCCCACGCCCACGTCGAGGACCCTCTCGCCTGGCCTTATGTCCATGTAGCTGATGGCGTGCTTTATCCTCGGGTAGAAAAACCTCTTGAAAAGCGCGTCATATACGTTCGAATAGGCGGCGTATATCTTTTTTATGCTTTCGGATTCCAAAATATCTCCAGATGTTTTAGTCAGGTCTGACCAAACCTCTTTACGAATACGACGAGGTCGTCGCCCGTTTTATAAAAACCTTTTATCCGCGCCTCCTCCTTGAAGCCGGTCATGTGGTAAAACTCCCGCGCCGGGGAGTAGGCAGCGAGCCCCGAGGTCTCCGCCATCATCATCCTCGCGCCCCCTTGCCTTATGAGGGCCTCGGTATATTCAAGGAGATCGGTGGCAACACCCCTTCTCCTGTAGTCCGGGTGCACGAGTATCCAGTAAATATCGAATACAGAGTCTGTAAGAGGGGTTCTGCCATAGCAGATATAACCTACCGGCAGGCCTGAGACTGTTGCGGTCAAGAATAAGTATCCTTTTTCTTTGTTTTCTAAGTATATATCAAGAATTTCGCGAGCGCAATCCCTTTCCTCGTCGCTCAGGTTGTCGCTCTTTGCGATAATGGAAAGCAGGGCCTCTCTGTCGCCAGCCGCGCCCCCCAGGACCTCTCTTATGGAGAGGTCAACCGACTTAACCGGTCCTGAGTTTATCATGCCTCGCCGCACCGGGCAGGAGGGGTTTCATCCTCCCACCCGCCTTTGATTTCGTCCTCGCTGTATCTCGCCTCGGCTATCGAGACTATCTTTTCAATAAGCTCCGGGTACACGATTCCAGCGGCCCTGGCCGCCCTCGCGAACCCGGCCTCCTCGGAGATATCGGGGTTGGGGTTTACCTCGAGGACCCCTATGCGGCCGCGGCTGTCGAGCCTCATGTCCACCCTGGCGTAGTCCAGGCACCCTATGGCGTTATGGGCCCTGAGGGCCACTTCCGAGAGTTTATCCTTCATGGCGGAGTCGATCTCCGCCGGGCAAACGGGCACGGTCTTATTGTAAAAGGGGCTTTTTTTAATCCACTTCGATTCATAGCAGCATATCCTCGGGGCGTTCTCGGGGAAGTCGACGAACTTCAACTCCGCAGGGGGGAGTATCATTTTTTTCTCGCCGTTGCCCAGGAGCGAGACGTTGAACTCCCTGCCGTCTATATACTCCTCGACTATAACGGGCTGCGAGTACTCCTCCACTATATAACCGACCCTCTTCCTGAGCTCCTCCATCGTGCCGACTACTGAGTCCGCCTCTATGCCCACGCTCGCGTCCTCCATGAGGGGTTTTACTATGAGGGGGAAGTCGAGGCCCCTGGAGAGCTCCTCCGGGGGCTCTCGAAGGACGCAGTAGCCTGGAGTCGGGACGTTAGCGCCCCTTAGGACGTCTTTTGCGAAGGCCTTGTTGAGGGCGAGGGCGAGGGTTAAGGGGGGGCTCCCCGTGAACTTGAGGTCATAGAGCTCGAGGAGCGCGGCGACGTGCATCTCGTAGTAGCTCGTGCCGTAGCCCTCGCAGAGGTTGAATATCATGGAGTCTTCGGCGCCCTTGATCTTCCTTATGAAGTTATCGAGACCGTGGCAGGTGTCCTTGAGGGCTATAAGGCCGGTGGTGTATCCGAGGGCCTTGAGGGTCGCCTCTATATGCTTCGCGGTCTTAGAGATGCTGTCGAGCCTCATCTTTTCTCCGCCGAAAACGTACTCGTCGGAGCCGTCGTCATTGTATATTATCTTTACATTCTTGGCCATTATACGCCGTACCTCAGTCTCGCCGCGTCTATGACGGAGTTTACGAGCCCTGAAAAACTCATCCCCGCGGCCCGCGCCGCCTTGGGAAAGCAGGAATTGCATTTCGGGTCCATGAGTATGCCCGGAAGCGGGTTTAGCTCGAGCACATGGGGGACACCCGTGGAGTCGCACCTTATGTCGATCCTGCACCAGTCCTTGACGTCAAGGACCCTGAAGGCGTCGGTGGCGACGTTCTCGAGGGACTTTTTGAGCCTCTCGTTTACCGGGGCCGGACAGGTGAATATGTCGAGGGGGTTTTCCGGGCGGTCGAGTATCCACTTCGCCTCGTAGGAGTATATATGGTTTACCCCCTCGGGCAGGGCCGAGTAATTTATCTCCACTATGGGCAGCACATTGAGTGCGGGGCCGTTGCCTATGAGGGCCACGGTGAACTCCCTGCCGTCGAGATACTCCTCGACGAGGGCAGGCTGGCGGTAGTCCTCTATAACGGTGCGGACCCTGGCCTTCAACTCTTCGGGGCAGGATACGACGGAGTCGTTTTTTATGCCCTTGCTCGAGCCCTCGTAGAGCGGTTTCACGACCATGGGGAAGTTAAGGTAGCGCTCTGGATTTGCCGAGTGGTCGCCCACGACGGCGAAGCGCGCAGTTGGGATGCCGTAGCGCGAAAGGAGCTCCTTTGTCCTGGCCTTGTTGAGGCAGAGCCCGAGGGTAAGAGGGGAGGAGCCCGTGTAGGGGATCCTGAGCATCTCCATCATCGCCGGGAGCTGGGCCTCCCTCGACTCTCCCCAGAGGCCCTCGGCCATATTGAAGACCATATCGGGCCTCATGCGCCTGAGCCTCTCGTAGGCGTCCTCGTCCGCCTCGATAAGGACGACCTCCTCGTGGCGCGAGAGTATCGCCTCCCTTACGGCCTCGATGGTGGAGAGGTCGTCGCACTCGGCGTAAAAGTCCTCGGGGAGGCCGTCGTTGGCCCCGCCGCCCTTTTTAAGATTATAGGTAAGCCCGACCCTCATGGCAAAATGCTTTTCCAGACCCTTTGATATGCCCTGTCCTTAGAGGACGAACACGGCGGAGGCCACAACGGTGGTGTATCTGCCGTCGCCCTTGACTATGGCCGACTGAGTTACGTTGGTCGTCTTGACTATCTTGTCGCTTATCCTGTATATCTCTTTTTTCTCGTCCCAGCCGAGGTTCTCGTCGAGATCTATGCCGAGTGTAGAGGCGAGCATGGCCGCAGCGAGGTCCTCGGCGTAGTCTCCCGCCACGGTGTCCGTCTGACCGTAGGCGTGGTGTTCGCTAAGATACCCGTAGAGCTTCCTGTCCACGGGAATGGCGCACCCCACCGAGGCGGCCATGAGCCTCCTCGGTTCGTTGCTGGTGAGCTTGCTCATGACGCAGAAGGTTATCTGTCCGGGCGAGAGCTTCTTTATCCCCGCCGAGCGCGAGAGGACCTTGCAGCCGGGCGGAAAGATGCTCGAGACCTGGACGAGGTTGTACTTCTCGATGCCCGCGTCCCTCAATGAGAGCTCGAAGGAATGGAGCTCCTCTTTGTGTATTCCCACGCCCTTTGTGAAAAAGACCCTTTTAGGAACCATTGCCGTGTCCCCCTGTTCTTTTTATTTTTAAGACTCGAAACCACCCGGAGCATCTACCTTCGTGAGCGTTTCCGGGAAGTCGCCTTCGAGCTTTCGTTGACAAAAGCCATCATCTTGTAGACGAGCCTCGCCGCCATGAAGTCCGGGGCGACTATGCCCGGGATGGGGGCGAGCTCCACGACGTCGAAACCCAGGACCCTCGTCCTTGAGATAACCCTCCTCAAGATCCCGACCACCTGGTGCCAGTCGAGCCCCCCGGGCTCGGGGGTGCCAGTGGCGGGCATGATCGAGGGGTCGAAGACGTCGAGGTCTACGGTTATGAATACCTCCCCGGTAAGGTCCTTCAAGGCCCTGTCGGCGAGTTTTTCGACCGACTTTTCACGGAGCACGTCCTGCGCGTAGTAGGTGCTTATGGTCCTTTTCCCGGCCCCCCCGGACCCCCCGGGCCCGCCCTTTTTCTTGAGGAAGGCGGCCTCCTCGGCGCTAAGGCTCCTCACGCCGACCTGGGCAACGGGGCAGACCTCGGATATCCTCCTCGCCACGCAGGCGTGGTTGAAGGGGCTGTCCTGGTAGCTGTCCCTCATATCCGCGTGGGCGTCGAGCTGGAGGACCGAGAGGGCCGGGTATTTGTCGAGGAGGGCCTGGACGGCTCCGAGGGTTATGCTGTGCTCTCCCCCGAGCATCACGGGAATCCCGCCATCCCCTTCGATTATCCCTGAGACCGCCTCCCTGACCCGACCTATCATCACCTCGGGGCCGAGGGCGGTGGACTCGAGCGCCGGAAGCGTCTCAATGCCCGCTTCAGAGGGCTCGCACCCGAACTCCTCGTCGTAGAGCTCCATGTGCGTGGAGGCCTCTATCATGGCAAGGGGCCCGTTACGAGCCCCGGGCACGTAGCTCGTCGTTAAGTCATAGGGCACGGGCAGGACCGTGAACGCGGGTTTTTTACCCGCCCCCCCCGCCCCCCCCGGCCCCCCCG
>DATEAM010000025.1:0-8391 GCA_035288385.1 Thermodesulfobacteriota bacterium
AATTTTCTGATCAAGGAAGATGACGAGGCAAAAAAATTCGGCTTTTACGCGGCCAGATTTATAGAGGCGCACGATTCGTCAACCGCCGCGAAGATCGCCATGGATTCATTCAGGGCTGAACTCAAGAATATCGTCATGAACGACGAGTCCGACCCGCCGATGATGAGCGTAGTAGAGGTTCGCGAGGTCTACTTCTTCGAGGACAGGATGGAGGTCGGAGAGATGGTGCTGTCCGGGAAAGGTTTTCTCTGGGATGAAGAGTAATCCAATAGGGTGAGCGCGCCATCCTCGTATGGCTGGAAGACATAATTGACATCAAGGAATAGAATGGATATCATGGATTTAAAACAGTTTACAAGCGGGTAGCAACGAAAAACAGTCAAGTATGGTGGGCACCGCCCACCATAAAAAAACAGACCTCCAACGACTTTAGAATGCCTCGTTATTCAAGGGCAAGAAAAGCTCGGAGTGGCTTGAATTCCATGAGGGCATAGGCGCGGAACAGAAGACGGTGGGCGGTGCCCACCCTACAAGGCTACATAGCTACTCTGGATTAAAGGAGAACAGAGAGAAATTAGATGAATCTGCACCTATCTAAACTTCATGTCTTAATTTTAGTTTTATCACTACTATTCGCTTGTAATAATGGAGAAAGGGGAACGGTAAGCACTGGGCAGGCAGAGATTAGTAATTCCGTGCTTGAGGAGTTAAAAAGGGATTTTATGCTCAATGAAGCGATAGAACTTACTGACATGAGAAAAGATGAGGCACAGGCATATTTAGAAGCAACAGGCTTTAAGTTACTAACCTCTGGACAACAAGAAGGTATGTTTATAGATGAATATATTTCTGAGGCATTTATGCAATCGTCAATTGTAGCAGTTTCTATAATTTCAGTACCAGATGGTAATCAGCAGCTAGCTAAGATCATGGTAGTTGCAATGCATCCCAACATAGAGAAGCAAGCAGAGAAATATATTAAGAATGCGCTGGATTCAGTAAATACAGGACCAGATCTACAAGACAAGATGTATTTTTTGGGATATCATCGCTTGGGACCCTCAAGACTTATGAAAATATCTTTACGAGTAGACAACACACCAAACACTAAGACTAAAGTGTATTCATTGCAATACGCATCATCTGAAGAATAAGCCAAGTAGTTGAGTATAGGAGCTTTGTCCACCATTACAGTGCTTGTGCCACTCCTTGTGGCAACACAGTTTTCTCTATACGGCTATATCTACAGAAAAACAGTCAAGTAGGGTGGGCACCGCCCACCATAAAAAACAGACCTCCAACGACCTTGCAATGCCTCGTTATTCAAGGGCACGAAAAGCTCGGAGTGGCTTGAATTCCATGAGGGCATAGGCGCGGAATAGAAGACGGTGGGCGGTGCCCACCCTACAAGGCTCTCATCCCTGCTCTCCTTTCCCTCGATGGATTAAAAAGATGCAGAGTATCCCCGTTACGAAAAACAGGGCCATCCCGGCCTTGAAGCTAAGCGGGCAATACCTGAACTCCACGGTGCTCTCGCCTTTTTTTACCACTACCCCGCGCACAAGCCCGTTTACGCGAAGGACCCTGCTCTTCTCGCCGTTCACCGTGGCAGTCCAGCCCGGATAGTAGGTATCCGCCAGGACGAGGACCCCGTCACTCTCCGCAGTGACTTCGACGACCACGCTGTTTGTCTTGTATTCCCTGATGACGGCAGTATAACCGGGGGAAACCACAGAATTCCTTGACCCTGGTTCCGCCATGGTTTCAACCCCCGTAGGCTCCTCCTCAAGGACTATCCTCTCGGTAACGCCGGAGTCCAGTGCCATCGCCATTGCCTGTGCCTCCTCAAAGGAGTCGGCGTAGTCGAAGGCATGGGCCACGAAGACCCTCTCCGGGGCCTGGGGGTTCTCGTATATCTTCACCTCTTCGTCGTATACGAGCCTTAAGCCGAACACGGGGTTAAAGCCCGGGTGGCCGGCGGGGAAGACGAAGTAGCGGACGGCAAGCAGCGTGTAGCTCCTCAGTTTATTAAGGATGTCCTCCTCCACGGGTTTCAAGAAGAGGTAGTGCATCTCAACTCCGTCCTTGTCCACGGCCACCGACCTCTCGGGCCTGCCCGTAAACCAGAGGGCCGACTCCTCGCCATCTTTCAACTCGTAGGCGTGGAGGTGGGTCTTCCTGAAGTTGTGATAGGCAAGGGGCGTAAGGGCGTTAACGTACCTTACGTCGTGTACTCCGAGGGCGCTCGAGTAGTTAGGGAAGAGCGCGCCGTAAAAGCCCGCCGCCCTGTAAAACCTGTTTTCGCCGCTTTTCAGGAACTCCACATAGGGAGGCGCCTTGAAGGGGTCTTGTCTCTCCGGGTAACCACTTGGAGATAGGGTGTCCATGAAATGGAAGAGGACGAAGAACAGGGCCGCGAGGGATAGCCCGACCCTGGGTCTTTCGTAGAAGAAGAAGAGCGCCGCCGCGAATCCCACGCCCGCCGGGGCCCACTTTCCCGAGAGCCACTCCGGGCCCCACCCCCTCGGTATTGACCACCATAGCTCGACAAGGCCGAGCATTATAAGCGCGTATAGTAACCCGCTTTCCGCCCTACCCCTCCTCCCCCCCCCACCGCGTCCGCCGAAGAGGATAATCAAAAAGGCAAAAACGAGGACCGCGAGGGTAAGGAGCGAGCCATAAAAGAGAGACGGCACGACGAAGGGCCTCATTATTGAGTTGAAGGACTCCGCTCTTGCGAGGGTGAGCGAAATAACTGGCATGAATGAAAAGACGGTGTACGCCCCGCCGAGGAGGAGGAAGGGGTACAGGGCGCACGCTTGAAGAGAGAGGGCCCCCCGCCCCCCCCGGCCCCCCCGGGTCTTCGCCTCTTCCGTCTTCACCCCTTCACAGGCCCAGGCGATGGCCTCCAAACCGAGGGCGGCTGCTACGGAGAGAGAAAAAATCCACACCGGGCCCGCCCACCTGAGGGTCCACACGCGGTCGAAGAGCGGGAGGTACCCGATCCAAAGAAATGGTCTTACCCCGAGGTTCTTTAAAACGACGAAGGCCGCGAAGGAGAAAAAGAGGAAGACGGGAGCCCTGAGCCCGAAATCCTTCCGGGCCGCCGAGATAAGGACCCCCGTCACGGCTACATATACAGTAAGGACCCCGGTAAAGCCCCCGAGGTTGTCCCACACGCCGTTTATGGGAAGGAACCTGAAGAAGCTCCCGTCCATATCCACAAGGAGGCTAAGGCCCGATATCATGTCGTGGTTCGTTGAGAACTCGGTGGCCGAGGGGGTGAGGACGGCGAAGATCGTCTTCCAGTTATGGAGCGCCTCTATTCCCATGCGCCCTCCCCCCGGGTGTATATGGAAGCTCGAATTCATGAGCTCTACGAATACGAGGAGGAGCGGGGCGGCGAGGGCGAGCCCGATTGCGTAGGATGAGGAAAACCTCAGGAAAAAACGCGCAAGGCCCGCTCTCCCGTGGAGCGAAAGGGCCCGGAGGAAGAACCAGACCGCGGCAAGGAGGCTTGCATAGAGGGCCACCTCGGGCTGTCCGGCGAGATGCAGGAGCGAGAAGACGACTCCGTTCAGGGCGGTAAGCCTCAGGGCCCTTTTAGCGCCGGGCGGCGCCTGTGCGAGTGCGTCCACGGCGTACATGACCACGGGGACCATCATGGCCGTGTTGGAGAACTGTTCGAGGTTCAGAAACCAGGTGAAGACACCGGAGAAGATGTAGAAGAGCCCGCCGGCGAATGCGGTAAGCTCCCTTAAGCCCACCCTCCTCAGGAAGAGAAAGGTGAAGAGGCCGGCGATGACGAGGCGGCCGAGGAGAAAGACGTCCCAGGCCCCGGGGGGGCTCAGGTCCTCAAGGATCTGGTAGGGGAAAAAGGCCCGCGTGGAGTACTGGGCCGCAAGGGGTATGCCGCCTGCCTGATAGGGGTTCCACAGAGGCAGCTCGCCCTTCCTGTATATCTCCCCGACGAGCTTGTTTACGGGAAATTCGTAATAGACGGGGGTGGCGATGTCTACGTTAAAGGAGTTTACGGGGCTCCTGCCCTCCTTCTCGTATACGCCTCCCGGAAGGACGCCGTGGGGCTGGAAAAGAGTCGGGTTGAGGCTTTTCCCCGACAGGACTACCGGGGAGTAGAAGAGTGCCGCGAAAAGGCAGTATAGGAAAAAGACCTTTATTCCGGAGTTAGCGCGCATTGACCGTGGGAGCGTTCCTTACGGACCGTGAACCGGATTGAACTCAACATCAACTCGCAACTGTCACGGGGGGGTTCTGCAATAGAACTTCCGGTGATTCTACTTCATCTTAAGGAAAAAATCAAGGCATCCACAGGTACATGAAGTGGACCCCCATGCCCATGGAAAGGGGCCCCGTGTCTATGTTCACGAGGTTTATCTCAGGGGCGCGCATGCCCTGGAGCGCCGAGTAGACGTTATTCTTGTAGGCGTCGGGCTGGGCGTAGGTTATTATGGTGGCCTTTTCGACACCGGCGAGCTCCTTGGCGAGCTCTATGGAGTCGTCCAGGTAGCCGGTCCCGTCTATCAGTTTGAGCGCGAGGGCCTGCTCGGCCGTATATATCCTGCCGTCGGCGATTGTATCGAGGTCCTTTCTGGCAAGACCTATTCTACCCTCGGCTATGACGTCCAGGAACCTGCCGTGGAGGGTGTCGACTATGGAGGTGAGTATCTCCCTTTCCTCATCAGTCATCTCCCTCAACGGGGAGCCTATGTCCTTCTTGTCCCCTGACTTTATGGTCTGGTCCGAGAGACCTATCTTTTCCATGAGCCCTGCGGCGTTGACGCTGTAAGCTATGACACCGATGCTGCCCGTGACCGTAGTCGGGTGGGCTATTATCCTGTCCGAGGCCACGGCGACGTAATATGCCCCAGAGGCGGCCACGTCCATGAGCTGGGCAACGATCGGTACCCCCCGCTTCTTCTTGAACTCCCTTATCTCGTGGTTTATTATGTCGCAGGTGGTAACACTGCCTCCCGGGCTGTTTATCCTCAACACGACGGCCCTTATCAGGGTGTCCTCGCTCGCGAGCTCGAGTTCCTCCCTTATCCGGGCCGTGAGGTTCGCGGCAGTCTCTATCCCGAGGGTCCTCTCGCCGTCGTCGTCTGAGAGGAGCCCCGAGACCTCCACCACGAGAATCTTGTCGGCTCCCTCCCCTCCTATGACCTTTTCCGTAAGGGGCTGAACCGTGGGGAGCATTATGATCACACAGCCTGTAAGGAATAAAGCAAGCAGAACAACGAGTACGGATATCTTTTTCATAATCCCTCTCAAGTTTTTGATTCAGGCCTCTTTGATTATCCTTCTTATCCTGGCCTGGCTCTCCTCGACGGTCTCCACTCCTGTGTTGAGTATGTGGCAGCTCGATGCCTCGAAGAGCCGGCTGAAAAAATCTTTCTGTATTTCGGGCCGCTTTACCAGGAGGTAGGGATTGTAGAAGGACTCGTGGGCGTATGCCCCGATATTAGCCCCCGCACCCGCGAGGACCTGGTATCTGCCCTCCTCGAGAATCCTTACTGCCTCTTCGGCCGAGAGTTTCACCTCGGGCGCCGACTCACCATCCCTCCTCAGGAGTATCACGGACTTTACTACGGCCCTCTCGACGAACTTGTCGGGGCCTCCTATCCACTCCGGGTCGAGTATGGCGCGGGAGTTGGCGAAGGAGGCGAAGTCGTCGTCGAGGACGTTTTCGCACTTGCACCTCTCGAGGAGCCGCGCGAGCCCGGGAAAGCTCCTGACCATGTCGGTCCTCAAATAGAACTTCCTCTCCGATATATCGGCCATGGCGAGCCCCTTTTTGTAGCGGACGAATATCCAGTCGTCGGAGTGGATCTTGCCGTATGGGAGCTGCATGAGCCCCCAGGTGTGCGTACTCTTGCCCGTGCCCGTTGGGGCGATTATGACGACACCCTTGCCGTCGAGCACCGCGCAGGAGCCGTGTATGGAGTGGACGTTATGCTGGGTTTCCAATATGTCGGCGGCTATGCCGAGGGCCCATGACTTGCACTGCCCGTAGTACTCGGTGTTTATGAATACGGCGGTCCTGGTCTCGTGGTTGTAGTACGCGAAGGGATCAAAGCCCTCAACGCCCTTTACGGCGTATATGAGACCGTGGGGGAGCACGGAGTGGGTCCTCGGGGCCGCGTACCAGTTCTCCACCCAGAAGTCATAGAGGTGGGAGGAGTTGGTGACAAGGCGGATGACTATCCCGTGGATGCTTACGTTCCAGTGGTATGTCTCGAAGTTTTCGGCAAGGGTCTTCTCGGCGAGAGCCACAAGCTCGTTCCTCTCCTCTACGCTTACGTCCTTGTGGGACTCGGTCCTGCTTTTTATTTCGGTTATGTAGTTGGAGAGCACGTGTTGGGGGGCTCCTTTTTTTGGCTATCATGGAAGACCGGGAATCAGCAGGCCTCCCGGCGAGACCCCTGCCGCATAACGGACCTTAAAGGCCCCTTGCCGACGGCATTCAGGGCCCTGGGAGCGGAGGTCGTTGGGCGAGCGCGTCTACTGAAGCGCCAGCCGGCGGGAAGGTCCACTGGTTCAACTCATCTTGCCCATCCTCGTCAGGAAATCACCCACGGCGACCCTTACTATGGCGCTCATGGTCCACCTCTGGCCGAGCTTTTTACGATACTCCTCGGCGAGTTCCCTCAAGCCGTCGACCTGCTCCTCCTCGAGCATTACGGTCACCCTCTTAAGGGGCTCGTCGTGGGAATGGGGGGGGTGGGGGGGGTGGTTTTTTTCATCGTGAGACATCTGGCACTTCCTTTCTCTTTATCCCTTCCTTATGGTCTCTTTCTTCTTTTTCTTCTTCGCCTCGAGGACGTACTTCCTCTTCAAGTCCCTGTACCTGTTTATGATACCGACCACCTCTTCGGGGTCGTCGGTCATGTTTATTATCTCGAGGTCCTTCGCTTCGATGGTCTTGTACTTGAGCATCGTGGTCTTCATGTAGTCCACGAGGGGGCGCCAGTAGTCGCAACCGAAGAGTATGAGGGGCAGCGGGTATATCTTGTGGGTCTGTATGAGGGTCAAGGCCTCGAAGAACTCGTCGAGGGTGCCGAATCCTCCGGGCATGCATACGTAGCCCATGGCGTACTTCACGAACATCACCTTCCTTGCGAAAAAGTACCTGAAGTGCAGGGACTTGCTCTGGTACCTGTTGGGGCGCTGCTCCTGGGGCAGAGTTATATTGAGCCCCAACGAGACCCCGCCGTTAGCCTTCGCCCCCTTGTTGGCGGCCTCCATTATGCCACCCCCGCCGCCCGTTATGATGGTATAGCCGTTCTTCGCCAGAAGCCCGGCCACCTCGGTGGTGGTCTTGTAGAGGGCGTCGTTCTTCTTGATCCGAGATGAGCCGAAGATGCTCACCGCCGGGCCTATGTCAGAGAGCTCGTCAAAGCCCTCTATGAACTCGCTAAGTATCCTGAAAAGCCGCCACGTCTCCTGTCCCTTTAGGTCCTCTACCATTCTGTCTACTCCCATTCTATAGTGCTCGGGGGTTTGGAGCTTATGTCGTATACGACCCTGTTTACCCCCCTCACCTCGTTTATTATCCTCGTGGAAATCCTCTCTAACACCTCGTAGGGCAGGCGCACCCAGTCGGCGGTCATGCCGTCGGTGCTCTCAACGGCCCTTACGGCCACCGTGAACTCGTACGTCCTCTCGTCTCCCATGACACCCACGGTCTTTACGGGCAGGAGCACGGCGAAGGACTGCCAGAGCCTCTTGTATAGCCCGGCTCGCTTTATCTCGTCGAGCACTATGAAGTCAGCCTCCCGGAGCATCTCGCACCTCTTCCTCGTCACCTCTCCTATTATCCTTATGGCGAGCCCGGGCCCCGGGAAGGGGTGCCTGTCGACGAGCTCTTCCGGCATGCCGAGCTCGCGCCCGAGGACGCGGACCTCGTCCTTGAATAGCTCCCTCAGGGGCTCTACAAGCTTCAGGTGCATGTTCTTCAATAGCCCGCCCACGTTGTGGTGGCTCTTTATCGTGGCCGAGGGCCCCTTGGTGGAAACACTCTCTATGACGTCGGGGTAGAGGGTCCCCTGGGCGAGGAACTTAACCCCCTTTATCTTTTTCGCCTCCTCCTGGAATACCCGTATGAACTCGTTTCCTATTATCTTTCTCTTGCGCTCCGGGTCCGCTATACCCTTGAGCCTCTTAAGGAACCGTGTAGAGGCGTCGATGCAGCGAATGTTCATATGGAAGTTCTTCCTGAGGGTCTTCTCCACCCTGTAGGCCTCGTCTTTACGAAGAACGCCGTTGTCGACGAATATGCATGTGAGCTTTTCGCCCACGGCCCTGTGAACGAGGAGCGCGGCAACAGAGGAGTCCACCCCCCCGCTTATGCCGCATACGACCCCTGCCCCCCCC
>DATEAM010000026.1:0-7913 GCA_035288385.1 Thermodesulfobacteriota bacterium
CTCGCCGCTCTCCTTAAAGAGGCGAGGCTCACCCATGGCCTTTCAACCGTGGTGTATACGGGTTTTACTCTCGAGGAGGTCCGCTCGAGCAGGGAGTCGAGGTCGTCTCTGCCCTTCATAGACGTCCTCATAGACGGCCCCTACGACGAGACGAGGCCCGAGGAGACGCTCCTTGCGAGGGGCTCTACCAACCAGGGCTTTCATTTCCTCACCGACCGCTATCGCCTCGAGGACTTTTATCTTCCCGGAAAGGCAGAGATCCTCATAGGCCCCGGGGGCGTGGTAAGGGGCACGGGTTTCAGCACTCTCCCCTTTCCCATGAAGTAAGCCCATGACAGACCATATCAGGCAGGCCATATCGGAGATCAAGGGCGCCCCCGACAGGGCGCGCGTGAGCGAGCTCGTCGGCCACGTGTTAAAGGAGGTCCCCAGGAGGCTCGAGTCCCTCGACGTCTACGAGCTGAGCTTCGACCTCATTAACAGGGTCGAGGACCCGGCGGAGAGAAGGGACGTGCTCCTCGAGTTCGCCAAGGCGATCCCGGCGACGGCCTCCTTCCTTCCCCTCTATTCGAAGGTGATGGAGTCCGCCATAATAGTCGCGGATTCGATAGAGGAGCACCACAGGAGGACAACAGAGCTCATAAAGATAGCCGAGGCCCTCCCTAAGACCGATGAGTTCCTGGACCTGAGGCTCATGGCCTGGCGGCACGCCTTGAGGCTGCCCGAAAGGCCGAGCTACAGGGAGCCGAACCTCAAGGCGCTGGCAAGAGAGCTCCCCAAGGAGTGCGACTACTCCTTTTACAGGGGCTATACGCTCCTCGGCATAGCGAAGCAGGTCCCGAAGAAGGGCCCCTTCCTCGACCTCTACGCAGAGGCGATGAAGCTCGCCATGGACTCTGCAGCCGCCCTCGACGAACCCTATTACAGGAAGTACGCCTTCGTCTTCATCGCCAAGGAGCTCTCCGAGAAAGAGGAGCTCTTCGAGCTCTTAAAAAAGGCCTGGGAGGAAGCCTACGCCTCGGCGCTCGCCATAAAAGACCCCTTTGCCAAGGAACACGCCCTCGTGGACCTCTTCCAGGAGATCCCGAAGACCCCTGACTTCTATCCCCTCATAATGGACCTCCTCGAGAAGGCCTTGAGTTTCTTTACCGTCAAGAGCTGGATGGAGGACGTGGAGCTCCTCGAAGTGGTCGACTACATACTCTCGGCGGAGGAGCTCGGCATAAAGGAATCGAAGAAGAAGAGGTTCTCCAGGGAGAAGTACGCCAAGCGCATCGCTACCGAGTTCGAAAAACTCGTCCCTTCCCTGAACGACGTCCGTTTTGTCGAGATATTGAGGCCCTACACGCACGTGTGGATCCAGCCCAGGGCGCTCAGGGATTCGGTGAAGAAGATGGTCGACCACCTCGAGTCCCTCAAGGACACCTATCACGGCCGCGAGATAGAGCGCCCGGTATTCCTTAAGGACACCTTCGTTCCGGGGGCTTACAAATCCGCTGAAAGGGAGAGGAGAGGCTCAGCCGCCCTTCCAGAGGAGTGCATATCCATAGACCTCGGGGCATCCAATACCGTCGTCATGCGCAAAAAGGGGGCCGCTTCGCCCGAGTTCATAGTTCTCGGTCCCATCTCCAAGAGCTACGACAACACCCATATAGTGCCTACCGTATTGAGCCCGGACACGAACACCATAGGGACCGACGTCGTGGGAGAGGCCCCCATAATAAACATCAAGCAGATGCTCCTCGAGGGCAAGCCCAGGGGAATGGAGTACATGGAGAGGTTCTTGAAAGTCCTCTACCAGCACATAAAGAAGTCCGTCATAACGGGCGGCTGGTTTTCGGTCCTCTCGAAGGGCACCGCCGACGTCATCTACGTAACGGTCCCCATAGGTTTCACCGGCTACAAAAAGGCCCTCGCCGAGATAACGAGGAAGGTCTTCAGGGGCGCGAAGACGGAGTTCATCGAGGAGCCTCTTGCCGCCGCCATGGGCTACCAGGTGGCCGAAAAGAGGGACAAGGTCATCATGGTAGTGGACTTCGGCGGCTGCACACTCGATACCATGGTGGTGAGGCTCAACATGAACGAGGTCCACGTGGTGGCCAAGCCCGAGAGGGCGCAGATCCTCGGCGGCCACGACATAGACGTCTGGCTCGCCGAGTTTCTCGCCGACAAGGTCGGCCTGGCCCGAAAGGAACTCCCGTACAAGCTCCTTACGAAGGCCGAGGAGTTGAAGATAGAGCTTTCGAAGAAGGAGGAGGCTCCCTTCGAGTGGGAGGGCCAAGTGGTGTGCACCATCTCGAGATACGAGCTCGAAGACGTCCTCGACAAGAACGACTTCTACAAGTTCGTGGACCGCTCCATCTCCTATGTGTTGAGGAAGGCCGAGAAGGTGGGTTTGCGGAAGGAGGGCATCGAGGCGGTGCTCTTAACCGGAGGCTCCTCGCAGATACCCTCCTTCAAGGACAAGATAGGACACATCTTCCCCGGACTCAGGGACAAAAACCTCATATACGACCACAGCCCGCTCTCAGCCGTGGCAGAGGGCGCCGCGCTCTACGGCACCCGTGACGTGGTGGATCGCCACCTCGGAATGCCCTATGCGGTAAGGTACGCCACGGAAAAGGAAAAGGACCAGATATTCTCCTACTCCATCCTCCTCGAAAAGGGCGAATCGCTGCCCCTTGAGAAGACCTTCAGGATGACCCCCGCGAAAAAGCTCGGCGTACAGACGGAGATATTCCTCGAACTCTTCGAGGTCCCCGAAAGCCTCGTGGCCAGGAGATGGGTAAAAGAGGAGGGCATAGAGTTCCTCAAACAGGAGCTCACCGAGGTGAAGGACATAGCCTTGACGCCCTTAAGGACGGTGACCCTTCACTTTTCCGAACATATAAAAGGGGATGTGACCGCCACGCTCCGTATAGAAGAGAAGGGGGACCTCTCGATCAGGTACGGTGAAGGAAAAAGAGTCGATTCGGGTATAAGGCTCCAGTAACCTTCTCATCCACCCCGCCATCCTGCGGGCAATCAATTTTTCATTTCACGCGTCCGCCTCCATGAAAAACAGGTGCACGCCCGCGGGTGACGTAAGTTACATGAAATGCCCGTCCGTTGTTATATATTTGAGCCAGACTTACGCAGAAGGGATTCCCCCGAGACATCCTGATGAAAAAAGAAGCGAAGGAAGTCAACCCCGCCATGGAGATCGAGGAGATACTTGAAAGGGGCGTGAAGCTTGCCCGCGAGGGTTATTACTCCGGGGCCCTCAAGGTCTTCGACCAGAACCTCGCCTTTACGCTCAACCCCACGGCGATGAGCTATTACGCCGTCGCGCTGGCCACCGTCGAGGGTGATTGCGAAAGGGCTATCTCGCTCTGTCTTACCGCGGCCGAGAAGGAGTTTTACAACCCGGAGATATACCTGAACCTCGGCAAGATCCTGCTGCTTAACGGTCAGAAGTCACTGGCCATAAAGGCCTTTAAAAAGGGGCTCAGGCTCGACGAGTCCCACTCCCTTCTAAACGAACATCTCCTGAGCCTCGGCGTCAGGCGCAAACCCGTCCTGTCCTTCCTTTCGAGGCGCAACCCCGTAAACAAGTTCTTCGGCGTCCTCTCCCGGAGGTTCTCGCCCATCAACTCCGGCGCACGGAAAGCCAACGGCAATATCCCCGCCTCCAAGCTCGTAAAAAAGATCCTCTGACAACCATCAAGGCCGCACCGGGGCGGGGGAACTTTTCGAAAAAAGCCCCCCCTGAAAAACCACCCCTCAAAAACTCTTTCCCGTTTCTCGGAAAGGGTTCCACCTTGCTTGTGCGCGGAGAAAAGGAGGGGCAGGTCCCGCACCCTGTGGGTGCGGGACCTGGAGCGTGGGAAGAAGGTTCCTGCCGGGGCGTTTTTCCTGGCGTCCTTGCCCCGGCAGGAGGTGAGCGGGTGGAGGAGGTGTGTTGAAGGAGTTAAAAATATCTTCGCGGGACTGCCTGTCCGGCCCTTGATATTAGAAACCGGGTCTTGCGGGCCTTTCAGGCGCTGAATTCTCTGCGAGCACCGATATCTCTATCTCGCAGTCCCGGCAGGACCTTACGACCACGTCCATCTCGTTTTCTGGCTCGAAGGTCACGTTATACTGGAGGACATCCACGTTCTTGTTGAAGTCCATGGGGCCGGCGACCTCCAGGCCGTTCAATATTATGCTGGCGCTTCCGACCCTGTGGTCCTTGCCAGAGTCCCCGCCGTTACGTACGATGATGACGCCCTCTCCGGGGTTCGACGCCGAAAAGTTGAAGACGGACTTCTTCTCAGCGGGCAATTGGTGGTTTTTGGAGACGTAGACCGGGCCGAGCAGCGTGATCATGTCCGCCTCGGCGTTATTGATGTTCATGAAGAAGAAGAGAATAAGCAGGATCAACATAAGGGCAACATCCTTTCTCATTATAATAGGTTTTTTTTGCGCCGCCCCTTTTCTTATATTGTTTATAACACCTTATGGGGTTTTCCACAGTGACCCTGGTTACAAATCCATGCGTATCATGGGGAAACCGGTTGGGTAGATGCAAGGATATGGAGAGTGGGCTTTTCGGGGTAGGAGGGGGGGAGAGTGAAAGGGGGGGAGAGGGGGGGAGGGAGGCAATGGGTCCTTAATCCTCGATGTCGGGCTTCAGGAGAATTTCCTCGAGACTTCTCTTTGGGACGTGGTGCGTCCCGTCGTAGTCCCGCCAGTATCTTACGTCGCCGTCAGGGCCCACCGTCTCTATCTTCACCGTCTCTTTCGGCTTTCCGAGGGCTATCACGAGGAGTATGTCGAATCTTTCCGGTATCCCGATAGACCCCCTCAGGCCGTCGCGGTCTATCGAGCTTATTACGCAGCCCCCGAGACCCCTCTCGACGGCCCCGAGGAGTATGCTCTGGGCCGCTATGCCGTGGTCGCAGCCGAAGGACCCGGTTATCCCCGTGTCCCCGAGGACTATAATGTAGGCCGAGGGCCTCTCGCCCTCTCGAGGGCCCGGCCAGTCCTTCAAATACCCGGCCCACGAAAGGCTCGGAAAGACCCGGGAGTTTGTGACCTGGTCGAAGGAGAGGATGTACTTCAGGGGCTGGAGGTTCGCCGAAGACGCCGAGAGCCTCGCCAGGTCCACGAGCCCCTTGAGGGTCTCCTCGTCGACCACGAACTCCTCGTGAAAGCGTCTGTAGCTCCTGTTCTTGAATACGAGTTCTTTCATCATATCAGCTCCTGAGGGGAACTTTTTGAAAAAAGTTTTCTTCAAACTCCTTTCAAAAACTTTTAGCTGTTTATCCCCTGGAGGGGGCCCCATCTCCCGGGATATTCTTCCACGGGGTCCCCCTCCAGGGGATAGCCAAAAGTCTTTGGAAGGGGGGCCGGGGGGGCCGGGGGGGAACCTTTCTTACAGATTGCGTTCCCCCCTGCATTTTGCCAGATATTTTCCATGGAGGTCAAAAGGTTTTTACGGGGTTTTGAAAGCTGGTATAATGGTTCGGATGGAAAGTATACCGGAATGGCCCGTTGTTACGGAAGTAAGACTCGGGCATAGAGACGAACTACATTCTATGTTCAAGGCCCTCGAGGAGGGCATATCCGAGTTCAGTTTCGCGAACATCTACCTCTTTAGAGAATCGCACCGCTACGGGCTCTCGATGCTCGCCGACGGGCTTTTGCTCATAACCGGGAGCGATGCCGGAGAGGCGTTCTTCATGCTCCCCTCGGGGCTCCCGGCCCGTGACGTCCTGGACGGGCTCCTTGAGAGGTTCTCCTTCATGAAGAACGCCTCCGAGGCCCAGGCCCGCCTCCTCGGCTCCATGGGGTATGGGGTTGCCGGGGACAGGGACAACTTCGACTACCTCTATTCCACCGAGGAACTCGCAAGCCTTTCCGGAAGGAAGTACCATAAGAAGAAAAACCTCGTAAACGCCTTCATAGGGAGCTACAATTACCAGGCAAGGCCGCTTCTCGAGGAGTACGCCGGGGATGCCCTCCAGGTGATAGAGGAGTGGCGAAAGGAGGTCGAGACGGCCGGGGACTACGCATCGGCCGTGGAGGCCGTCGAGAGGATGGAGGAGTTGGAGCTCTGCGGCGGGATATATTACGTCGACGGCCGGCCCGCCGCCTATACCCTCGGAGAGGAGATAGGAAGAGACCAGTTCGTCATACACTTTGAAAAGGGCCTGCGCGAGTTCAAGGGCCTCATGCAGTTCGTGGTTCAGAGCTTCGCCCAGATACTCCCCGAAAAGTACAGGTTCATAAACAGGGAACAGGACCTCGGCATCGAGGGCATAAGAAAGGCGAAGATGGGCTACAGGCCAGTGGGCTTTGTAAAGAAGTTCAGGGTGGGAGCCAGGCAGACCCTTTGACTGAAAGAGGTGCGTTATGGTCGCCGCCAATATAATGGATACCGAGGGTCCGAGGCTTACCGGTGAGAGCACCCTCGGTGAGGCCGTCGCCCTCCTCGTAACCGAAGGTGTGGCGAGGATACCCGTTGTCGACTCCGGGGGCCGCGTCCTCGGGGTCTTGAAGGAGGCTGCACTCCTCGATGCAGCCCTCCGGGGAGGTGTGCCTGCCTCGAAGGGGGTCCTGATGGACGCGGCCTCCATGGAGAGGGTAAAGGTCTCGGGGCTCGTCCAGAGGGATTTCAAGGGAGTTGCCCCGGAAACACCCGTAGCGGCCATAGTCGAGGCCTTCCTCGACAAAGACGACCCCGTTAGTGCGGTCTTTGTCCTCGACGACAAGGAAAGGCTCCTCGGGGTCATAACCCCGGTGGAGGTATTGAAGAGTCAGTGGAAATGGATGGAAAAAAAGAGGTAGGGGTTTACATACACATCCCCTTTTGCTCTCACAAGTGCCCTTACTGCGATTTTTGCTCGGTAGCCGTAAGCGAGGCCCCTGAGAAGAGGTACGTGGGGTGTCTTTTAAGGGAGTTCCATGCGGCCGTGGATGGAGAGGGCCCCTTTGGCGGCCCCCTTGAGCTTAAGTCCATCTATGTCGGGGGAGGCACCCCTTCCATCCTCTCCCCGTCCTCGGTAAAGCCTTTGATCGAGGCTGTCAGGAAAACCTTTGCTGGCACAGAGCCCGAGGTGACCATGGAGGCCAACCCCGGGGGCCTCGGCCCGGAGAGGCTCTCCGGATATCTCGCCGCCGGGGTTAACCGCATAAGCATCGGGGCGCAGTCCTTCGTCGAAAAAGACCTCGAGACCCTCGGAAGGACCCACGACGCCCGTACAGCCCTGGAGGCCTTCCGGGAAGCAAGGCGAGCCGGTTTCGAGAACATAGCCCTCGACCTCATCTTCGGCATACCGGGCCAGTCCCTCGCGGACTGGGAGACCACGCTTCATAAGGCCATGGAGCTCCACCCCGAGCACGTCTCCGTATACAACCTCACAATCGAAGAGGGGACCCCCTTTGACACCCTCTACGGAAAAGGCAAAGGAAAAGGCCTTGCCGAGGAGGTCGAGTTGGAGATGTTCGGCAGGGCCCGTGAGATTTTTTCCGAAGGGGGCTACGTCCACTACGAGATATCCAACTACTCCCTTGAGGGACGCATGAGCGTGCATAACTCGGGTTACTGGTCCGGGAGGAGTTACCTCGGCCTCGGCGCCGGCGCTCACTCCTACCTCGGTCGTCCCGGATGGGGTAAGCGCCTTTGGAACGTCGAAGACCCGTGGGCCTACATGACAGGCATGGAAAAGGGGGCGGAGGCGAGGGCCGGATGCGAGGAGCTTGGCGAAAAAGAGGCCATGCTCGAGGCCATTATGCTCGGCTTGAGGATGCCCGGGATGGGGCTTGACGTCGGGGAGTTCTGGGCCCGTTTCGGAAAAGACCCCCGCACTCTCTTCTCCGGGAGGCTCAAGGCCCTCGAGGAGCGGGGACTTGTAAGGTGCGAGGCCGGGGGGGGCGGGGGGGCAGAAGGG
>DATEAM010000027.1:0-4897 GCA_035288385.1 Thermodesulfobacteriota bacterium
CCTGAAGTCGGTGAGGTGTCCCATGAGTTTTCTTCCGGCCATGAAGAGGAACCTTACGTCGTCCACGTTCCTGATGTTGACGATCTTTCTCAGGACGAACTGGGGGTTAAGGGCCGCCTTGTAGAGGTTTCTTGCGAAGCGCCTCATGTCGTCGTCGGTTACGGGGTTTTTCCACACCGAGCCCCTCATGTCGTAGTGTGCCCAGTCCTCGGTGGTGAGCCACCCGTTTTTTCGAGCCTCTTCGAACATGGGGGTGCCGGGATAGGGGACGACGATGGTAGCCTGAAGGGTGTCTATGTACCCTTTCCTGAACATCTCCTTTGCGAAGTTTATCGTCTCCTCGGCGTCCTCTTTTCTCTCCCAGGGGTATCCGACCATGGCCGTGACATGGGGTTCGAGGCCCGCTTTTTTCGCCGTCCTGAAGCCCTCCACTATCTGGTCCACTTTGAGGCCCTTGTTTAGCCTGTCGAGGGTCTTCTGGTTGACGGATTCGAGGCCGAAGAGGACGAACCTGAAGCCGGCTTTTGCCATGAGGTCGTATTCCTTCTTGCCGAGGGCGTTTATCCTCATGTTGCAGCCCATGTGTATTTTGGTGTTATAGCCCCTCTTTATCATCCCCTTGCAGAACTTTTCGAGCCACAGGCCAGCCGGGAAGGTGCCGCTGTCGTCGAAGACTTCGCGAACCCCGTAGTCCTTGATGAGGGCTCCTATCTCGTCGAGGAGCCTTTCGGGATGGACGGTCCTGAAGTCGTTGCCGGGGTACATGGTGGTCCATGAGCAGAAGGAGCAACGGCCCCACCAGCAGTCCCTGCCCGCCATGGTGTAGGTGCCGGGCGTGCGCTTGAAGTTGCCGTTTTTCGTGCTGTAAAGGCGCCACCGGGTAAGGTCCCTGTCTATGAAGGGCAGGCCCTCGAGGTCGTGCTTCAAGGAGTGGTTGCCCGTATTCCTGATTGAGCGACCCTGCCTGTACCATATGCCGGGTTCGAGGCTCTCTGTGGCGAGGCCGTTCGTAGGCGAGGCCAGGGCCCTTGAGAGGTTAAGGACGAGGAAGTCGTGGTCTCCTCCCGTGAGGACGAAATCCACGGGGGAGTTCTCCATGGACTCGGCCGGGAAGGCGGTTACGTGGTCGCCCGTCAATACGGTGCGCAAGTTCCATTTGCCGGAGGCGGCGGCCTTCAAGTCGGCGATAATATTCCAGTGGAGCTTCACCACAGGAGTTTTCGTCTCCATGACGACGAGGTCCGGTTTTTCTTTCACCATCCTTTCCATCCATCGGTTGTAGGAGAGACCTTCGGCGATGGCGTCGTCCCAGAGGACGCGGAAGCCGTCTTTCTTGAGCATGGTGGCCGCGTAGGCCGGGACCACGGGGTAGATGTAGGTTGGGTCCTTGAACCACTGGAACTGGCGGTTCTGAGCGAGAAGGGGCACGCCTTTGGCGCTCTCGAGGGGCGGGTATGATATGGCTATCTTCATCTCCTGTACCTCGCTGTGGAGAGACCTTTGAGGAAGTTATATCCGTATAGGAGGTGCGTAAGGAATATCCCGGGTATGGCGAGCATCCCTATGAGGAGTTTTCTCTCCTTAAGCGTTATAATAAGCGCCGTTGTAACGAGCATAAGGGCGTAAAGAGAGATGGTGCTCAGGTACAGTGCGGCTATGGTCCTGTGCACGGGAAAGAGCAGGAGCCCGAGGATTATCCCGATGAGGAAAAGGCTCGGCACGAAATAAGTGAACCTCAATGACGTCTCGGGGAGGACCTTGGCGAAGTACCCCCTGTGGAAGGCGTATCTGCTTATCTGTTTAAGATGGGGTATGAATAGCGCCCTTCTGTGGTGGTAGACGAAGACCTCGGGGTCGTATATTATCTTTTTGCCCATCGTCTTCGTGATGTCGAGGCACAGCTTCGTGTCCTCTCCCGGCCAGTAGTTCGAGTCGAAGCCCCCCACCTTCTCGAAGACGTCGCGCCTCACGAGGAGGTTTACCGTCGGGAAGTCGTCCACCTCGCGCGCCGGGCCCGGGACGTACCTGTACTCGTTTCCGCCGCTGGCGAGCCACGAGGAGAAGACGGCCCCCGAGGCCCTCTGCCAGACGGAGTCGCTGGTGGGGGTGACGGCAGGGCCTCCCACGGCGGCCACATTGCCGTCGCGGAAGTGTTTTACCGCGTTTTTCAGCCAGTCTTTCCTCGGGAAGGCGTCGTCGTCGAGGAAGGCGAGGATCTCGCCGCTGGCGTGCTTCAACGCGAGGTCTCTTTTTTCCGCGGGCCCCATGCTGCCCGTGGGGATAATCCGCGTCCTGGGGAAGCTCTCCGACGTGGGGGTGTCCGGGAAAATGAGGACCTCGTAGTTTTCGTAATCCATGTTCAGGATATGGGGCATACTCTCCCTGATGTAATCGTTGACTTCCTTAACCGGTATGATTATAGAAACCGAATTCATCTCCATCTGATTCCCTCCAGTTTTTGAGCTTGGCAACAGAGCGTCTGTCGCGATGGGTCATCCAGAGATGAAGAGCCGTTATAAAGAGGTTCGTGAACATGACAGTGAGTATCACCGCGAGGAGCGTGGAATGGAAGAAGTTGAGTCCGAGCACAAGGAGGACGCAGCCCGCAAGGAGCGTGTATATAAATGATGTCTTGTTCCTCGCCAGGTTGAAGCTTATAAGCACCGTCATTACCGCCATGGACATCATCGCAAGGGCGTAGTACTTCAGGAGGGGGGCCGCCTCGATGAACCTTTCCCCGAAGAGCGAGCCTATTATCCAACCCGGGAAGAGACAGAAGCCGAGGACCCCGGCAAGGGATATCCCCAGGGTGTAGAGAAGCCCCCGGTCGAGAATCCTGAAGGTCCCGGAGTCCACGTGGTTCGAGGCGGAGACCATGGGGAAGAGGGCGAGGACGAAGGCCGCCGGCAGATAGAGTATCGTCTTTCCGAGCACGGCCACCGCCGCGTAGAGCCCCGAGTCCCTCGGAGGGAAGAAGTGCTTTACGAATATGATGTCCACGTTCGTGATGGTCGTTACCGCGACCGTGGAGAGGAGCACCGGGATGCTGTAGGCGATTATTTCCCTTGTCTGAGTGCTGCCACCCCCTTTCGGAGTTTTTGCCCTGTAGTAGCCCGAGAGCGGGACGGTGGTGAGGGCGAAGACGACGAGGCTTGAGAAGACCACGCTGGCGGCCGCGCCGTTAAGGCCGAAGCCCATGACGACGAGCACGACGCCGAAGACGAGTTTTCCCACGCCCGTCATCCCCATCCCCGCCCCGAGGTAATAGAACCTCTGAAGCCCCTGAAGCAGACCGAAGTTTACCGTGACGATAAAGGAGAAAAAGACCCCGAGCCCTATAATCGTCACGGGAAGGGTGTCGTCGATATTCAGGTAGGCGGAGATGGGCCTGTTGAAGATGAAGAAGGGAAGGAAGAAGACGATGCCGAGGGCCGCCATCTTCACGACGGAATTCCGGTACATGGTGGATATCTTTTTTACCTCTCCCTTCGCCTTGAAGACCGCTGTGTATCTCGCTATGACGAGCATTATGGTCGTCGAGGGTATGGCTACTATGACGAGGAGCGAGAAGACGGCGTTCAGCGCCCCGTAGTCCTCGAGGCTCAGCCTTTTTCCCATGAAGAACTGGAAGAGGTAGTTGGAAATGTTGCCGGCCATGGAGGCCGCAAAGAGTATAGTCCCTCCCCTTGCAAGACTCATCTGCTGAGTTCTCCGTACTTTCCTGCGTTCTTTACTTTCTTCCTTCCGCCCTTGTCCGCGGAGGCGAAGTTGGCCCTTCGCATATACTGCCTGTAATAGATTGCCATTGTGTCGAGCCACATCCTGTACATGTCCTTCATGGTTATGCGTCCCCACTTCATCTCTCGCCTGTTGTCTATTACGACGGGGGCCTCAACGACCCTGTAGCCCAGCCCATGGGCGTTGGAGAGGAGCTCGATGTCGAAGGCGAACCCGCTGGTGTGGACAAGGGGGAATACCTTCTCGAGGACCTCTTTCCTGAAGGCCTTAAGGCCGGTCTGCGTGTCACGGAGCGGGAGGTCGAAGAGGACCTTCAAGACCAAGGCGTAGACCTTGCTCATCACCTTCCTCGAAAAGGGGTATTCGAGTCTGGAATCGGGATGATATTTAGAGCCGACTATCACATCGGCGCGCTCGTCCCTCATGACCCTCAAGACCCGGTGGAGCTGTTCCGGGTGGAGGTCGAGGTCGGCGTCGAGGAATATCACGAAGTCTCCGGAGGCGTGGTTGAAACCCTCCTTGAGGGCGTTACCCTTGCCCCTGTTTTCCGGGACGCTTACGGGCACCGTGCATCCGAGCTCGGCGGCGGCCCTCCTTGCCTCCTCGTAGGTGTTGTCGCGGCTTCCGTCATCGACGAGGATGACCTCGTAGCCGCACCTGGCCCTTCTTAACACGCGATGGGTCTCCTTGATATTTTCGTAGATATGGTGCCCCTCGTTGTAAGCGGGCATGATTACAGAGAGCTTGTGCTTAAAAAGCTTCATCACCCCCCCATCGGTTTACAGGTTTTTTAAATGGTCCGTAAGACCACCGTCGAGGGCTATGCCCCCATGGCGCCCTTGCAATTTCCCGATGCGGGTACTTATGAAACCTCTGTTGTCGTGACTTCAAAGATGGGGTGTCTGGATGGAAGATCGAGATGAGTCTATGACGAGATGTTTTTTAAAAAAGTTTTTTAGTCAGCTCGATGCCGATTATATCCTTATATGTAAACGGGCTCCCCTGTCATATGATAGGGCCCCCTGTCTCTTTTTTCCCCCCTTAGCTCCACTGCTGTTGTACTGTCGTCCCCCTTAAGCCTGCCCCTCAAGCCCGCCCCTCTGCCTGAGACACCACACTCCCCACAAAAGCCCTCCGCAGCCCCCCTCACAGCCCCCCG
>DATEAM010000028.1:0-6122 GCA_035288385.1 Thermodesulfobacteriota bacterium
CTCAATAGAAGGATAGAGGCCCTTCGTGGAATCCTCAGAGACTGCGTCCTGTGCCCCCGTAACTGCCACGTAAACAGGCTCGAGGACGAATTGGGTGTCTGCAAGGTCGGACACCTCCCCGTGGTCTCCGCTGGCCACCCTCACTTCGGGGAAGAACCCCCCCTTGTGGGCCGGGGAGGGAGCGGCACAATATTCCTGACCTACTGCAACTTGAAGTGCGTCTTCTGCCAGAACTACGAGATAAGCCACATGGGCGTGGGAGAAGAGGTCTCCACGGAAGAGCTCTCCTACATGATGACGGGCCTCCAGAGGCAGGGCTGCCACAACATAAACTTCGTTACGCCCACGCACCAGACCCCCCAGATAGTCGAGGCGTTGCCGAGGGCAATAGAGATGGGCCTCGATGTCCCCCTCGTGTACAACTGCGGCGGCTACGAGGCTACGGAGACCATAAGGCTCCTCGACGGGATATTCGATATCTACATGCCCGACATAAAATACGGCAGCAACGAGCCGGCCAGAAGGCTCTCCAGGGCCCCTGACTACGTGGAGAGGGTTAAGTCCGCCGTAAAAGAGATGCATCGGCAGGTGGGAGACCTCGTGACCGACAAGAACGGCATAGCCCAAAGGGGGCTAATCATAAGACACCTCGTCATGCCCGAAGGCCTCGCCGGCACTGAAGAGGTCGTGAGGTTCATAGCCGAAGAGGTCTCAAAAGACTCTTACGTCAACATCATGGACCAGTACAGGCCCTGCTTCAAGGCCTTCGACTACAAGGATATCTCGAGAAGGATAACGACCGAAGAGTTCACAGAGGCAGTAAAGCTCGCGGAAAAGGCGGGCCTTAGAAGACTCGCCGGCATCACGGTTTGATATTGAGGGAAAACTTTTTGTAAAAAGTTTTCCCTCAAACTCTCTTTCAAAAACTTCTGGCTATCTTGGGGAGGCAGACCCCCCGGGAGATGAAATTCGCGTAAGAGGGGGTCTGCCTCCCCAAGATGAATAGCTAAAAGTCTTTGGAGGGGGTCTGGGGGAACCTTTCTTCAGAAAGGTTCCCCCGGTATAAACCATGAAGACGGAGCGTCAGATATCGGCGGGCGGGGTGGTGTTCAGGCCCAGTGGAGAGACCGTGGAGGTGGCCCTTATATCGGTAAAGGGGGGCAAGGTCTGGGGGCTTCCCAAGGGGCTTGAGGAGGAGGGCGAGAGTCTTGCGAGGACGGCCCACAGGGAGGTAAAGGAGGAGACGGGGCTTGACGGCAGGATTTTGAAGAAGATAGACCACATCGAGTATTTCTTTTCCTTCAAGGAAGATAGGGCGGTAAAGAGGTTTTTCAAGATAGTCTATTTCTTTTTGATGGAATACACGGGGGGCGACGTAGGGGACCACGACCGGGAGGTGGAGGAGTGCAGGTGGTTCCCCATAGACGAGGCCATAAAGCTCATGAAGTACGAGGACGAGAAGGGGATTTTGAGGAAGTCGAAGAAGATGTTGAAGGAGCTGGAGTACATTTAGCGGTGGAACCATCATAAGGGGAATAGCCAAAAGTTTTTGAAAGGAGTTTGAGGAAAACTTTTTACAAAAAGTTTTCCTCAATGCTTGTCTTTTTTCTCTTTTTAAGTTATCTATACCTGAAAATGGATATAACGAAGGAGATAATAAAGGAGCACGGCCTTACCGCCGAGGAGTTCGAGGGTATCGTCGAGGTCCTGGGCCGCGAGCCCAACCTCGTCGAGCTCGGGATCTTTTCGGTAATGTGGAGCGAGCACTGCTCCTACAAGTCCTCGAGGGTCCACTTGAAGATGTTTCCCACCACCGGGCCGCGCGTCATCCAGGGCCCCGGCGAGAACGCCGGTGTCGTGGACATTGGAGACGGTCTGGCGGCTGTCTTCAAGATGGAGAGCCACAACCACCCGTCCTTCATAGAGCCCTATCAGGGCGCCGCCACGGGCGTTGGCGGGATATTGAGGGACATATTCACCATGGGGGCGAGGCCCGTGGCGAACCTCGATTCCTTGAGGTTCGGCTCCCTTGAGAAGGCACGTACGGCCTATCTCCTCGAGGGCGTGGTTTCCGGGATAGCCGGCTACGGGAACTGCATGGGGGTGCCCACCGTTGGAGGCGACCTCTATTTCAACGACTGTTATAACGGCAACTGCCTCGTAAACGTCATGACCGCCGGCGTGGTCAAGAAGGACAGGATATTCAAGGGCAGGGCCTCGGGCGTCGGGAACCCGGTGGTGTACGTGGGCTCCAAGACCGGAAGGGACGGCATACACGGGGCCACCATGGCCTCGGACGTATTCGGCGAGGGGGGCGAGGAGAGGCGCCCCACGGTGCAGGTGGGCGACCCCTTTACGGAAAAGCTCCTCCTCGAGGCGTGCCTCGAGCTTTTCAGGACGGACCATGTCGTTGGCATTCAGGACATGGGCGCCGCTGGGCTCACCTCATCGAGCGTTGAGATGGCCTCGCGGGGGGGCTGTGGCATAGAGATGGATATAGACAGGGTCCCGAGGAGGGAGGCCGGGATGGGCGCCTACGAGGTGATGCTCTCGGAGAGCCAGGAGAGGATGCTCATAGTCGTAAAAAAGGGTCGCGAGGAAGAGGTAAAAAAGATCTTCGGCAAGTGGGACCTCGAGTGCGAGGTCATCGGAAGCGTAATAGAGGAGAAGGTTATACGGGTCCTTGAGAAAGGTGAGAAGGCCGCCGAGATACCCATTGCCACCCTTACGGATAGCGCCCCGGTTTACGAGAGACCCGCGAAAAGGCCCTCTTGGCAGGACTCCTTAACGACGCTCGATATTTCGAGTGTCCCCCTGCCCGCCGACTTTAACGAGGTCCTGCTTAAGATAATGACCTCCGGCAACATGGCGAGCAGGCGGTGGATATACCGTCAGTACGACCACATGGTAAGGACGGACACGGTCGTGCCTCCGGGGTCGGACGCCGCCGTTATAAGGATAAAGGGCACGGACAAGGCTCTCGCTCTTACCGTTGACTGCAACCCCGTCTACTGTTATCTCGACCCGAGAAGGGGGGCCGCCATCGCGGTAGCCGAGGCGGCCCGTAACCTCGTTGCAAGCGGCGCACAACCCCTTGCGCTTACCGACTGCCTGAACTTCGGCAGCCCCGAGCGCCCCGAGGTGATGTGGCAGTTCAAGGAGTCCATAGCCGGGATAAGGGATGCCTGCCTCGCCCTCGGGATACCAGTCATAGGGGGAAACGTCAGCTTCTATAACGAGACCCTCGATGTGGCGATCCACCCCACGCCCACCATCGGCATGCTCGGCCTCATAGAGGACCTGAGCCACACCACGAGGCAGTGGTTCAGGCAAGGGGGCGACGTAATAGCCCTTATGGGACGGGGGGCTCCCGGGCTCGGGGGCACGGAGTACCTGAAGACCGTTCACGGCGTCGAGAAAGGTGAGGCGCCCGAGATAGACCTCAAGGCGGAAAAAAATATACAGAACGCTTGTTTAAAGGCCATAAGGACTGGTATAATATTATCTGCACACGACTTAAGCGAGGGCGGAGTAGCCTGTGCCATAGCCGAGTGCTGCATGGGGCCGGGGGGGCCCGGGGGGCCGGGGGGGCGGGGGGGGGAGGGGCCGGTGGGCGCTCGTGTCGAGCTAAAGACAGAGGGTCTTAGGCCCGACGAGGTCCTCTTCGGCGAGGCGCAGTCGAGGATAGTGGTTACGCTCAAGGAAAAGGACGTAGAGGGGTTAAAGGAGATCTGCGCCTCCCAGGGCGTGCCCGTGGAGATTATCGGCGAAGTGGGCGGCAGTGTTTTGAAGGTGGGGGGGCTTATAGAGCTGCCGGTAGCGGAGATTGCGCGCGCCTGGGAAGGCTCCCTTGAGAGGGTTTTGGGCCAGGAGCGCTCGGGTGTTTAGAAAGAGCCCGTTTTTTGATTAAATAAAGCCGGGCGGCACAGTATAGGAAATTGAATACGGAACTTAAAAAAGACAGATTCCACGACGAGTGCGGGGTCTTCGGCATATACGGCCATCCCGAGGCCGCCAATATGACGTACCTGGGCCTCTACGCGCTCCAGCACAGGGGGCAGGAGAGCGCCGGGATAGCCTCAACGGACGGCAATAAAATCCATTCCCACAGGGGCATGGGCATAGTGGCCGATGTCTTCGGTGAAGAGGATATAAAGAGGCTGCCGGGCTCCTCCGCCATAGGCCACGTCAGGTACTCGACCACCGGGGAGTCTCACATAAGGAACGCGCAGCCCTTTGTCGTCGAATACTCGAGGGGCGGCATAGCGGTAGCCCACAACGGGAACCTTGTGAACTCCATACTCCTGAGGGCGGAGTTCGAGGCCCACGGCTCGATATTCCAGTCGAGCATGGACACGGAGACCATAGTGCACCTCATCGCCTCGTGCCGGGAGAGTTCCTTCGTGGACAGGCTCGTTTACGCCCTCAACAGGGTGCGCGGTTCCTACTGCCTGCTCTTTTTGACGGAACATGCGATGATAGCCGCGAGGGACCCCAGGGGGTTCAGGCCCCTTGCTCTCGGGAGGCTCAAGGACTCCTATGTGGTGGCCTCCGAGACATGCGCCTTCGACCTTATAGAGGCGACCTACGAGAGGGAGATAGAGCCGGGCGAGATACTCGTTATAAATAAGGACGGCGCCGAGTCCTTCAAGCCATTTCCTCCGGCACGCATGAAGGCGTGCATCTTCGAGTTCATATATTTCGCAAGGCCTGACTCGACCATATTCGGAAGAAACGTCTACGAGGTCCGCAAGCGCTTCGGACGGATACTCGCCAGAGAGCACCATGTGGACGCCGACGTGGTCATACCGATCCCGGACTCGGGCATGGCCGCGGCCATAGGCTACTCCCAGGAATCGGGCATCCCCTTTGAGATGGGGCTCGTAAGGAGCCACTACATGGGCAGGACCTTTATAGAGCCGAAGGACGCGATACGCCACTTCGGCGTAAAGTTGAAGCTCAATGCCGTCCGGGAGGTTGTAGAGGGAAGGAAGGTGGTCGTGGTGGACGACTCCATCGTCAGGGGCACCACGAGCCGGAAGATTATAAAGATGATAAGGGCCGCCGGGGCGAAGGAGGTACACCTTCGGATAAGCTCGCCCCCTACGATCTGCCCATGCTATTACGGCATAGACACGCCCAGACGCGAGGACCTCATCGCGGCGCTCAAAAGCGTTGAGGAAATAAACAGGTTCGTAACGTCCGACACCCTCGGGTATCTGAGCGTGGAGGGGATGTACCGGGCGGTGGGTGACGTCGAGGGGGGCTTCTGTGACGCCTGCTTTACGGGGGATTACCCCGTGGACGCATTCAAGGACACGGGCTATCCCCAGCTTGCGCTCTTTAAATAACGGTCCTGCGAAAAGGCCCTCAGGTCTTTCGCGTCTAAAAAATCTCCAGGAGGTAAGCCGTGAACAGGTTTTTGGCAGTGCTTGGCATCCTTGTCCTAACACTGTTCTTTGCCCATAGGGTTTATTCCCAGGACGAGAAGTTCCAGATAACGGAGCCGATGGCTGAAGAGGAGCTCGGGCTTGAAGAGGCCCCTGTCGAAGCGGTGAAAAAGGAGCTCCCCCCCATAAACATGGTATACGTCAAGGGCGGGTGCTACCAGATGGGTGACTTCACAGGAGAGGGCGACGACGACGAGAGGCCCGTGCACGAGGTTTGCGTGGGGGACTTCTACATGTCGGACACGGAGGTCACCAATGAGCTCTGGGAGGCGGCCATGGAGTTTCAGACCGTGGAGGGCGCAGACCCAAAGGCCCCGGTGGCGAACATAACCTGGTTTATGGTCAACAGGTTCATTAGCAGGCTCAACGACTTGACGAACGGTTTTTACAGGATGCCCACCGAGGCCGAATGGGAGTACGCGGCGAGGGAGGGCGGCAAGAAGATGCTCTGGGCCGGGACGAACGACGAAGATGCGCTTCTGGATTACGCCTGGTTCCTGTATAACGCGGACGATAAGCCCCAGACCTGCAAACAGAAAAAACCCAACGCCCTGGGCCTTTACGATATGAGCGGGAACGTCTGGGAGTGGGTGGAAGACAACTTCGACTTCGACTATTACCAGTCGAGCCCCAAGGAAGACCCCTTCGGGCCCGATTTCGCCCTCTGGCGCA
>DATEAM010000029.1:0-2146 GCA_035288385.1 Thermodesulfobacteriota bacterium
GCCCGACCTCCTCATAGCCGACGAGCCGACCACCGCCCTCGACGTTACCATCCAGGACCAGATAATCCGGCTCATAAAGGAGCTGAAAGAAAAGATGGGCACCGCCGTCCTCCTCATAACCCACAACCTCGCCCTCGTCTACAGGAACGCCGACACCGTGGGGGTGATGTACGCGGGAAAGATAGCCGAGCTCGCCCCGGCTCGCACCCTCTTCATAAACCCCATGCACCCCTACACGATAAAGCTCCTCAGGTCCATCCCCGGCCAGACAAAACGTGGCAAGGCGCTCGATACCATCCCGGGTACAGTGCCCCCGGCCACCTCCTACCCCACAGGGTGCAGGTTCTCGGGACGCTGCCCCCGCGAGATGGAGGGGTGCGCCGGGATAGAGCCGGCCCTCGCCGAGCGCGAAAAGGACCACCTCGTCGCCTGCCACCTCCACGACCGGGAGTTCATGAGCAAACCCTGCTCCAGACCCCTGAAACACGAGCCCGAGACACTGCCGTCTATCTCGGTAGCGCCCATGGAGAGGGAAACACTACTCGATGTAAGGGGCCTCAAGACCCATTACCCCGTAAGGAAGGGCCTGATGAAAAGGGTCGTGGGCCATGTGAAGGCCGTGGACGGCATAGACCTTACGATAAGGAAGGGCTCGACTCTCGCACTCGTCGGGGAGTCGGGCTGCGGAAAGACGACCGCCGGGAAGACGATAATAAGGCTCCTTGAGCCCACGGGCGGGAGTATAGTCTTCAAGAACGTGGACATCACGGGGCTCGGCGAGAGGAGGCTCAAGCCATCGAGGTCCTTGATGCAGATAATATTCCAGGACCCCTACTCCTCTCTAAACCCGAGGCTCATGGTAAAGGAGATCATAGAAGAGGGACTCCTCTCCTTGAAACCCGACATGGACGGCAAGCTGAGACTCGAGAAGATCGCCGGGGTGCTGAGACGAGTGGGCCTTAGCGCCGAGATGATGTACAACTACCCCCACGAGTTCTCCGGGGGCCAGAGACAGAGGATAGGCATAGCAAGGGCTCTGGCCGTGGACCCCGAGTTCATAGTATGCGACGAGGCCGTAAGCGCCCTCGACGTATCGGTGCAGGCGCAGATACTAAACCTCCTCAAGTCCATCCAGCGAGACTCCGGGATATCCTTCCTCTTCATCACCCACGACCTCTCGGTAGTGGAATACATCGCCGACGAGGTGGCCGTCATGTACCAGGGCCGGATCGTCGAGCACGGCAGGACCGAGGATATCTTCTCCAGCCCAAGTCACGACTACACAAAAAAACTCCTCGCCGCCGTACCGAGGATCGATTGAGGGGAACTTTTTGAAAAAAGTTCCCCTCAAACTCCCCTCAAAAACTTTTAGCTATTTATCCCATGAGGGGGAGACCCCTCTTGCGCGAATTTCATCTCCCGGGGGGTCTCCCCCTCATGGGATAGCCAAAAGTCTTTGGAAGGGGGGCTTAGGGGGAAACCTTTCTTCAGAAAGGTTTCCCCCTAAATCGAAGCCGGGGGGGTGAGGAGGGATGTTGTCTCGTCGAGTCCGGCCATGACGTTCAGGTTCTGGACGGCCTGACCTGACGCGCCCTTTACGAGGTTGTCTATGGCGGAGATTACGATAACCCTGCCGGAGCTTTCGTCGGCCCAGACGCCCATGTCGCAGTAGTTGGAGAGCCGCACCTGGTTTATGTTCGGGAACTCGCCTTCGGGCATGACCCGGACGAAGGGTTCTTTTCCATAATGGGCGGCGTAGATATCGCGCACCTCGGCCGTGGGGAGGGGTTTTTTAAGCCCCGCGTATGCGGTTGTGAGTATCCCCCTTGAGACGGGCAGGAGGTGGGGGGTGAAGGTGACGTCGACCTCCCTACCCGAGGCCCTGGAGAGCTCCTGGGCTATCTCCGGGGTGTGCCTGTGTGAGCCGACCTTATAGGCCTTGAAGCCCTCGGTAACCTCCACGAAGGAGGTGCCGTAGGAGAGGTGTCTTCCGGTCCCCGAGACCCCGCTCTTGGAGTCTATTATAAGGGGATATTTTTCCGTATCGAGGAGCCCCTCTTTAAGTAGCGGCCACAGGGCGAGCACAGCACCCGTGGGGTAGCACCCGGGGTTTGCCACAAGAGAGGCCCCCTTTATCTCTTCCCTG
>DATEAM010000030.1:0-15246 GCA_035288385.1 Thermodesulfobacteriota bacterium
CCTTTCTGGAGAAAGGTTTTCCCCCAGACCCCCTTTCCAAAGACTTTTGGCCATTATCCTGAGGGGGGAGACCCCCTCTTGCGCCAATTTCATCTCCCGGGGGGTCTCCCCCCCCAGGATAGCTAAAAGTTTTTGAAGGGAGTTTGAGGGAAACTTTTTTCAAAAAGTTTCCCTCAAAAATCTTCGAACACGGAGCGTGGTTTTGGAAAGAGGCATTGCCATTGACATAGGCACGACCACCATTGCCGGGAGTCTCGTGGAGATTGCCACGGGCCTGGTCCTCGGGACCTCTACCCTGCCAAACCCCCAGGCACGGTGGGGCTCCGACGTGTTATCGAGGATAAAGGCGGCTGAAGAGGGTCCGGGGGCCCTTGGAGAGCTTACAGGGAGCCTGGTAGAGGCCTTGAACGGGTTAATCCGGGGGCTCGGCGCAGAAGGTGTGGTGGGGATAACCGCGGCGGGCAACTCCGTAATGGAGCATATCCTCCTGGGGGTCTCCCCTGCGCCACTGGCCAGGCCCCCCTACAGGCCCGCCTTCACCGAGGCAAGGGTCCTTCCGGCCAGTGAGGTCGGTCTTGAGGTGAACTCCGAAATACCCCTCTATGTCTTCCCCCTCATAGGCGGCTTCGTGGGTGGAGACGCCGTGGCCGTGGCCCTCCACCTCGGTCTGGGAACCTCCGCCGGGAACACGCTCGCCATCGATATAGGCACGAACAGCGAGATAATCCTCGGGGCCGGGGGTTCTCTTTTCGCCACCTCCGCGGCCGCTGGCCCGGCCTTCGAGGCCGGGGGAATACGCTACGGCATGACCGCAAGGAGGGGGGCCATAGAGGGCGTGGAGACAAGGGGCGAGAGCGTAAGGCTCGACGTAATAGGGGGGGTCGCGCCCGTGGGCATATGCGGCTCCGGGCTGGTTGAGGCCGCCTCGGCGCTCCTGAAGGCGGGAGTGATGGATGCCAGCGGCAGGATAAAGGACCCCGACGAGGTGGACACTAACCTCTCCGTCAGGATAAAGGCCGGAGAAGAAGGGAACTCTTTCGTCCTCTACAAGGGTGCCTCGGGCACCGTCACCCTCACCCAGGCCGACATAAGGTCCCTCCAGGTCGCCAAGTCGGCGATAAGGGCCGGGGTTTCCGTGGTTTTGAAAAAGGCCGGCATAGGACCCGTTGACATCGACTCCACTTACATAGCCGGGGCCTTCGGGAGCAGCCTCAAGCCCGAGGGGCTTGCCGCCATAGGGCTACTGGACGCAGTGTGGGCAGAAAAGACCGAGTTCATAGGCGACGCGGCTTTGAAGGGAGCGGAGCTCGCCCTCAGGAACGATAAAAAGGCCGAGGCAGGCGAGTTAGCCAGAAAGACCAGGTACGTGCCCCTCTCTGGGAGCAGGCACTTCGAAAAGGAGTTCATAAGGAACATGGATTTCTGAGGGCAACTTTTTCTGGGGAAAACTTTTTGAAAAAAGTTTTCCCCAGACCCCTTTCAAAAACTTTTAGCTATTATCCCATGGGGGGAGACCCCTCTTGAGAATAATTCTTTCATGGAGTCTCCCCCCGTGGGATAGCCGAAAGTCTTTGGAAAGGGGGCCTGGGGGAAAACCTTTCTCCAGAAAGGTGTTCCCCCAGGCATTTTTCCCTTTAAATCCGTCCGGGTTCGTTATATAAATATCATTCTCCAAAAAATTCCAGGAGACCGGGAGTATCTGCATGAAGAAGATCCACAGGGCTATTGTAAGCGTTACGGACAAGACCGGCGTGGGGGAGTTCACGAGGGGACTCGCAGACATGGGCGTTGAGATAGTATCCACGGGGGGAACGGCCGAGCTCCTGCATAAGTCCGGGGTGAGGGTAATACCCATCTCCTCCTATACGGGCTTTCCCGAGATGCTCGACGGGAGGCTCAAGACGCTGCACCCCAAGATACACGGCGGCATCCTCGGCATGAGAGAAAACCCCGCGCACCAGAAGGAGATGAAGGAGTACGGCATCCCGCCCATAGACATGGTCGTCGTGAACCTCTACGCCTTTGAAGAGACGGTCGCAAAGGGCTGCGCTCTCGAAGAGGCCGTCGAGAACATAGACATCGGCGGGCCCACGATGATAAGGGCCGCGGCGAAGAATTACAGGGACGTCGCAGTGGTCGTCGACCCGGCCGATTATGCGTCGGTCCTGGAGGAGATGAAGGCGAAGAAGGGGGCGCTCTCCGAGAAGACGCGCTTCGCGCTCGCGAAAAAGGTCTTCCAGCTCACCGCTCGCTACGAGGCGGCGATCTCGAACTACCTGGGGGTCGTGCCCGACATACCCGGGACCGAGGCCCCGAAAAAATTCCCCGACACCTTTACCGTCCAGTACGAGAAGATACAGGACCTGAGGTACGGCGAGAACCCTCACCAGGGCGCCGCCTTTTACAGGAGGTTCTCCGGCGGGCTCTCCTGCGCGAAAAAACTCCAGGGCAAGGAGCTCTCCTTCAACAACATACTCGACTTGAACGCCGCCCTCGCCCTCGTCGCGGAGTTTCACGAACCTGCCTCGGTGATAATCAAGCACAACAACCCCTGCGGAGCGGCCATGTCGAAGAACGGCATACTCGACGCCTACAACAAGGCCTTCTCCACGGACAGGACCTCGGCCTTCGGCGGCATAGTGGGGTTTAACAGGACGGTGAAAAAGGAGCTGGCGGAAATACTCTCCGAGATATTCCTCGAGGCGATAATCGCCCCGGAATTCGCTCCCGAGGCCCTTGAGGTCCTTGGGAGGAAGAAGAACCTTCGGCTCATGGAGGTCGGGAAGATAAAACCCGGGGGGCTGGACTTCGGCCCCCGGGACCTCGACATGAAGAGGGTGGCGGGAGGGGTGCTCCTCCAGACCGTGGACGCCGGGAGCGCGGCCGACCTCAGGACCGTTACCGAGCGCGGCCCTGACGAGGGGGAGCTCGAAGACCTCCTTTTCGCCTGGAACGTCTGTAGGCACGTCAGGAGCAACGCCATAGTCATTGCCGCCGATTCCATGACCCTCGGAGTGGGCGCCGGGCAGATGTCGAGGATAGACTCTACCCGCATAGCCCTCATGAAGGCCGCGGACGCCGGACTCGACTTAAGGGGCAGCGTGCTCGCCTCGGACGCCTTCTTCCCCTTCAGGGACAACGTGGACATGGCCGCAGACAACGGCATAAAGGCGATAATCCAGCCCGGGGGCTCCATACGGGACGAAGAGGTGATAAAGGCAGCCGACGAGCGCGGTATTGCCATGATATTCACGGGAATAAGGCACTTCAAGCATTGATTCCCGGGTGGACATTTCAGTAGAAAGTCCCCCAAACTCCTCCATGGGTGACAGCTAAAAGTTTTTGAAAGGAGTTTGAGGAAAACTTTTCTCAAAAAGTTTTCCTCAAAAGAGATGAAAGTACTCGTAATAGGAAGCGGCGGCAGGGAGCACGCCCTTGCCTGGAAGCTCTCCCAGAGCAGTCTCGTAAAAAAGGTCTTTACAGCCCCGGGCAACGCAGGAACCGCCCTCGAGGGCGAGAACGTCCCCGTAAAGGCAGACGATATCGAGGGCCTTAAAGGGTTCGCCCTGAAGGAGGGGGTCGACCTCACGGTGGTGGGCCCCGAGCTTCCGCTGACCCTCGGTATCGTTGACGAGTTCGTTCGCGCGGGCCTGAAGGTCTTCGGCCCGACGAAAAGGGCCGCCGAGATAGAGGGGAGCAAGTCCTTCACCAAGGACCTGATGGTCCGGAATAACATACCCACGGCAAGTTACGAAAAGTTCCGCGACCCGGAGGCCGCCCTCGCCTATATAGAGTCCCGCGGCCTTCCCGTAGTCGTAAAGGCCGACGGGCTCGCCGCCGGCAAGGGGGTGGCGATATGCGCCACCATGGAAGAGGCCGCCGGGGCCCTTGACCTTACGATGAGACAAAAGGCCTTCGGAGGGGCCGGCGGCACCGTGGTGGTAGAGGAGTTCCTCGAGGGCGAGGAGGCCTCGTACCTCGCGATAACGGACGGGGAAAACATCGTCCCCCTCGCCACGGCCCAGGACCACAAGGCCATATACGACGGCGACAGGGGCCCCAATACCGGCGGCATGGGCGCCTACAGCCCAGCCCCCGTCGTTACCCCGGAGCTCGAAGATGAGATAAGGGAGACGATAATCGCGCCGGTGGTAAGGGCGATGGCCGACGAGGACCGGCCCTACACGGGGGTCATCTACGCGGGGCTCATGATAAAAGAGGGCAGGCCCAGGGTCCTTGAGTTCAACTGCAGGTTCGGGGACCCCGAGACGCAACCCATGCTCATGCGCCTCGAGGGCGACCTCTTCGATCTCCTCATCTCCGCCGTGGAAGGCAGGCTCAAGGGCGTGGAGCTCGACTGGAGCGAAAAATCCTCGGTCTGCGTGGTCATGGCCGCCGGCGGATACCCCGGTAAATATGAAAAGGGTAACGTGATCCACGGCCTCGAGGAGGCACGGAAGATGGAGGACGTCATGGTCTTCCATGCGGGCACCACCGAAAAGGACGGACGGGTGGTCACCTCCGGCGGAAGGGTCCTCGGCGTGACGGGGCTCGGCGACGGCATAAAGGAGGCCATGGAAAGGACATACGACGCAGTAGGAAAGATAAGCTGGGAAGGCGCGTACTACAGGAAGGACATCGGCCGCAAGGCCATAAGATGATTGGGGAAAACTTTTTGAAAAAAGTTTTCCCCAAACCCCTTTCAAAAACTTTTATTCTATATTCCTATGCGAAAAGGAGCATAAAGCTTTTGAAGGGAGCCTGAGGGAAACTTTTCTCGAAAAGTTTCCCTCAGAAAAAAAGGAGGTTCAAATGGCTACAAGACCAGTTGTAGGGATACTCATGGGAAGCGACTCCGACCTTCCCGTCATGGAGGAGGCCGCGAAGGTACTCGGTGAGTTCGATATTCCCTATGAGATGACCGTCTCCTCGGCCCACAGGACTCCCCGGAGGACGGCACATTATGCGAGGGGCGCAGAGAAGAGGGGCTTGAAGGTCATCATCGCCGGGGCCGGGAGCGCGGCCCACCTGGCCGGGGTAGTAGCCTCTGAGACGACGCTCCCCGTAATAGGAGTGCCCATAGACTCGAGCCCGCTAAAGGGCCTCGACTCGCTCCTCTCGACGGTGCAGATGCCCGCAGGGATCCCCGTGGCTACCGTGGCCGTGGGAAAGGCCGGGGCAAAAAACGCCGGCATACTCGCCGCCCAGATACTCTCCCTCTCGGACACGAGACTCAGAAAAAAGCTCAAAGACCATAGAAGAAAAATGGCGCGCCAGGTGACGGCAAAGGCTAAAAAACTGGGGAAAACTTTTTGAAAAAAGTTCCCCTCAAGGTTTTTATGTCCAAGCCTGTAATCATCAAAAGTTCCGACCCCATTGACGAGGCCGTGGAGGCCTTTCGTAGGGGCGGTGTCATAGCCTACCCCACGGAGACCTTTTACGCCCTCGGGGCGGACCCCTTCAACGCGGAGGCCGTAAAAAAGGTCTTCGCCCTCAAGGGACGTCCTGCGAAGAACCCCGTCTCCGTAATCGTAAAAGACCGGGAGATGCTCGCGAGGGTGGCCGCTTCGGTGCCTGAGGCAGCCTATAGGCTGATGGAAAGATTCTGGCCCGGCCCCCTTACTATAATCTTCGATGCCCTGCCATCTGTCCCCGCCCTGCTTACCGCGGGAACCGGCAGTATTGGCGCAAGGGTATCGAGCAGCCCCCTGAGCCAGAAGCTCACAAGCGTCCTCGACTCCCCGATAACGGCTACCAGCGCCAACCCCTCGGGCAAGGCCCCTGCGTTTACCGCCGAAAGGGTAATCGAGTACTTCGACGGCCTGATAGACGTCATTATAGACGGCGGGACGCTAAAGGGCAGGCTCGGCTCGACGATTGTGGACGTCACGGGAGACGGGATAAAGATACTGCGCGAGGGTGAAATACCTTCCGAAGAGATCAAGGCTTGAGGGGAACTTTTTGAAAAAAGTTCCCCTCAAACTCCCCTCAAAAACTTTTAGCTATCTTCCTGAGGGAGAACCCCCGGGGAGATGAAATTCGCGAAAGAGGGGGTCTCCCTCAGGAAGATAAATAGCCAAAAGTCTTTGGAAGGAGGTCCGGGGGAAACCTTTCTTCAGAAAGGTTTCCCCCGGCCCCCAAAAAAGTTATAATATCCTTGTGTCCGTCAACAGTGCCAAGAAGGAGAGTTCGTATTTTTCCTCCATATGCGTCGAGCGCTGCGGGGGGCTTTGCTGCGAGCCCTGGTGGGGCATCATTGCCTACTCAGTTGACAAGGCCGGGGGTTTATCTAACCTCGAAAAATTCCGCTCCGAGCTTATGGCCGGGTTAAGGGCAAGGGAAAAGAGGATAGTCGAGAACTACGTAACCAGCGAAGTCCCTCCGAGGCCGCTCTTTGCGGCCCCCGAGAGATACAACGTGGTCCTTCGTGATGTAAAGCCACAGGGGAGCGCCTTGAGGCTCGAGCTCCTGGCCATGTTCGCCTTCAGGTGCCGCTTTTTATCTTCTGAAAAGACCTGCGCCATACACCCGGCGCTTACCTCCGGACGCGATATCAGACCCCCCCACTGCGGTTACATGGGCTCACCTGGGGTAGGTCCCGGCGAGAAGGGTTACTGCCGTATAATACACGCCGCGGTCTCCCCTTCCGGGGACGACGCCGCCATAAGGAAGGCCATAGAGGTCGAAAGGGACGCCGGGCAAAGGCACTACAAAGAGGGCGTCAGGACCGTCGAGGAGGCCGCCGACCGCGTGGTCGAGCAGTTCAAGGAATACTGTTCCAAAAACGAGCTGCCGCAGGGTCCCGCCCAGGGAGCGGCTAAGACCGGAAGGAACGACCCCTGCCCCTGCGGCAGCGGGAAAAAGTACAAGAAGTGCCACGGGCTCTGAGCCGCCTTCCGGATTGACTTATTCTCTCCCCCTGTTATAATCAGTGGGAGAAATCAACCGAAGAAATACCCTCTAAAACCCATGAAAGAACACCCCATACCGTCCCAGAATCTCGCCATCAGGTTCCTGAACAGGCTTTTCGTCATCATAGACGACATCATCCTCGTGCTCGTCGCCTTGGGGATTATTGCAGTAGCCGGGATACTCATGTATGAGGCGGTAACGGACGTCCTGTTATACTCGCAGCACAGCGTTTCGCACATAGTAAGCGACATGATGTTCGTGCTCATCATCATGGAGCTTTTCAGACAGGTGATGCGCCAGATAAACCGTCATGTCTTCTCCCTCAACCCCTTCATATTCATAGGCGTAATAGCGAGCATCAGGGGCCTTCTACTTACGCAGATGAACCTGGCTATGGGGGAGATAGAATGGAAGGAAGGCGTTACCCAGCTCTTGATGCACGCGACGATAGTGTTGATACTCGTTGCGGCCTTTTTTGTCTACTCAAGGGGTAAGAAGGGTTCCGAGGATTGACCCGGCCCTACGAGGAAGTGGCTCCGGGATTTTTATCGAAGAGACGGGGCGCGGTTTTTTTTGGTGAAAAGGTTTTTTCGGGATCCCTGGGGATATGAGGTGCCAAGGAGGGGAGGTTTTTTAGCATTCCAAGTGGAGTTAAGCACCAAGGAGGGGACGGGGGGAGAGGGTTCGCACCCCCCTCCCCCCTCCCCCCGCCCGGGATGGCAGGCTACACGCCGTAGCCTACTGCGCCAAGCACTATAAGAGATACCGTTACTACGTTTAAGACTATGCCCGCGAATATCGGGACTTCGGTGTACTTTGCCATTTCCTTGAATGCCTCCGGTCAGGCTATGTTGCCGTAGTTAAGGGCCGCCAGAATGGCGATGCCGATTACGAGGGCGTTCAGGCCCAGACCGAAAACTACCGTTAACTTATCGTGCCTTGTCATCTTCATTTCTTGTCTCCTTTCTATTCCGGGAAAATCCCGTTGTCTTGTTTCCATTATACCTGTTGAGGGTTAAAAGAGGATTAGAACCGGCCCTCAGACCGTGTAGTGCACCGCGGCAAAGACCGCTATGGCGTATACGAATACGTTTAACCCTATTCCGAATGCCATCGTTATCTTGTCCGTTTTTGTCATCTTGGTTGCCTCCTTGTTTTTCGTCTTAATGAGCTATCCTGGTTCCCATTATATACTCCCCTCTATTAAGGCAGGGTTAGAAAGCCTTTTTTTTATACCCCGTAGTTCGCTACGGCGAAGATTGCTATCCCTATCTCCAACGCAATAAGGGCTATGCCGAAAAGGGCCGTTAACCTGTCCTGTCTCTTCATCATGGTCTGCCTCCTTTTTTCCTTGCCCCTGTGTTTCTTCAATCAATCTGATACCCATTATACGCATGGAGGGTTAAAGGAGGATTAGGGACAAGGATTGTATTCCACCGGGGATACTTGCATGGAAGGATGAAAGGAATGGCTGGTCATGGAAGGCGGGCGCGGACGAAGCGCAGACAAGGGTATGGTTATTCCGGCGCGCACCTTGAAGGATATCTCTATGATGACCGTGGACCGGTCATATGAGGAGCTCAACCCTCGGAGCCTCCTGCGGGTCTTCGTCCACTTCCGCCTCGCATATGAAGAGCCTCTCTGGGGAGACGCCGTATTCCTCCACGAGGTGGTCCTTTATAAAGGAGGCCCTTTCCCGAGCGAGCGCAGAGAGCTCTTCGGTACGGTCGGGTGATGGTGCGGCGCCGGGTTTTTTCCCCGCAGTCTCGCCCATTAACGAGGCCTCGGTCAGGTTTGAGTGCCCGCAGAGCTTGACCACTATGCCTGGCCTCTCCGTCATGAGCCCGGCGACCCTGTCGAGGTACTCGATGGCAGAGACGTCCGGCTTGTAGGCGCCCGGGGCGAAGAAGACGGGGTCGAGCCTCACCCTTATGGCCTCGCCGGCGACCTTTCCCACCACCTCACCTACTATTATGAAGGTCCCGTAGGGCTGGAAGTAGTACTTGAGGAAGCTGAAGGCCGTCTTTTTAGAAGCCTTCATGAGGGCCTGGTTTATTATGTGGCCGAACTCGAAGCCCGGTTCCTTTATATCGCCCGTGACGGGTATCTTTACCCTTATGTCGTCGTCCCTGTCCTTTAGAAGGCTCACGACGGCGTCGAGCGGCATGGTGAGCTCGGTCTTTATCTTCTGTATCTTTTCACTGTCGGCGGGGTTGATGTCGAGGTTTTTTACCAGAAGGTCCCCCTGCCCGTCCATCTTCCCCTCGGTTATCTTCATCGTTATTGCGGCGTCCATGTGCCCGCTCTTTATGCTGTATCCCGTGTGCCTCACAGAGTAAGGAGAAAGTGGCGGCAAGTCGAGGGCCTCGACCCTGCCCTTCGACTCCATCGTGAGACGAAGTGCGCGCGCATTGAGGGTCCCCTCAAAAGTTACCTTCGTGTATTTATCGATATTCCCCTTAAAGGTAAAGGGGCTCTCCGGAGACAGCCCTGTCGTATCGATATTTCGGACAATGAGTTCCCCTATGTCGAGGGACGCCCGATAGGCTGGCTTTACGCTGCCGTCCTTGAACTCCACTCGGCTCTTGCCCGAAACCTTGAGCTCCGCTATCCCGATGTCCGGGACTTTACCCCCGCTTCCCCCCGGGGCCTTCTTCCCTGAAGACTGCCTCCACGGCAGTATCAAACGACCTTTGGGATCGACCTCAAGAGAGGCAAAGAGGTCCACGAAGTCGACGGAGCCGATTGAAAACCTTTTTAACCCTGCTATGCTCGTATTCCTTGCCTCCACCCTCTTAGAGCTCAATAGCGCCTCCTCGGGTCTTTGCCTTGCCGTCGGAGAAGGCCTTCCGGCGAAAAACCCCTCGATGCTTATCGAGCCTATATCCAGGAGTTCTCCTGCGTTTTCGCCCTCAACCCCGAGGCTAAGGGCATTAAAGCCGAGGATGGTCACCCCCCCCCTCTCAAAACCGGTCTCTTCCGCCCTAAACTCCCCTTTAAGACCCACGGAACGGGTCCCTTCGCTCCTTAGGTAGCTTCCCCCACCCTTCCACTTGAAGCCCGAGTTCTTCACAAGGAGTTCTCTCGCGGGAAGGTAGAGGCTCGCGCCCTCACCCTCCAGGGCCCCGTCAGCCTCGAAGCGGACTTCTCTATGGGCCGGGGGGGCGGGGGGGGCGAGGGGGGCGGACCTGAGAAACGTCATGCCTCCCTCCCAGGCAAGGGTGTCGAAGGAGACCTCCGTCGAAGAAGAGACGGCCTTGAGCCCCTTTATATCAATGACGCCTTCTCCGGCGGCCCATCTCCACCCTCCGGACTCTCTTACAACCTCAAACCCCGTATCCGCGGCGAGCGTGCCGCTTAATGACGAGAGAGACGAAGGTGGAGACAGCGACTCGAGGGAAAACCCCGAGAGCCTTACGCGCCCTGATATCCCGGGCGTCGGGGAAAAAGGAGCTACCCTCGCGTCAACATTCAAATCGGCGCCGTTTATCCTCCCATCGAGTCTCAGGCTCCCTGCCGTACCGGGGTCCGTGTTCGATAGCCCCGAGAGCTCGAAGGTGTCCGCCTCGATGGTGCCCTCAAAACTCTTCACCTTCATGCGTACCTCACAGGAGTAGAGCTCGACCCTCTCGACCTCGATGCCCCAGCCGCGAAGGAACCCCCCGGCGGGCCTTATCCCCCCGACTAACAGGACCCCCTCCCCGGTCCGCTCCACACTTACGCTTACGCCCCTTACAATAAGGCTCTTGAGGTGAAGCTCCTTCTTAAAAAGACGGGCGAAACTGAGCTGGAGACTCGCTTCAGGCAAGAGGAGGGTTTCAACCCCGGCCCTCTTGGCCCTTAGGCCCTGGAGCGTAGCCCTTCCCGTAAAGGGGTTGAAGCCGAGGTCTTCGATCTCCACCTCCTCGGCCCCGAGCACCGCAAGCCTGCCCTCCACCATGTGCCTCAGCACAAGGGGCGGCACTATTAGGGCCGCTACCAGGAGGGTTATTATCGACAACGCCACCCACGGCCACGGCCTGCGGAAAAATGGCCTCTTCCGCCCCGTCGTCTCGGCTACGTTATTCATCTCCACTCCGTTATCAGGCCCCTTCGCCGAAGACCTAAGAGACAGCGAGCTCTGAGGTGCAGTTCGGGCACCTCGTGGCCTTCAGGGATATCGAAGACGCGCAGTAAGGGCACTCCCTGGCCGCCGGCTTGACTTCCGCCACCTCTTCCCTGCGCTTGAGTTTCTTCAGGCTGTCCACGAGAAGGAACATGGTCATGGCGATAATCAGGAAGCTCGTAAAGGCGTTCATGAAGAGGCCGTAATTTATTGTGACCGCTCCTGCGCCCTGCGCCTGGGAGAGCGTGGTGTACGGGCCGGGTTCTACTCCGTGCTTCAGGACAATAAAAAAGTCCGAGATATCGACCTCGCCGAGGACAAGCCCTATGGGGGGCATGACCACGTCGGAGACGAGGGACCTTATTATGGAGTTGAAGGCCGTTCCGATCATAATGCCCACGGCCATGTCCATCACGTTTCCCTTCATGGCGAACTCTTTAAATTCCTTCCACATAACCTCACTCCTCCATGACTCGTTTTTACGGCCTTTACACTCTATATGGTGCGAACCGATTACGCGCTCAACCGCAGGGGATAAACCGTAGACAGAGTACGCCCGAAAAAACACTCCAATACAGAATATATCCGAAGAAGAGACCGGTAGCAAGGACCTACCCCCAGGGTTTTTCCGCATAAATTAAAGGACTTGCGGGCTAAAACCGGGGAGTTGATTATCGCCGCTTCGGTTTTCTCGGAAAATCAAGGAGTTAAACAAACGGAGTTTTCGCAATAAGGACTTGATATTTACCTACATCCGGTTATAATAATAAGCGTATCGAACTTCTCTCCAGGACTCCGCAGACACACCTCGAAGTTTCTCCTTTGTTTCTCACCGGCGAATCACCATCCATTGACACCGCATCAGGGCCTTTCTTTTAAATCTCTTCCGTGCCTTACAACTCTGTTCTTATCCACGGGGGGCTGTTTAACCGTGGGGCTGTTCAACCAGGGGGCTGTTCAACCAAGGGGCTGTTCAACCATTGGGGCTGTTTAACCGGGGGGCTGTTCAACCAAGGGGCTGTTTATCCTCGGGGGTTAAACCACGAGGGGCGCTTTCACCTCGGGGGCTCTTAACCTCGGGGGCGGTTTTCTAATCTCAAGGGCGTTTTCGGAAAATCACCCGGGAAACATAAGGCGCATCGGCGGTCTATTTCATAAAAACCACAAAACAGGAGGCTGGCATGCGAATGAAACCGTTGTATCTGGTAACCCTCTCCGTAATCATCCTCATCTTCGCGGGCTGCAGCGGCGGAAGCGGAACCTCGAGCACCTCGACCTCTTCGGCTACGGCTCTAAAGATAGCCGACAGGGTGAGTGTGGTGGACGCGCAGGAGACCACTTCGGCCGCCAAGTTGAAGGCGTTGAAAATGAAGGCCCCTGTGCTCAAGGCGGTCTCAGACCTGCCCTCGGGCTCGGACTACAACACCGACGAGTCCTTCGTGTACGTGGAGGAGCGTTCCGCCGAGAGCTTCGACATCATAAACGAGATCCTGTGCATGATGGCCCAGAGCGGGTACGACTCTATGCTCAACAAGGGCAATTACAGGGCGCAGATCGACGTCACCCAGTGCTCGAACTCCAAGGACAGCGCCTCAAGCGCCGGGGCCTCCTCGCAGAACCAGTCGTCTGGCTCGAACGCCACCGATTACGAGTTCTGGACGATAAACTCCTCGAGGGCGGACAACTCCAGCCCGCAGATAGTCAAGGCATGGATCCATGAAGGGGCCGAGGACATGGGCGACGGGTTCTCGGAGCCCGCCAAGATCATACAGACAAAGACCACGATAACCGAGTCGTCGAGCTCCTCCAACCCCTACGGCATATTCACCATGAACTTCAGGGCGCACCCGGAAGACGACTCCTCATCGACGATATTTACGGGCTACCTGAAGTCCGAGCGGGACTCCTCGAACAACGTCCTCCTCAAGTTCTACGTCGACGGCGGCTTCGGGGAGGAGTTCTCCTTCACGGAGAAGGTTACCTTGAACAGGTCCTCCGACGGCTCCTCGGGTTCCGGCACGAGCTCCATCTCGGATTCAAACCCCTTTGAAGGCAACGTTACCAGGAACTTCAATATCGCCTATAGCGACTCGTACTTCTACAGGGGCGACGGCACGGACGACGTGTGCCTGAGTAGAAGCAACCCCAACACCACGGTATGGAGGTACGGCCTCTACAATAACGAAAACCACTCTACCGACCCGGGAGGGAGGATTACCATCAACTCGGGCTATCCCGTGAAATACACCTCCGGGGGCACTTCCTACCACGGCTGGGCCGGCTACTACGGCCTATGGTTCCCTGAGAGCGTCACTCTCGCGAGCGGAGACACGGTCTACAAGCTCTCCTACAGCTCGAGCGGGACGACGGAGACCGCCTGCACGGTCTTTATAGCAAGGGGAAAGCTCAAAAAACGCACCAAAAAAACGCTCACCCTCGCCGATGTGGCAAACGTGCCGTTAAGCTGGAACGAGTGCAGCCAGCAGGACGGCGGGGACTGGCTCTGCACGGACACGAGGGTGAAGTGGAACAAATCCACGCAGAAGTTGATGAAGGACGCCGTAAGGAGCCAGGCAACCAACTGGGTATGGCAGAACATAACCGCGGAGGAGGTGGCCTTCGACGAGACGGCCTGGGACTTCAACTTCTGGTCCGAATCCCTCGGCGGCTCGGGCCGCATAAACCTCATGGACCCCGGTACGGGCAACCAGACGACCCTTGCCAACACCACGGAGGTCGTCTTCCACGTGGAGACCACCGTCTATCCGGGCGACTCGGGCATACCCGCGAGCCTCGCATGCTTCGAGAACTGCATCGACCCCTCGAACGTGAACTCGGCGAGCCCCTATTTCACCGACTCCACGTGGTCGAGCCAGACCAACATCCACCAGCAGAACGTGGCCCCGGCTGACGCCACCTACTACACCTATGACTTCGACGCCACCACCATGGAGCTCAAGTACAACGGCTCGGCGGCCGTCATGACCGACAGCACCAACAGCCAGTACGGCGCCTGGAGCGGGGCGATGTTCGAGCCCACAACGGCAAACCTGAACCAGCTCGCCTGCGACTGGGACCAGACTGATAGCTCCACGTGCGCGTGGCAGGCATGGAACAAGCTCGACACCTTCTACACCTGGGAGACGGGTACCGAGCAGTGGAACAGGCTGACGGCCCTTAAGGAGAATGGGACCTTCGTCACCTTCGACCCGCCCCTCTCAGTAGAGTACACCCACACATGGAGCGATGCCGCCACGAGCAAGTTCTACCTCGAGTACAACGGGTTCGGCGACCTCTGGGGCATACCCGGAAAGTGCGTGGACATGGACACGGGAGCGGACACGGAGTGCTGGGACGCCTCCGGGGCAAAGCACATAAGGTGGGTCCCCGAGTTCTCCATCCCCGACGCCTCCACCGTTACGAACGCCACCACCGCCGCGACCTACTACGTAAAGGCCCTCGAAAAGGAAGAGCGGATGCGGAGCGTGGACGCAAGCCAGTGCACGCTCGCCGGGCTTGTCCTTACCACGTATACGCTCCCGGACTCGAGCCTCTACGAGGCCCCGGCTATCGGTGACGAACCGACCGTGACCGACGCCCCGGCCGTAATAGGCGGGGTGCCCCAGTAGTCTATCGTCAACAGCGGCCCGGGGCCGGAAGGCCCCGGGCTTTTTTTGTCGACTGAAGATTTATGGACAGGGCATATGCGAAGAGACACTCATGATCTTGCCATCCCTTTAAACCCTTGTCAATACAGAGAAATCCTTATCAGTCGGCGATTTACAGGCAATAAGGCAAGTCAGGTGGAGTCAGGTAGAATCATGCCAAAGAAATTGGTCGTGGGCACAGTTTGGGCACAGCAAACTGACCCAGGTGACCTGCCACTATTAGTTGGTCCGCCCTCAGAGTGAATTTCTACTTGAGGGTTCCCGGGCTGGTGGTCGGTAGCCCAGAGAGCTGTGCGGTCTTAGGTGATTGTACTCCCTCCTCCATTGTTCGGTTAACACCCTGGCTTCAAGCGAGGTGAAAAAAGCTCCTTCCAAATAGCTAATCCTCCTCTCTCACCTTCCGCCTCATCTTCTTGGTGCCTCCCCGCACTTTTTTCTCCTCGATCCTCTTCTCCATTTTAGCCCTGGACGGTTTTGTCTTTACTCGCCTTCTCGGCCTCTCACAGGCCTTCCTGATGAGGGCGATGAGCTTATCGGCCGCATCGACCCTGTTAAGCTCCC
>DATEAM010000031.1:0-7345 GCA_035288385.1 Thermodesulfobacteriota bacterium
GGAGCCTGCTAAGGCGTTTGGCCACGGGGGCGAGGCTCATGGAGTCCGAGCGCTTGCCCTTGGGTCTGCCGAGGTGGGAGGCGAGTATCACCTTGGCTTTCTCGTCGAGGGCGTAGTTTATCGTGGGGAGCACGCTCCTTATGCGAGTGTCGTCGGTGATGTTGCTGTTGTCGTCGAGGGGGACGTTGAAGTCCACCCTCATAAAGACCCTCTTGCCCTTCAGGTCGAGCTCGTCAATGTATTTAAGGTCCAGGTCCAAGGTAATGCCTCCTTAGAAACTTTATCCGGGGGAAACTTTCTTCAGACTGTGTCCCCCCGGGGAAAGATTAAAAACCCTTCGACGCCAGGTACAAGACAAGGTCCCTCATCCTGCAGGAAAAGCCCCATTCGTTGTCGTACCAGGAGAGGACCTTCACCAAGGTGCCCCCGATCACCTTTGTGGAGAGGGCGTCTATTATGGAGGAGTGGGGGTTTACCTTGAAGTCTATGGAGACGCAGGGCTCATCGCAGTAGTCGAGTATGCCGGAGAGCCTTCCCGTCGAGGCCTCCTTGAAGGCGGCGTTTATCTCCTCGGCCGTGGCGGGCCTTTCAAGCTCGGCCACGAGGTCCACTAACGAGACCGTGGGCACGGGCACTCTGACGGCCATGCCGTCGAGCTTCCCCTTGAGCCGTGGCAGGACGAGGGAGACGGCCTTGGCGGCCCCGGTAGTCGTTGGTATCATGGAAAGGGCCGCCGCCCGCGCCCTCCTCAGGTCCTTGTGCGGGAGGTCGAGTATCTTCTGGTCGTTCGTATAGGCGTGTATCGTGGTCATAAGGCCCTTTACTATGCCGAACTTCTCGTCGAGGACCATGGCCACGGGGGCGAGGCAGTTGGTGGTGCAGGAGGCGTTGGATATGACGGAGTGTTTGGAGGGGTCGTAGTTCCCGTGGTTCACGCCCATGCAGATGGTGATGTCCTCGTCCTTGGCGGGCGCCGAGATTATCACCTTCTTCGCCCCGGCCTTGAGGTGGCCGGCCGCCTTGTCCCTGCTCGTAAAACGCCCGGTGCACTCGAGGACCACGTCGATGGCGAGGTCCTTCCAGGGTAGTTTTTCCGGGTCCGTCCCGGAGAGGACCTTGATCTTTTTACCGTCTACGGAGATGAACCCCTCGCCCGAGCCTATCTCGGCGGGTATCATCCCCAGAACGGAGTCGTACTTCAACAGATGGGCAAGGGTCCTGGAGTCCGTAAGGTCGTTTACCGCGACGAATTCCATCTCGGCGTTGCCCAGCGCCGCCCTCAGAGTGTTCCTGCCTATGCGTCCGAATCCGTTTATCGCAACCCTTGCCGCCATCTACTCCTCCTTGGAATTTTTTCGCTGATTTTGTTCAGTGCCTATTCGATGCCGTAGAGCTCGAACTCTTTTTTTATCGTCCTGACCGAGAGTTGACCCGGGGCGGTGCTCTCCGTAACGGAGCCGTAGGTCATGAGGGAGCCGAGGATCGGGAAAAAGACCCTCGAGGACCTGCCGAACCTGCCCATGGCGATGACTATCAGGTTTTTGTGCTCCCCAAGCAACGAGCAGAGCCTTTTAAGCTCTCCGGGAGTTTTTACTGCGGCGGCTATCTTCACGATATCGGCCCCCGCGCCCCGCGCCCTTTTTACTAACTTTGCGAGAGCCCCGGACGTTGGCGTGGAGGCGAAGTTATGGTAAGAGAGGATGACCTGCTTCCCCTTCCTCCTCGCCGTGCTTATCACGTCCTTGAAGGCGGCGGCGGAACTGAGCTCGATATCGATATAATCGGCCCACTCCATGAGGGCGGTAAATATCTCTTTTCTCCTCTTGTCGCCCATGGAGAACTTCCCCCCCTCGGCGGAGCTCCTTACGGTAATGATAAGGGGGACGTCCGCGGCCCATCCCCTGGACTTGAGCCCCCGGACCTCCTCGGCAAGCGGACCAACGGAGCGGTTCCTGAAGGTGTCTATCCTGAGCTCCAGGAGCCCGGCGCCTGAATTAAGAGCCCTCCTTGCGACGCCCCGATCCAGGCCGTCTACGATAACGCCGGCTATCAGGGGGGCCGGGGGGGCCGGGGGGGCCAAGGCCGCGTTCTTGCCGGTTTTTTTCATGGCGCCTGGTCCTGAAACCTCGCTTTTCAAGCAGCGGTTACGACAAAGGGGGCCAGATGGAACACGCAGAATCAGTCAAGTCGTCAAACAAGCCGGCCGAGGCTTATGCCGCAAGCGGCCGCCTCGGCAAGGCTTAAGGATAGCCGGCCTGAAGTGGGCAAGGGTACTATACCAATACTCAAATGATGGTTAAAAGTCAAGAAGAAAGACCTTTACGCCGCACCCCGGGGCGCTTTGAGCGTGTCCAGGGGGTTTTTTGACGGTCTTTATCTTCTTCCCCTCCGCGTGCCGCGTATCGGCGGGGAGCAATATTTACAGTTTTTAATGGGAATTTTATGACGATTTTAATCTTTGATATTTATAATATATTCACGTATAATGTATAGTCTGAGAATCCCGAAAAACGAAATTTCAATCAATAGCAGGAACGGCAAATATCATGGGTAGCGCGGCAGTAATACTCGGTATTTTCCTCGCCTTCTCTCTTTCCCTGTCCTGGGTGACCGGCGACAGGGAGATAGAGAGGCTCGAGGGTACGATACAGGCGACGGCGACTGAAAAGAAAGACATCCAGTCCGAGATGGCCACCGTCAAGAGGAAGGCGACGGCGGACGCCGAGCAGCTCGAGAGCCTCGATGTAAATCTCAAAAAAGAGCTCGCCGAGAAGAGAAGGCTCGAGAGGTCTCTCGCCTTCGAGCAGAGGCAGAGGAGGATAGCCGAGGAGAGGGGCGAGGTAACCGACCTCAACGCCGAGATCGAGAAGGCCAGGGCCGAGGCGGAGGCCAAGGCGAAGCAGGAGATATCCGACCTCGAGACGAAGCTCTCGGCCGTTGAGGAGGCGAAGAAGAGGCTCGAGGCCGAGATGCTCCTTCAGATTGAGGAAGAGGCGCGCAAACGCGCCGAGGCGGCATGGACGCAGGCCGAGCTCGCCAGGGCCAGTGCGCAGGACGCGGCCGAAAAGAACCAGGAGATGAGAAAGACCTTAACGGAGCTCGAAGCGGCGAAGCAGGAGATAGAGGTCGCCCTCAAGGAGCACGAGCTCGCCAGAAAAGAGGCCGAGGATAAGCTCTCCAGGGAGCAGAACATAAGGACGAGGCTGACCGAGAGGCTCAAGGAGGCCGAGAAGGCCCTTATCACGGTAAAGGCCTCGGGGGCCGAACTGCCCGAGGGCGCCGAGGTGGTGGAGACCGACGCCACCATACTCATAGCCGAGCTCGAACGTGAAAGGGACGAGGCCGTAGAGGAGCTAAGGAAAAACGATGAACTCGCGACCGGGCTCCGTGAAGAGGTCAAGACCTTGAAGACGGACGGCGAGTCCGTAAAGAAGGAGCTTGAAAGCAATAAAGAGAGGCTCGTCCTCCTGAGAGACCAGCTCAGGGAGTCGAAGGTAAAGGAAGAGGAGCTCATGGCCTCCCTCGAAGAAGGCAAAAAGGCGGGGGGAGTGGACCTGCAGGCTCTAATCGCCGAAAAGGACAGGCAGATCCGGGACTACGAGCAGAAGGTCACCGATTTTGAGGCGAGGCTCGTCGAGGCCCGCAGGGACCAGAAGACCTTCGAGGACCAGGCCGCCTCTGCCCGCAGCGGTTACGAGGAGCTTACGGCGAGGTCCACCGAGCTCGAGGGGAAGCTTAAGGAGGCCGAGGAGAGGCTCTCGGGCATAGACACCACCGGGGACGTGGCTACGGCCCTTGCGGCGAGGAACGCCGAGCTCGAGGAAAAGCAGAACCTCATAGCCGGACTCGAACTCGAGATAAGGGAGGCAAGGACCGAGAGAGACGCCGTTAAGGGAACTCTTGAGGCAGGCTCTCAGAAGCTCAAGACGCTCGAAGAGGAGCTTACAGCCTCGAAGCACAAGGAAGAGGAGCTCACGGCCGCCCTTGCCGAGCACAAGGACCTTGCCAGAGACAGGATCAACACCGCATTAAAGGAAAAGGAGACGATAAAGGAAGAGTACGAAACGAAGGTCGCTGAACTCGAGGGCAGGCTTCTCCAGGCCCGGGGGGACACGACAGGGGTGGAGGGTGGCGTAGTGGCCGAGCTCGAGGAGCTTCGCCTGCGCAACACCGAGCTCATCGCCCTCAACAGGACCCTCGACGAGGAATTGAAGGAGAAACGCGCCTCGTTAGCCGAGGCAGAGGCCTCGGGCGAGATGGCCCAGGAGCTTATAGCCGAGAACAAAGAGCTCCAGACGAAGCTCAAGGAGGCGGGGCTCGTAAACCTCCAGGGCAAGGCCTCCACCTATGTGGCGAAGAAGATGATAGATAGGAACGTCGAGCTCGAAAGCCAGCTTAAAGAGACCCAGTTCCAGCTCGCCAGGGCGGACGCCATCGCCTCGAGGAACAAGGAGCTCGTAACGAGGTTGAAGGAGGCCGAGGTAACGCTCTCAGAGTACCAGAACGTATCCACCACCATAGAATCGCTCAACAGGAAGAACGCGGCCCTCGAGTCGAGGATAAAGGAGGCCGAACAGGCCCTCGCCCAGGCCGACGCCGCCAGGTTCATGCTCGACGAGCTGAACACGAGGAACACCGAGCTCGAGGAGGAGCTTGCCAGGGAGCGTGCCGTGGAGGGCGGGGGTGACGAGGCCGTAGAGGAGCTTAAGCTCGCCAGGGTCGAACTCGAGGAAAAACTCAAGAAGGAAAACGAGGCGAGGGCGGCCCTCGAGGAAAAACTGAGGGAGGCCCGCACGGAAAAATTCGCCGGAGAGGCCGCGCTCCAGGAGATAAAGCTCGCCAAGGAGCAGACGCAGGAGAAACTCCTCCATGAAAACAGGGCCCGCACGGCCCTTGAAGAGCGGCTCAAAGAGGCCGAGGCCGCCAGGGCCGAAGCGCTCGAGAACACCGAGAGGCTCACTCTCGCCAAGAAGGCCCTCGAGGACAGGCTCGCAGATGAGGCCGAAAAGAAAAAGGCCCTTGAGACAAAGCTCAATGAATACGAGGGGGCCGACGCCGGCATCCATATCCCGGTCCCCGTCTCTGATCTCGAAGGCGCGGTAAAAGAGGCCGAAGCCAGGCTCCAGGAGGAGATCGAGAAGAGGAGGGTGGTCGAGGCCCGGCTCAGGGAGTACGAGGAGAAGATGGAGGCCGACAGGGCCACCATAGAGGGGCTCAGGACCGAGGCTGAAAAATCGAGAGAGGAAGCTCTCGGGCAAGACGGTAGAGAGCTCAGAGAGGAGATAGCGAGGGTCAGCCGCGAGGCGGCCGCAGAGGGGATAACGCTGCCCGAGCTCCAGCTCGAGTTCGCCAGGCTCAAGAAGAAGATACAGGAAAAACTCACGAGCGGAGAGGTGGACGCCGAGGATATAGTCAAATTGATGGAGGTCGAGGACGTGATGAGCGTCTACGTCATCAAAGAGGGCGACACCCTCTGGGACATCTCGGGCTCCGTCTACGGCGACTCCTTCATGTGGCCCCTTATCTACAGGTATAACCTTACAAGGGTGGACAACCCCGATATCATAGAGCCTGATCAGATCCTCATCGTCTACAAGAACATTACCGATAGGGAGAAGCTCGACGCCAGGAGAAAGGCGATGCTCCGCGGTGACTGGAGGACATGGTCCGATAAGGACAAGAGGAGCTGGATAGAGGACTGGATCAGGTAAGAAAATTGAGAGGACCTTTTTGAAAAAAGGTCCTCTCAAACTCTCTCCAAAAACTTTTAGCTATTATCCCCTGGAGGGAGACACCCTCTTGCGCGAATTTCATCCCCCCGGGGGGTCTCCCTCCAGGGGATGGCCAGGGGGGGCGGGGGAAAACTTTCTTCAGAAAGGTTTCCCCCCTTTTTTTGGCCGAATAAAGTTGAAAAAATCTCTTTAACGGACGAGGTGGGGCATGAGGATAGAAAAGTTCTTGACCATCGCCTCTCTTGCGGTATTTTTCCTTTTAACGGCCAACGAGACGGGCGCTGCCGCCACGACCGTCTTAACGGAAAAAGACCGCACCGGGGTCGAGCTTACGGTTTACAACAACAACTTCGCCCTCGTAAGGGATTTCAGGAGGGCCGAGCTCGGAGCGGGAAGGAACGCCCTCGAGTTCAGGGGGGTCCCGGCAACTGTAGTGCCCGAGACCATAAGGGTGAGGTCAATAGACCCCCCCGGCGGGCTCATTGTCCTCGAGCAGAGCTACGGATACGACCTCATGAGCCAGGAAAAACTCCTCGAGAGGTACGTGGGCAAGGAGATACGCCTCGAGGTCTGGAACGAGTTCCAGGACAGGAAGGAGTCAGTAAGCGCCGTGCTTTTGAGCGCCAGGGAGGGGCAGATCTTCAGGATAGGCGAGGAAGTATGGCTCGGGTACCCGGGCATAAGGGTGCTCCCGGAGCTCCCGGCGGACCTCATAGACAGGCCCACCCTCTTCTGGCTCTACGAGAGCGAGACCGGGGGCCCGCACTAGCTCGAGGCGACCTACCTCGCCGATAACATAAACTGGAGGGCAGACTATATGCTCGTCCTTAATAGCGACGAGGCGAGAGGCGACCTCACCGGCTGGGTCACACTCGAAAACCGGAGCGGGGCCGCCTTCGAGGAGGCGGGCGTAAAGTTCGCCGCCGGGGAGGTGGCGAGGGTGAGAAGCCGGGGGGCCTACAAGGCCGACTTCGCCTATGCCGCCGAGGCGCCCATGGCCGAGGGCCTCGCCGAGCGGTCCCTCTTCGAATACCACATATACGACCTCGCGAGAAAGACCACCATCAAGGATAACGAGAAAAAGCAGATAAGGCTCCTCGAGGCCGCCGGGCTGAAAACGGTTAAGGAGTTTCTCGTAAAGAGCCAGGGGATGTTTTATGCCTCGAGGCATACCGAGCCCGGGACGAGAGAGCCCGTTAACGTATACATAAGCTTCAGGAACACCGGGGAAGACAACCTCGGGGTTCCTCTTCCCGCAGGCATAATGCGCCTCTACAAGCTCGACGAATCGGGCTCGTTGGAGTTCATTGGAGAGGACGCTATCCCTCACACGGCCACGGGCGAGGAGGTGAGGGTGCGAACAGGAGCTGCCTTCGACATAACGGCCGAGAGGACACAGACGAGCTTCCGCCAGATATCGACACGGCTTTACGAGACCGCCTGGGAGGTGGTTCTGAGGAACCAGAAGAGCTCGACTGTCACCGTCGGCGTCGTGGAGGGGCTGACAAACACCTGGGAGGTCACAACCTCGAGCCACCCTTATGAAAAAGTCGACGCCTTCACCATAAGGTTCGACGTAAAAGTCTCCCCCGGCGAAGAGGCCCGCTTAAGCT
>DATEAM010000032.1:0-4370 GCA_035288385.1 Thermodesulfobacteriota bacterium
TTGAGGCTTACGGCGTGGGCTCCGGGGCCTCGAGGCTCGTCTCGGGGAGCATGGCCCCTCACATGGAGCTCGAGGAGCGCATAAGGGCCTTCAAGGGCACTGAGGACGCCCTCCTCTTCAACTCGGGCTACAACGCGAACATAGGCATTCTGACCGCACTCGCCGACCGCTCCACGGACGTATTTTCCGACAGGTTCAACCACGCCTCCATCGTTGACGCCTGCATATTGAGCCGCGCCAGGGTAAGGAGATACGCCCACGCCGACGCCGGCTCCCTCGAGAGGATGCTCAAGAGCTCGACGGCGGCTAAAAAGCTCGTCGTAACAGAGGGTATCTTCAGCATGGACGGCGACATCGCTCCTTTGGAGGAGATACTCTGGCTCGTCGAGAAATACGGCGCCGCCCTCATACTCGACGACGCCCACGCCACCGGGGTCCTCGGCAAGGGCGGCAGGGGAACCCTCGAGCACCTGGGGCTCGAGGAAAACCCCTTCATAATCCAAGTCGGCACCCTCGGAAAGGCCCTCGGCACCTTCGGCGCCTTTGTGGCCGGGGGCGAGGATGTAATCGAGCTCCTTCGGTCAAAGGCGCGGACCTTTGTCTACACAACCTCGCTGCCGCCTGCGGTATGCGCGGCCTCGATAACGGCCTTTGACATGGTGGAGCAAAACCCCTTCCTGAGGAAGCGCCTCTGGGAGAACGTGAGGTATTTCAAGGAGGGCCTCGGGAGATTAGCACTCGCAACGGTTAGCTCCACCCAGATAATCCCCGTGGTCGTCGGAAGCGCCGAGGAGACGATGGAGATAAGCTTGAGGCTCCTTGAAAAGGGCGTATTCATCCAGGGGATAAGGCCGCCCACGGTGCCGGACAACACCTCGAGGCTCAGGGTCACCGTAACGGCGGCGCACACAAAAGAGGACCTCGACACGGCCCTCTCGGCGATAAAGGAGGTCTTCCCGGGGGGAACCTTTCTGTAGAAAGGTCCCCCCGCGCTATTTCCTGCCATGCGGCTCCCCACCGGGAATAGCCAAAAGTTTTTGAAAAGGGTCTGGGGAAAACTTTTTTCAAAAAGTTTTCCCCAGAGTCTTTTATATGAAAAACCTCCTCTTCATACACGGATGGGCTACTGACGCTCGGGTGTGGGACGGCTGTTTGGAGGAGATAGCCGAAGGCAGGCCGGTCCACAACATGGACCTGCCTGGACACGGGGCAACGGGGAGGTGGAGCGAGCCCACCCTCGCCCCAGCCCTCCTCGGTCTCCATGGGGTGATGGCTGGCCTGGAGCGAAGGTCCGTTGTGGGCATAGGCTGGTCGCTGGGGGCCCAGGCGCTCATGGCGGCGGCGAGCCGGTACAATGAAAAATTCTCTGGACTTGTCCTCGTGGGGGCCACCCCCTGCTTCGTAGCCAAGGAGGACTTCCCCCACGCCCAGAGCCGGGCCCTCGTAAAGCGGATGATAAGGGATATGAAAAAGGACCCGGCCGAGACGGTAAAGAGGTTTTACGAGCTCAACTTCACCTCCGGGGAGCTAAAGACCCCCGAGGCAGAAGCCTTTATCGAACGCTATAAATACCCGGGGCCTTTTGAATGCGCCGAAGGGGGGGACGGCTCACCGGCCGGTTGCCTTCCCTCCTTCAGGTACGACGAGATAACCACAGCCCTCGAGGCCCTCTGCAATACCGACCTGAGGGAGAGGCTTCCTTACATCGACGTCCCCACTCTCGTCATACACGGGGACGCCGACGCCGTCTGTCCCGTCGGGGCCGGCAGATACCTCGCCTCCGGGATAAGAGGCGCCGAGCTCGAGGTTTTTTCAGCTACGGGCCACGCCCCCTTTATAACCAATAAAAAAAGGTTCGTTGAAGGCGTAAAAAGATTTTTAAAAAGAGTGGAGAAACCTTTTTGAAAAAAGGTTTCTCCAGACCTCTTCCAAAAACTTTTAGCTATTCCCCGGTAGGTAGCCCCATAGCAGGAAACAGCCAAAAGTTTTTGAAAGGAGTTTGAGGAAAACTTTTTTCAAAAAGTTTTCCTCAATAAGATAATGCTTAACAAGGCTCGGATAAGAAAATCCTTTTCAAGGGCCGCTTCCACCTATGACGCGAGCGCCCTACTGCAGAGGTACGTCGCCGTGGAGCTTTCCGGGCTCATCAAAACGTCCATGGACGGTGGGAGTGTAACGGCCCTCGACATCGGCTGCGGCACGGGAAGCCTCGCCGGACATATCAAGGACCTCTACCCGGGGGGCCGCGTCTACGGCTGCGACATCGCCCTGCCCATGCTTTTAAGGGCGCGGGAAAACTCCTGCGACGATAACGGCAGGGGCATAAAAGGTCTTGTGGGGGCCGACTTCGAGGGGCTCTCCTTCGTTAGTTCGGCCTTCGACCTCGTCGCCTCCAACCTCGCCTATCAGTGGGCCCCCGACCTTTCACGCGCCTTCACCGAGGCCGCGCGGGTATTAAAGCCAGGCGGGCTCTTCGCCTTCACCACCCTCGGGGCGGGCACGCTCCGGGAGCTTAGGGAGTGCTACACCGAGGTCTTTAACGGCGGTAGAGCAAGGTTCGAACCCTTCAAGGGTGCCGAAGACGTCGCCTCGGCCCTCGATGCCGCTGGGCTCGAGAGGGTGGAGACTAAAAGCACGGAGGTAAAAAGGGCCTACAAGGACCCCCTTGAGCTCCTCAGGACCCTGAAGAAGGTGGGCGCCTTCAGCAGGGCCTTTGACAACGCAAAGTGGGGCCCTTCAGCCGGAAGGGTACGCTCGTTGAAAGAGGTCTTCGCCCTCTATCGGGAGAGGTTCCCCTCACCCCATCTCCCGGAAGGGATAACGGCCACCTACGACGTCATATTCGCCCTTGCGAGGAAGCCATAGCTTATGAAGGCCGGAACTCAGAGACTCGTCGAGCTCGACAGACGCCACCTCTGGCACCCCTTCACCCAGATGAAGGAGTGGCAAAAATCAACCCCCCTCATAATAGAAAGGGGCAGGGGCAACTGGCTCGTAGATACCGAGGGCAGACGCTTTCTCGACGGTATATCCTCCCTCTGGGTCACGGTGCACGGCCACGGGAAAAAGGAGCTCGACAGGGCCATCAGGGCGCAGCTTCGAAGAATCGCCCACTCCACGCTCCTCGGCCTCGGAAACGTCCCCTCCATAGAGCTCGCCGAGAGGCTCGTCACGATAGCCCCTGGCGGGCTAAAGAGGGTCTTTTTCTCGGACGACGGCTCCACCGCCGTGGAGATAGCGCTGAAGATCGCCTTCCAGTACCAGGAGCAGACGAATAAGAGAAATAAGAAAAGAAAGTTCCTCGCCTTCACCGGGGCCTACCACGGCGACACCTTCGGGGCCATGAGCGTTGGCGAGATAGACGTTTTCGTCCGGAAATACCGCCCGCTGCTCTTCGACGTCATCCACTCACCCTACCCTTACTGCTACAGGTGCCCGGTGGAGGCGGGCAATAAATACCCGGACTGCAAGACCGCCTGCCTCGACGTACTCGAAGGGATACTGAAGAAACACTCCGCCGAGCTGGCCGCCTGCGTAATAGAGCCCCTTGTGCAGGGGGCCGCCGGCATGGTCACCTCCCCGCCGGGGTTTCTAAAGGGCGTAAGGAGGCTAACGAGGAAATACGACGTCCTCTTAATAGCCGACGAGGTGGCTACCGGCTTCGGCAGGACGGGCGCCATGTTCGCCTGCGATGCCGAAGGGGTCGGCCCCGACATACTCTGCCTCGCCAAGGGCCTCACTGGCGGCTATATGCCTCTCGCCGCCACCCTCACCACGGAAAAGATATACAGGGCCTTCCTCGGAAACTACGATGAGTACAGGGCCTTCTTCCACGGCCACACCTACACGGGAAACCCCCTCGGGTGCGCGGCGGCGTTAGCGAATATCGAGATATTCGAAAAAGAAAAGGTCCTCGAAAAACTCAAGGCAAAGATAAAACTCCTTAAGGACCTCATGAAGATTCTTGAGGGACTCGAACACGTGGGGGACATAAGGCAGAGGGGGCTTATGGCCGGGATAGAGCTCGTGGAGGACAGGCCCACAAAAAAACCCTACCCCGCAAGACTCCGGGTAGGGCACCGCGTCTGCATGGAGGCGAGAAGCCGGGGGCTTATAATAAGACCCCTCGGGGACACGGTCGTGATAATGCCGCCCCTGAGCATAAAGGAAAAAGAACTCAAAAAGATAGTAAAGATCGTGAAAGACTGCATTGAAAAGACAACGACTTGAGGAACCCTTTTTGAAAAAAGGGTTCCTCAAACTCCTCCTAAAAACTTTTAGCTATTTCCCGGTAGGCAGCCACGCAACAGGAAATAGCCAAAAGTCTTTGGAAGGGGGTCTGGGGGAAACCTTTCTTCAGAAAGGTTTCC
>DATEAM010000033.1:0-16538 GCA_035288385.1 Thermodesulfobacteriota bacterium
CCCTCAGTTTATGATTATCTTCTCTTCGAGGCCGTTTCTCAGGTAACCGAGGAGCGTCGTTGCCCTGGTGTTTTCGGGTTCGAGCCTCAGGGTCTCTTCGAGTTCTTTTTCCGCGTCGTCGTAAAGTCCCTTTTTCATGTAGAGAACGGCGAGGTTGAAGTGGGGGAAGACCCGTGAAGGGTCCTGTTTTATAAGGGTCCTGTACTCTTCCATGGCGTCGTCGACTTTTCCGAGGCGTAAATAAGTGTTGGCGAGGTTCCCCCTGGCGGTGAAGAAGTCCGGTTTTATCCCCACGGCCCTTTCGAACTCCCTTGCGGCCTCCTCGGTTTGACCGCTTTCGGCGTAGGCGAGGCCGAGGTAGAGGTGCGGGCCAGCTTCAACGGGGTTTTTCTCCACCTCGTCGGCGTAGAGCGAGAGAGGGTCGCTCCAGACCTCGTTCCTCGAATAGGCGGCTAAAGAGAGGGGCAGGACGATGAGTGCGAGCAGGAGGGCCGCAAAGGCCGGGGTCTTGAGCACGGCCCCGTACTTCTTCTCCAGGAACACTTTAAGGTAAAACAGGGCGCAGACCGAGGAGAAAATTATTCCGGCAATGGGCAGGTAGAGCCTGTGCTCGTTTATGACGTCCCTTATGGGTATTACAGAGGATTCCACCGAGAGGGTGAGGAAGAACCATATGAGGCCGAGGGAGAATAAGGCCACCGGCGCGCTGCGCCTTTTTACGGAGCGTATGAGGCCGGAGACCGATAGAATCATCACCGACGACAGGAATAGAGTCGAAGCGAGTATGCGTGGCTCGAAGAGCGAGGTCGCCAGCGGCCAGTGGTAGTTGAACTTCTGGTTTACGGGCACAAAAACGAGCCTCAGGTAAGTGACCACCACCTCGGACTGCGTCAACAGGTAGGGATACCAGTGCACGCTCCCGAGGTCCTCCATCTTTTTAAGCCTCATGAACTCCTGTGCCGCGTTCCCATCGGCCGGGGCGGGCAGGAGGATCGAAAGGGGGATTATAAAGAGGGTCAGGAAAAAGGGGACGAGCCGGAGGTAGCGCCTTTTGTCTTCGGGATGGAAGAGCCCGGCCTCTAAAATCGCTATCATAAAGGGTATGGTAAAGCTTATCTCCTTGGTCTTCATGGCGAGGACGGTGGATATGATGGAGACGAGGTAAAAGAGCCGTCCCCTTCCAGGTGACTCGCCTTCCCCTCCCCCCCCGCCCCCCCGGCCCCCACGGCCCCCCCCTTCCCCACCGGCGAGCCTGGCCTTGAGATAAAAGAGAAGGGCGCCGAGGTAGAACAGGGCCGCGAGAGAGGTGTACCTCTGGGATACGTACGTCACGGCCTGGGTGTTTACGGGATGGCAGAGGAAGATCAGGGAAGTAAGGGCGGCTACAGCGTCCCTTGACGCTTCGTCAAGAGCGGGTACGGAGCCCTTTACAAGGGGGGAAGAGAAGACGGCCCTTATGATAAAGAAGAGAAGGGCGGCATTTACAATGTGTATGATTACGTTTACGAGGTGGTAGCCAAGGGGCTCGGCCCCGGAGAGTCTGTAGTTCAACGCGAAGCTCAGGTCCCCCATGTACCTCGACGCCGAGAGGTCGGCAAGGTTCGAGAGGGACCTTATCCACGGGTTTTTGAGTACATAAAGGCCGTCGTCAAAGACGAAGGGGGCGCCAAGGGCCTTCGAGTATACGAGGAGCCCCGCAACGGGCAGGAGTACAAGAAAAAGCCGCTTGCTGAAAAACATTTTACCCATCAGAGCCGACCCCCCCAAAAAAAAAGGAGGGGCATATAGCCCCCCCTTCCTTTACACTTTTGACAGCAACTGATTAAGGCGAGTTCGCGAACAGGATGTTGCCGTCGAAGCCGATGACGACGTTGTTGTCCGTAAGGCCGGCAGCCGTGGTCTTGAGCTCGACGTTGCCTGTGGTGAGCGACATGCCGCCGTTTACGAACGACACGTTCTGGGACTTCTGGTAGCCGCCCGTGTTGAGCATGGCAAGGGAGTTGACTGTCACGCTCGGGTTGTCCGTCAGGTACGCCTGGGCTGCCGTGTAGGCGTTCTTGGCGTCGGAATCGAGCTCCGTCTTATACCCCCTCAGCCTGTACTTGGTGAACTGCGGGATGGCGATGGCGGCGAGGATCGCTATAATGGCAACGACGATCAGGAGCTCGACCAGCGTGAAGCCCGCTTCATCCCTCTTTGCACGTTTGAGAATCGCTTGTAGAAACATCTCTCTCCTCCTTTCGGGTATTAAGGCCGTCCGACTCGTTTTCTAAATATTTATACGTGTTCAGACATTTATAATATAAAGCAATACCCGTGCCAAAGGAAATTATGCTTAAAAAACGGTTAGTTACAAAAGAATGGAGCGGTCTCGCGGCGGGTTTTGTGACAATTTTTGTCACTTCTCTGACAACTTTTGTACTTTTTCCCTCCGGGGGGTCTATTTATCCCGCCCTCATCCGCAATATCTCGTCGATATTGCGGGCCCTTTCCGTGCTGCCCTTCTCCTTGAGCTCCCTTGAGAGCGTCCTCAAGACGGCGGCATAACGGGGCTCGTTATCCATCGCCTTGTTGTAATACCCGGCGCCGAGGGCGTAGTCTCCCTTCTCGAAGTATACGTTTCCGAGGTAGTAATAGACCTCGGAGAGCTCAACCTCGTCGGCGGCTATGAAGGCCGCCCTCTCGAGGGACCTCGCGGCGCAGTCGTACCTCGATAGCTCGAAACAGCTCATCCCGTGGGTCTTGTAGGCGATGTAATCGGCGGAGTCGTCGGCGAGAGAGATGTATTCTTCGAGCCACCTCTGTGCCGCCTCGTGGTTCTTCATGTCGTGGTGCGCAAGCCCCATGGCAAGGTACCCCTCCTTGAAACCGTCGTCCCTCTCCACCGCCTCTTTGAAGGCTACAAGAGCCTCTTCTCGCATCTCGAGCTTGCCGAGGGCCACTCCGAGGTCATAGTGGGTGCGGGCGTCGTCGTCCACGGAGAGAGCCTTTCTGAACTCGGCAACGGCGGCCCTGAGGTTCTCTTCTCCTGCGAGCTCGCTCCTTACGAGACCGAGGAGCCTGTGGGGCCTCGATACGCGGCCCTCCATGTCGCCGAGAGCTGAGATTACCCCCTCGAGCTCTCCGGCCATCCTCGTTAACTTCTCACGGTCGGAGGGCAAGGTGTACCGCGGGGAATCGGCGCATGGGTTAAGGTCCTTAAGAGAGCGTCTCGAGATGGTATCCCCGTAAGGGCCGGGGTCCCTGAGGTAGAGGACCGATACGTCGTCGAAGACGACCGCCCTCCAGCCGGGGTTCTCAAAGAGCTTTGAGCAAAGAGGTGTCTCTATCTTCACGAGCGCCGCCGTTATACCGTGCTCGTCCGATAGCCTTTTCCATCCCTCCTCGTCTGATACGAGCCTCGAGGTCCAGAAAAAATAAGGGGAATAGACCGTGGGGGTCCTGCCGTCTATAAACACCTTCGTCTCCGGGTATGCGAATATGAGGTAGCCCCCGAAGATATAGTCGTTAAAGAGGCGGCCCCTTATCCCCTCGCTCCTCATGAAGCTCACCGTGCCCTCGGGGAAGGCCCCCTTCTTGATGCCGAGCCCGAATTTATCCCGATAAGAGGGGCCAAGGAGACTCGAGACCATCAATACGGCGACAAAGAAGGCGAGCCCCAGGGAGGCCCATGAGAACCAGAGGGGGTCTTTTTTCCTGGATTCGAGGTAGGAGGCCGCGTTGGCGGCGATTACGGGCGCGGCGAAGTAGGCGAACTGCCCGACCCACCTCACGTGGGATAACGCCATGTAGAGGGCCCCGGCCATTATCACCACGTCCCTGGTCTTCAAGCCCCTGAAGTTCATGACCAGGGCCGCCACCGCGCCGACTACGAGGAGCCTGAAGGCGAAGAAGTTAAAGGGTTTCGGGTAGAAGTAGAATAAGAGCTCGCTTGCGGGTATGCGCGTCCACTCCCCTATATGCCTCAGGGCGTCGGCGTTCTCTCCCCCCTGGTGGATGAAGGGGAAGAGGGCGAGTTTCAGCCCGTACGGGTTTATGACGGACGCCAGGGGTACGGCCAGCGATATGATGACGAGCTTTGCCGCCTCGGGCCCCGGGCTTTTTATGAAGGCGAACCCCCGTTCCCTGAAACCGTCTATGACCGCCCCGAGGGCCCAGGCTCCTACGAGGAAGACCCCGAGGACCGCGCTCGAATGCATGTTAATCCACAGGACGTGGAGCGGCACCAGGGCGAATATGTACCGGGCGTTGCCTTTCCTGTCGTACAGGTTCAGCAACAGGAGGTAAAGGGATATGAAGAGAAAGGCGAAGAGGTGGGGCCTTATGAATAGCCTCGAATAAGAGCTTGCGAAGACGAGGAAAAGGAGGGTCGAGACAAGCCACGCCCTCTTGCCCCCCACGGTCTTGAGGTTAAGGTATAAAAAAAGGAAGGTGGCCCCCGTAGCGAGGACCTGGAGGATGAAAAGACCCGTCCAGCCCCCGAGCCTGGAGTAGAACAGGTGTGCGACGACCTGGAAGCCCCAGGTGAAGTCCACCCACTCGCTCCCCTCGAAGGTAAAGGAGAAGGGGTCTGTGGAAGGCACCTTCAGGTTCTCGACTATCCACTCGCCGCTCTTCAAGGCCCAGAAGATATCAGCGTCCCTGTGCTGGAGCTGAAAAGCGACAAGGACCAGGAGGAAGGCGAGTACGGCCAATACCATAAGGGCCGAAAAAACCCTCAAGCCTTCAGTTCTCGGTGATGTCATATTTGCTGAGTTTATACCTCATCGACCTGAAACTGAGTCCCAGGAGCTCGGCGGCCTTTTTCTTGACCCCGCCCGACTTTCTAAGGGCGTCGGCGATTATCGCCTTCTCGAACTCCTCGACGGTCTTCTCGAGGTCGAGCCCGTCGCTCGGGACCTTCAACGCCTGCTCCCCGGCCATCTCCAGGCCCCTGTCCTTGAGGTAACCGGGCAGGCTCCCGGGCGTTAGGACCTCCGAGGTCTCCAGGGTTATGGCCCTCTCGATGAGGTTCTCGAGCTCGCGGATGTTTCCCGAGTAGTCGTAAGAGACGAGGAGCCCCATCGCCTCGGAAGATATCTCCTTTACGGACTTTCCGTGCACCTTCGAGTACTTCTCGATGAAGTGGGCGGCCAGAAGCGGTATATCCTCTTTCCTTTCCCTCAGGGTTGGGATGTTTATCCTTATGACGTTAAGCCTGTAAAAGAGGTCCTCCCTGAACCTCCCCTCTCTAACCTCCGTCTCCACGTCCTTGTTGGAGGCGGCTATAATCCTCAAGTCCACGGTTATGTCGGACGTTGAGCCCACGCGCCTGAAGTTCCTCTCCTGTATGAACCTCAGGAGCTTTACCTGGAGGTGCAGGGGTAGCTCTGTAATCTCGTCTAAAAATAGCGTGCCCCCGTCGGCCTGCTCCACGAGGCCCTCCTTGCTGGATACCGCCCCCGTGAAGGCGCCCCTGGCGTGGCCGAAGAGCTCGCTCTCTATGAGGTTCTCGGGTATGGCACCGCAGTTTATGGCCACGAAGGGGCTCTGCTCGCCGCCGTTCGCGGCGATACCCTCGTAGTGTATGGCCCTGGCGACGAGCTCCTTGCCCGTGCCGCTCTCCCCGGTTATGAAGACGTTCGCCTTCGCCCTGGAGATGCTCCTTATAAGGACATGGACCTCCTCCATTGCGTGGCTCTCCCCTATGAGGTTCGCAATGCCGTTTCTGCTCTTGATGTCCTTCCTGAGCCTTTCGTTCTCCCTCTTGAGGTTCCTGAAGCTGAGGGCGTTCCTTATGTTGAGCTTTATCTCGTCGAGCTTGAAGGGCTTGGTGAAGTAATCGTAGGCGCCCGCCTTCATGGCGTCTATGGCCGTGTCCACCGAGGCGTAGGCGGTTATCATTATTACCGGGACGTCGCGGTCGAGCTCCTTTACGGCACGGAGAAGCTCCACGCCGTTCATCCCGGGCATCTTAAGATCGGTTATCACGAGGTCGAAGCCGTTCCCCCTGCAGAAGGCGAGTGCGGAGTCCGCCGAGGGCATGCACTCTACGTCGTAGCCCTCCTTCCTCAACATGATATCGAGGAAGTCCCTCATGTCCTTCTCGTCGTCCACGACGACTATCGTTGCCTTTCTTCTCTTTGCCTCTTTCGCCATCTTTCGACTCGCACCTGAATTTTTTATTAATGCACCATGCCGGCCGCGGCCGGCAGTATCACCTTGAAGACCGTGCCCCTGCCGAGCCTGCTCCTGACCTCTATGGTCCCGCCGTGGCTCTGGACTATCCTGTGGGCTATGGCGAGGCCGAGCCCAGTGCCGTTGGGCTTCGTGGAATAGAAGGGGTCGAATATCTTTTTTATCTTGTCGGACTCGATGCCCCGGCCCGTGTCCACGACCTTGACGCCCACGAATGAGTAGTCCTTGCAAGCGCTTGCGGACCGGGTAAGGAGCGTGCCCTTTACGCCGTCGTAGCCCGTCCTGAAAGAGGAGGTGACGATAAGCCTCCCGTCATGGTCCATCGCCTGGGCCGAGTTCAAAAAGATGTTCCAGAACACCTGTCCAATCTGGCGCCCGTCGCCCTCCACGTATATGTCGTTGTTAAGAGAGCTCTCTATCTCGATACCGGCGGCCTCCGGGGAGTTCCTGAACATCTGTATCGTCTCGTTTATGACCCCGGAGAGGTTCACCGTGCCACGCTCGTTGCGGGCAGGGCGCGCGAAGACGAGAAAATCCGTTACCAGGGCGTTCAACCTTTCCGTCTCGCGCAGGACTATGCCCATCAAGGTCCTGTCCTCGTCATTGAGGGCGAGCTGCTCCTTGAGGAGCTGGATGGACCCGGATATGGAGGCCAGCGGGTTTCGTATCTCGTGGGCTATGCCCACGGAGAGCTCCCCGAGGGCCTTCAATTTCTCGGCCCTGTCGATCTGCTCCTCCATGGCCTTCAATTCCGTCAGGTCCTGGAAGATTATGATCCTCGAGGCGGCACCCCCGCGTCCGTGGGAGACCATGAGCCCGAGGAACATCTCCCCTCCCCCCTTTTTCCTCACCTTCTTCTCAAGCCTTATCCCGGCCACGCCCCTCACGTCGGCGAGTAGCCCCGGGAAGACCTCGTCGACGCCCTTGTAGTAGACGTCCTGGAGGGTAAACCCGGTTATGCTCACCGCGGCATGGTTGTAGCTCGTTATCCTCGAGTGCTCGTCGAGGGTCATTATGCCGCTCGTTATGTTCTCCACTATGTGCCTGTTTAGGCTCTCGAGCTTCTCGTAGTCTATCTCCTTGGCCTCGAGCCTCTTTTCGTACCTCTTGGTCTTCTCGGCGAGGTAGCCCGCAAGATAGGCCACGGAGAAAAAGGCCAGGATGTTCGTCGAGACGGTGGTGAGCGCGTCCTCCCAGACATGGAGCGAGCCCGGCATGAAGACCTTGAACCTTGCCGGGAGCATCCCGTAGAAGTCCGCGTCTATGACAACCCCGTAGGCAATGCTCGACAGGGAGGCGGCGTAGTAGCCGCAGCTGCGTCCGAGCATGATGGTGGCCCCTATTATGCTCAGAAAATAAAGTATCTGAAGATAACTCTCTATCGCCCCCGTGGTGTAGACTATGAAGGTTATAAGGAGCAGGTCCACGGCGATCTGGGTGTATATGAAGGGCCCGAGGTTCTTTACCCACTTGAGCGCCAGGGCGTAGAGGATAGTAAGAAGGCCCAGGACCACCACCACTGCGTACAGGGGGTAGAGGTTCAGCTGGGCCGAAGGGTATTCCTTTACCTGGAACCAGGTGGTGATGCCCAGAAAGACGAGAGCGATCACCACCCTCAGGATCATCATGGCCATCATCTTGGCCTTGAGGTCTTTTGGCCGGAAGGACTCTTCCATCTTTAGCCCCCCTGAGCCTAACCGGCGGCCACGCCGGCGAGCTGGAATATGGGCAGATAAAGCGCCACGACAAGCCCGCCTACCACGACCCCGAGAAAGACCATGAGCAGGGGCTCTATAAGGGAGGTCAGGGCATCCACGGCGGCGTCCACCTCCTCCTCGTAGAAGTCCGCTATCTTGGTGAGCATGGTATCCAGGGCGCCGGTGGACTCACCGACGGCTATCATCTGGGTAACCATGCCGGGAAAGACCTTCGTCTCCATGAGAGGGTCAGCGAGGGTCTTGCCCTGGCTCAGGCTCGCCCTCGAGCGCATCACCGCGTCCTCTATCACGACGTTTCCCGAGGTCTTAGATACTATCTCCAGGGCCTCGAGTATGGGCACGCCGCTCGATATCATGGTGCCAAGCGTCCTGGTGAACCGGGCCACGGCGGTCTTTCTGATGAGGTCTCCGAAGACCGGTATCTTCAGGAACATCTTGTCCATTATCCATCGGCCCTTCTCCGTCTTGTAGAACCTGTTGACGCCCACGCCAATGCCTATGAGGCCGCCGAGCAGGAGGTACCAGTAGTACTGGAGGAGCTTACTCAGATTCACCACAATCTGCGTTGGCGCCGGCAGGGCCTGGCCGAACCCCTCGAACATGTCCTGGAATATGGGCACCACCCAGATAAGGAGCCCGGCCACGACGAGACAGGCTATGAGGATAACGACCACGGGATAGGTCATCGCCCCCTTTATCTTGTTCTTGAGTTTTTCGTTCTTCTCGAGAAAGGAGGAGAGCCTGTTGAGTATGGTGTCGAGTATGCCCCCGACCTCTCCGGCGTTTATGAGGTTCACGTAGAGGCCGTCGAAGATCTTCGGGTGCTTGCCCAGGGCGTCGGCGAAGGTCGAGCCCCCCTCGACGGACATCTTTATGTCCAGGAGCGCCTTTTTGAACTCCTGGTTCGGCTGCTGGCCGGCCAGGATGTCGAGACACTGGACGAGTGGAAGCCCGGCGTCTATCATCGTGGCGAACTGGCGGCTGAAGACGACGAGTTCCTTGGTCTTGACACCCCTGGAAAGCCCGGGTATCTTTATCCCCGAGAACACCCCCCCGAGCCCGCCCTTCTTCTTGGCTATGGAGCTCGGGACTATGTGCTGGCGCCTCAAAGATGCCGTTGCCTGCGCGAGGCTCGCGGCGTCCACCTCCCCCTTTCTCGCCTCCCCTGCCGCGGTCCTTCCCGTATAGACGAAAGTAGCCATTTATACGCTCCTTCCTGCGGTGAAGCCTTGTCTGGCCTCGCCCGCGTTCTTCATCATCTGTTTAAGCTCGTCGGGCTCCTGGCTCATGCCCATGGCCTCTTCGAGCGTTATGAGCCTCCTGGCGTAGAGGTTCATAAGGCTCTGGTTCATCGTCTGCATGCCGAACTTCGACTGGCCCACCTGCATCTGCGAATATATCTGGTGGATCTTGTCCTCCCTTATGAGGTTCCTTATGGCGGGGTTGGGGACCATGAGCTCTACTGCCAGGACCCTGTCCTTTCCGTCGGCCCTGGGCAACAGGAGCTGGGAGATCACCCCCTCGAGGACGAAGGAGAGCTGGGCCCTGACCTGCTGCTGCTGGTTGGCAGGGAAGACGTCGATTATCCTGTTCATTGTCTGCACGCAGGAGTTGGTGTGGAGGGTGGCGAAACAGAGGTGGCCCGTCTCGGCAATCCGAAGGGCGGCCTCGATGGTCTCCGTGTCCCGGAGCTCTCCAAGGAGGACGACGTCCGGGTCCTGGCGCAAGACGTACTTGAGCGCCTTTCCGAAGCCGTGCGTGTCGTAGCCCACCTCCCTCTGGTTCACGAGCGCGACCTTCGAGTTGTGGAGGTACTCTATCGGGTCCTCAATGGTAACTATGTGCTCGGGTCTCTCGTGGTTTATCTTGTCGATTATCGAGGCGAGCGTGGTGGATTTGCCGCTGCCCGTGGGTCCTGTGACGAGTATGAGGCCCCTCGGTTTATTGGCTAGCTCCTCAACTATCGGGGGAAGCCCGAGCTCCCTGAAGGACCTTATCTGGAAGGGAATGGTCCTGAAGACCCCCGCCACCGTGCCCCTCTGGACGAAGAGGTTTCCCCTGAAACGGCTCAGGCCCTTGAGACCGAAGGAGAAGTCGAGCTCGTTTTCTTCCTCGAACCTGTGTTTCTGGGTGTCGGTGAGTATGGAGTAACAGAGGTTTTTAGCGTCCACGCCCGTCAGAACGGGCATGTCCATTGGGGAGAGCGTCCCGTGGACCCTTATCCTCGGGGGCGAGCCCGCCGAGATATGGAGGTCCGAGCCGCTGCGGTCTATTAGGAGCCTCAGGAGCTCCTGGAGGTTGAACTTGGATACGCCCTGTACGGCCATAATCCGCTCCTTTTTTGAGTAGTTAACGGTTCACTTTGATATATGGCATTAAACAGCGCGAAATATATAGGACTAAAGTTACAATCTCAGAGCCATCGAATCTACATGAGGTTCAGCGTTCGCTTCAGGTCTCGTGGTGAACTTTTTCCGTACAGTTTTTCCGCCCCCATCGGGGCGTTGGAACGAATTTTTAGTCTGCCATGGTTACCCTCAATACCTCCTCTACCGTCGTAGTGCCCTCGGCCACCTTGGTTATGCCGCTCATCCTCAGGGACTTCATGCCGCCGTTTATGGCCGCCCTCTTAAGCTCCGCGCTCGAGGCGCCGTTAAGCACCAGCTCCTTTATCGTCTCAGTAAAGGGCATCACCTCGTAGAGGGCTATCCTGCCCTTGAAGCCCGTGTCGTTGCACGCGGCGCACCCCTTTCCCTTGTAACAGCTCATCCGGGCCGCCTCCTCGGGGGCGGCCCCCATGTTCAGTATTACGTTTTCCGGGACGTCGACCTCCTCCTTGCACTCGGTGCAGATCTTCCTTGCGAGCCTCTGGGCGAGTATCAGGTTGGTGGACGAGGAGACGAGGAAGGGCTCTATCCCCATGTTCAGGAGCCTGTTAACCGTGGAGGGCGCGTCGTTGGTATGGAGTGTTGAAAGGACGAGGTGACCTGTGAGCGCGGCCTTTATGGCTATCTCGGCAGTCTCGTAGTCGCGTATCTCGCCGACCATTATGATGTCCGGGTCCTGGCGGAGAAAACTCCTCAGGGACGCGGCGAAATTGAGCCCTATGTCCTCGTGCATCTGCACCTGGTTTATCCCCATGAGGTTGAACTCCACGGGGTCCTCGGCGGTGGATATGTTCTCGGAGACCTTGTTGAGGTCTGCGAGCGCCGAGTACAGGGTCGTGGTCTTGCCGCTGCCAGTTGGGCCGGTGACGAGCACCATGCCCCAGGGCTGGTGTATGGCGCTCGTGAAGTTCTTCAAAGCCTTCTGCTCGAAGCCGAGCTTCGTCATGTCGAGCTGTAGGTTGGCCTTGTCGAGGAGCCTTAGGACCACCTTCTCGCCGAAGAGGGTGGGGAGCACCGAGACCCTGTAGTCCATCTCCTTGTTCTTTCCGAGCTTGAGCTTGATCCTGCCGTCCTGGGGGAGCCTCCTCTCGGCGATGTTGAGCTGGCTCATTATCTTTATCCTCGAGACTATGGCGTTCTTGAGCTTGAAGGGGGGCTTCATCACCTCGTGGAGGATGCCGTCTATCCTGTAGCGCACGCGGAAGGACTTCTCGTAGGGCTCTATGTGGATGTCGCTGGCGCCCTTCTTTATGGCGTCGGTGAGGATGAAGTTGACGAGCCTTACGACGGGGGCCTCTTCAACGGCCTTCTTCAGGTCCGTTATGTCTATCTCCTCCTCTTCCTGTACTACCTCCATCTCCTCCTCGTCGAACTCGGTCAACACCCCCTCAAGGCCCGGCTCCCCGGATTCGTAGTACTGCTCAATGGCCGCCTTTATCGCCTCGTCCGAGGCTACAAGGGGCTCCACGTTGTATCCCGTCAGGAACTTTATGTCGTCGATGGCGAATATGTTGGAGGGGTCGGCCATGGCTACCACGAGGGTCGAGCCGGTGCGATTTACCGGGATGAGCTGGTACTTGTGGGCCACCTCTTCGGGGATGAATTTTACTATTTCGGGGTCTATTTCCTGGGCGGAAAGGTCTACGGTAGGGATACCGTACTGTTTGCTCAAGAAAACAGTAAGGTCCTTTTCGCTGATGAAGCCGAGCTTGGTGAGGTTATAACCGAGTCTGCCGCCGCTTTCCTTCTGCGCTTCCACTGCCTTCTTCAGCTGTTCGGGCGTTATCAGCTTTTCCCTGAGCAACAGTTCGCCGAGCCTGTCAGTCATCGCACTCCGGTTATAGGGTGACAAAAATTGTCCATCTAATATTATAAAAATTATATTTTTATGTCAAGGCAATAAGTAAGGGGGGCGAAATACGTGGATTTCGGCGTTGCCGGGAAGGCTCGGGATATGGCCGCCCCCCGGGGCAAGGGTGACGTACGGTCCTGTCCGTGACTACGAGTACTTTCTCGCCGTGCGTATTATCTCCTCGGAGAAGAAGGGTTTTCTGATGTAAACGTCTATCATCCCCTCCTTGACGCCCTGGTATATGGCGGTGTCCACCTCCCTGAAATATCCTGTGAAGAGCACCACCCTCACGTCGGGGTTCACCTCCTTCATCTTCCTGTAAGTCTCGAGCCCGTTCATCCCCGGCATCATCATGTCCATGAAGACGAGGGAGTAGCTCGACACCCCGAAGCTCTCGACGGCCTCCTTGCCGCTCGTCACGTAACGGGCGCTGAAGCCGGCGTCCTTCAACATCTCGGACATGCCTATGCCCACGGTCTCCTCGTCGTCGACTATGAGTATCTTCTTGTTTCTGTCGAGCTCTGCCATCTCTCGCCTCCTCTCTTCTCTTCCAAGGGCCCCCGACGACTGACCTAAAGGGGCCGCCATTTAACAGTACCAGGGTCAGTCGTCGACCTCATGGTATTCCTCGGGCGCGAAGGGCAGGGTCACCCTCATGACCGCCCCGCCGCCGGGGGCGTTCTCGGCCCAGATCTTCCCGCCGTGCTCAGCCACTATGCTCTGGGCAATCGAAAGCCCGAGGCCCACGTTCTTCCCCCCGCCCTTTACCTTGGTGGTGAAGAAGGGGTCGAATATCCTGTCCATCGCCTCCGCCGGTATGCCGGGGCCCGTGTCCCTTATCTCCATGACGACGACCTCACGGCCGTCGTCGGTGCCGACCTTCGTGGTTATGAATATCTTCCCCTCACCGGCCATGGCGTCCCTGGCGTTCTTTATGATGTTCAGGACCACCTCCATGAGCTGGCCCTTGTTCCCGTAGACCCTGGGGAGCTCGGGGTCGAGCCGGGGCGCTATCTCTATGGACACGCTCTTCAACTCCGAGATGAACATGGCGAGGGTGGCCTTGATGACGAGGTTCAGGTACAGGGGCTCGAACTCCCCCTTGAAGGGCCTCGCGTAGGTGAGCATGTCGAGTATGATGTACTTGGAGCGCACGGCGGCGTCCTTTATCTTTTCGAGGAGGTAGTAGTTCGGGTCGTTCTTGTTGAGCCTGCCCAGGAGCACGTCCGTGATGCTCAAGATCCCGGCAAGCGGGCTGTTAAGCTCGTGGGCGATCCCCGCGCCCATCTCTCCGAGCGAGATGAGCTTGGCCGATTCCACTATCTTCTTCTCCGAGTTCTTGAGCTTGGCGTAGGCCTCCTCGAGGTGCGCCGTCTTCTTCCTTACCGTGGCCTCGAGCTCGACGATCTGCTGCTTCAACTTCTCGTCAAAACCCTTGCGCTCCGATATGTCGCGCCATATCTCCTGTATGTACTTCTTTTTTCCTATCTCAAGGAGGCTTGCCGCTATCTCCACGGGGACCGCGGCGCCGTCCTTGCTTATTACGGCGGCGTCGTGGAGGTATCCCTTCCCGTCGTAGACCCACCTTTTGAATATCTCCATGTACTCGGAGAGCTTTTCCCTCGGGTAGAGGTCTTCGGTGCTCTTGCCGAGGAGCTCGTCCCTGGAGTAGCCCGTAAAGACGGTCGCCGCCGGGTTGGCCTCGATGAACCTATGGGTCTCTATGTCCTTCAGGACTATGGCGTCGGCGGCCATATCCACGAGCTTCGTGTACCTCTCGTTAATGTCGTTCAATCTCGTAGTCGTCGTGAGGAGCGATTGGCCCATCTTGTTGAAGGCACTGCCGAGTTCCTCGATCTCGTCTCCCGTATGGAGGCGGACCTTGTGGTCGAGCTCCCCCCTGCTTATGGCCGCGAGTCCCTCCTTGAGGCTCTCAAGGGGTGAAACGAGCCTTCTCCTTATCGCAACGAGCAGCATGACGGCCGAGAGTACGAGCACGCCCGCCCCCCACAGGAGCATACTCCCGGTAAAGACCGCTATGACGCCCTCGTACTTCTTCAAAGAGACCATTATCGATATGGCCCCGTTGGCGGTGCCTGGCTTGGTGGTGTGACACTCGACGCAGTCCCTGGTCACGATTACGGGCACTACGAACCTCGCGGCCTTGTGGCCGTCTACGGTCTTCTCGATGGCTGCGTAGGTTTTGCCGTCGAGGGCCTGCCTGTCGAACCTGTCCCTGGGCAGATCGTCCTCATCGAGACCGTGCTCGGCGTTAAGCTCGGGCCCGTGAATCACCCTTATCTCCTCTATCCCGTTTATCTTCTCGAAACTCTTGATTATAGCCCGGTTCTCGTCCCTGCCTCCCCCCCGCCTCATCGACTCGTAGAGCCTGTCGAAGACGTCTTTACTCATATAACTCGCCTCTTTAAGGCCGATTTCCTCGAGAAGCGCGGAGTTGGAACGGAACCCGAGAAATATGAGTATGAGGAAACCGATAATGAATATGGCCCCTAAATAAAGGTTGAACCTCTGAGAGAGTCTCATGGGTTACCGAAATCCTTTGAGTGGATAAGATCTCCGAAACGACGGAAAAACGCTAAAGTTTTTCAGGCTGATTGGGTCCGGGTGAGATGGTCCGTGATGCGGAAACTAAAGATGTGTTTTCATCGATAATTTTAACCGATTATTAAAATTTGTCAATCGCTAAAGTCCGGGCCGGGGGGGTCGGCGAAAAAAAACCTCAACCCTCTTCAAAGCCGGCGGACCTGAAGAACTTCAGAAAATAATCGGCCCCCGACCACATGGTAAGGACGAAGGCGATTACGAGGAAGACCACGCCAAGGGCGCGGAAGTCAACGCCAAAAAAGGGGTAGTGGAGGATCAATGCGACGAGGGCGACTATCTGGAAGGCCGTCTTGTACTTGCCGAGAGTGCCGGCGGCTATCACGATCCCCATGTTCGAGGCTACGGCACGGAGGCCCGTGACCGCTATCTCGCGGCCCACTATAAGGGCCACGACCCAGGCCGGGACCCTGCCCAGCGGTATGAGCATTATAAAGGCCGTGTTGATGAGGAGCTTGTCGGCGAGAGGGTCGAGGAATTTGCCCATCGAGGTGACGAGCCCCCGCTTTCTCGCGAAATAACCGTCGAGCCAGTCGGTTATGCACACGAGGGCGAAGATGACCGCCGCAACGAAGCTCAAGACCTCCCCGGGGGAAAGGAGGAGGACGATCAGCACCGGGGCGGCGAGTATCCTTATCAGGGAAAGGGTGTTGGGGAGGTTCAAGTTGTCGTTTCGCCCATCGGGGCCCATAAGAGCGCTCCTTTTTCATGGGGCCTTTCTCTCCACGAAAGGTCCTCTTTCTTTCCTTCTGAAAAAACCTCCCGCGCCCCCGGGAAGTCTTCCTCAAAACCCTTTCAAAACCCTTTGTCCTGTTCTCAAGGTGAATAATTCAGGCGTATCGAAGTCGCCCCGGTCCATTGGGCCCGGGACCTTCCGTCAGGAAAGAGCCCGCGGGCGAGGCAAAAAACCCTCAGTACCCCCGGCCCTCTGCCTCTACCCGGCCGCCGTAGACGTCGTAGTAATGGAGGACCTTTTTTACGTAGTCACGGGTCTCCCGGTAAGGAGGGATGGCGCCGTACTTCATGACGGCCGTCTCTCCCGCGTTGTACGCGGCTACTGCCAGCTGGAGGTTCGAGCCGAAGGTCTTAAGGAGCTGGCTCAGGTACCGGACCCCGCCCTCGAGGTTCTCCTCGGGGTCGTCTATGTCACTTACGCCCATTAGCCGGGCCGTCTCGGGCATGAGCTGCATAAGCCCCCTCGCCCCGTCCTCGGAGACGGCGCCGGAGTCGAAGTTGCTCTCGGTCTTTACGATGGCCCTTACGAGCGTGGGGTCTACTCCGTACTTCATGGAGGCCCTCTCTATGATATCGTCTATCTCGGCGTTGGCGCTGCTCTTCCGGGTCGGGTTCTTCCTCTCCTTCATTATGAGCTTGTAGCCGGCGGAGGTGGGCACGTTTGTTATGTGCACGACCCCGGAGTCGTCTGTATAGGAGTAAAAATCGGCGAAGACGGGAGAAGCGCCGACAAGGACGATTAAAAACGCGGAAACGACGTAAGACCAAAACCTCATAGGAAACCTCAGCCGGGTTTTTGCACCTATAAAGGAAAATAGCAGTAAAAGCGAAAAAAATCAACCATTAAGGTCACATTTGCCCTGAGGGAAACTTTTTGTAAAAGGTTTCCCTCAGACTCCTTTCAAAAACTTTTAGCTATTATCCCATGAGGGGAGACCTCTCTTCGGGGAATTTCTTGCGCGGGTCTCCCCTCATGGGATAGCCGAAAGTCTTTGGAGGGGGGGGGCGGGTGGGGAACCTTTCTTCAGAAAGGTTCCCCCCCCGGTG